>NC_018868.3:1640000-1907500 GCF_000305785.2 Simiduia agarivorans SA1 = DSM 21679 | reverse complement strand
TGACGGTGAAGGATTTACTCCGTAAGCTGTTGGTGGTCGAAGTAACCAGTCCGCTGCAACTGTTTATTAAAAACACAGCACTCTGCAAACACGTAAGTGGACGTATAGGGTGTGACGCCTGCCCGGTGCTGGAAGGTTAATTGATGGGGTTAGCGTAAGCGAAGCTCTTGATCGAAGCCCCAGTAAACGGCGGCCGTAACTATAACGGTCCTAAGGTAGCGAAATTCCTTGTCGGGTAAGTTCCGACCTGCACGAATGGCGTAATGATGGCGGAGCTGTCTCCACCCGAGACTCAGTGAAATTGAAATCGCTGTTAAGATGCAGTGTACCCGCGGCTAGACGGAAAGACCCCGTGAACCTTTACTGTAGCTTTGCACTGAACTTTGAACCTATTTGTGTAGGATAGGTGGGAGGCTTTGAAGCCATGACGCTAGTTGTGGTGGAGCCGTCCTTGAAATACCACCCTGGTATGTTTGAGGTTCTAACGTCGGCCCGTTATCCGGGTTGCGGACAGTGCATGGTGGGCAGTTTGACTGGGGCGGTCTCCTCCCAAAGAGTAACGGAGGAGCACGAAGGTTGGCTAATCCTGGTCGGAAATCAGGAGTTTAGTGTAATGGCACAAGCCAGCTTGACTGCGAGACTGACACGTCGAGCAGGTACGAAAGTAGGTCATAGTGATCCGGTGGTTCTGTATGGAAGGGCCATCGCTCAACGGATAAAAGGTACTCCGGGGATAACAGGCTGATACCGCCCAAGAGTTCACATCGACGGCGGTGTTTGGCACCTCGATGTCGGCTCATCACATCCTGGGGCTGAAGCCGGTCCCAAGGGTATGGCTGTTCGCCATTTAAAGTGGTACGCGAGCTGGGTTTAGAATGTCGTGAGACAGTTCGGTCCCTATCTGCCGTGGGCGTTGGAGATTTGAGAAGAGTTGCTCCTAGTATGAGAGGACCGGAGTGAACGAACCTCTGGTGTTCGGGTTGTCATGCCAATGGCATTGCCCGGTAGCTATGTTCGGACGGGATAACCGTCTGAAAGCATTTAAGCGGGAAGCCTCCTTCAAGATAAGATCTCCCTGGGGCCTTGAGCCCCCTAAAGAGCCGTTGAAGACTACGACGTTGATAGGTTGGGTGTGGAAGCGCTGTGAGGCGTTGAGCTAACCAATACTAATTGCTCGTGAGGCTTGACCATATAACAGAGATGATTGTATGGATTTAATCCTTCAACAAAGCTGGATAAGATGAGAGAAACATCTGTCTCAGTCAGCAAAGACTTTGCATTTACAACCCTATTTGATTGTGTGATGAGGCCCTGAAATATCAGATAAGACCAGCCACAGATCAAACCAGTTTGCTTGACGACCATAGCGAGTTGGAACCACCTGATCCCATTCCGAACTCAGTAGTGAAACGACTTAGCGCCGATGGTAGTGTGGGGTCTCCCCATGTGAGAGTAGGACATCGTCAAGCTTCTAAAAAAGAAAACCCCCGCTGGGACACCAGCGGGGGTTTTGTTTTTTAGAATACGTTGTTTTAGTTTCACTACAAAGGCTCATGTGACGCAGCCTGTGCCGCAGGCACGGCGGAGGGGCGCCCCAGCGTCGCGAAGCGATTGCGAGCACTGCTCGCAACCCAATGTAGGACATCGTCAAGTCGCGCCGGCGAACCGTTCTAATTAAAACGCCCGATAGGTGATCCTATCGGGCGTTTTTCTTTGTCTGCGAAAAAGGTGGGCGATGTCCTCGGTCCGACGCATCGGCTCCCACATGGGGAGCCCCCTCTCTTTACTTGTGGGGCCGCTGACGCGGTCCGGCCGTCGGCATAGCCTCCGGCGCTCCACAATGCAGGCTGCTAATCGCAGCCTACGCGCATCGCTCCGCCCCCATGTGAGAGCGTGCCAGTAGTGGGTTGGGAAAATAAGACCACGCCTCGCAGCTTGCGCTGCTGGCGGAAGCAGGGTGCATACCCGTAGGGTGGGTTGAGCGATAGCGTAACCCACCAATCAAGCTTGCAGATTGCACGCGATAACGAAGACCACAAAAACAAAAAAGCCCAGCCGGTACCCGGTTGGGCTTTCCTTTTTCTAGAGACTAGAGACTAGAGACTAGAGACTAGAGACTAGAGACCAGAGACCAGAGACCAGAGACTAGAGACCAGAACCCCCTCCCATAGCCTTAAACAATCCCTGCAATTGAAATAGATAGCTTATTATAATATTGTGCACAATATAAACTTGATGCCAAGTTACATTAAACAAGAGGGAAAAGGCGATGTCCGATTTATATGAATTCAAAGCAAGCACCTTGTCAGGCGCCGAGCAGTCGTTGGCTGAATATAAGGGCAAAGTGGTGTTGGTGGTGAATACGGCCAGTAAGTGCGGTTTTACCCCCCAATACAAGGGCTTGGAGGCTCTGTATAAAAAGTACCATGACAAAGGGCTGGAGATTCTGGGCTTTCCCTGTAATCAGTTTGGGAAGCAGGAGCCGGGCGAGAGCGATGAAATCAGTGAGTTTTGTGAGCTGAATTTTGGCGTGACTTTCCCGTTGTATGAAAAAGTGGATGTAAATGGCGAGCAAGCTCACCCGTTGTTTAACTGGCTGAAGGCGGAAGCGCCGGGGATCTTTGGCAGCGAAGGTATTAAGTGGAACTTCACCAAGTTTCTGGTGGGGCGCGATGGTAAAGTGATCAAACGGTTTGCGCCTAAAGACAAACCCGAATCGCTGGAAGCCGATCTGGTGAAAGCGCTAGGGTAATCGGAGACGTTTATGGCCTTATCAACCCAGGATGCCCTGCTGGTTCAGTTGGATCAGCAGTTGTGTTTCAAGCTCTATGCTGCCAGCAGGCTCATGATTAAGGCCTACAAGCCAATGCTCGACGCGCTGGATATCACTTATCCGCAATACTTGGTGCTCATGGTGTTATGGGAGGCGGATAAACCCGTCACAGTGGGCGAGTTGGGTGAGCGGCTTTTACTGGACTCGGGCACCCTGACGCCGCTGCTTAAACGCATGGCTGATAATGAACTGGTGCAGCGCACCCGCGGTCAAGAGGACGAGCGCCAGGTCTGGATTGGGCTCACTGAACGAGCCCGTGCGATACAAACAGAAGCGGTAGGTTGGGTCAAAGGTGCCGTTGGCCAGTTGCAAACCCCTGCGCTTGATCCCGCCATGTTGAGGGAGCAATTGGCGGACTTGATAACGCTTTTGCAAGGATAAAAGTCCTACAACAAGGCATTTGTGTAGGCTGAGCAGCTCTTATTATTTGGAATAATCGTTTTGAATGGGCTTTTTGTCCTAATAATGTTGTCCGGCTAAACATCTTTTGTTTAAATGCACCAATCGTCAATGTTGGTGCGCACCATGCGTTTTCCCTCAAAACTACGACTTACCCCGCTAACAGGCCTACTTCTAGGACTGTAATTTCTGCGCCCGCAGAACCGTATTTCTTTTCGTTACCCCAGACAAAACATTTCAGGAACTATCATGAACCGCGATCAGTTGATCATTTTCGATACCACCTTGCGTGATGGCGAACAAAGCCCGGGTGCGTCTATGACCCAGTCAGAAAAAGTCCGGATTGCGAAGATGCTGGAAAAGCTTCGGGTGGATGTGATTGAAGCGGGCTTCGCCATTGCCAGTCCGGGTGACTTTGAGGCGGTGAAAGCTGTAGCCACTGCAGTCAGGGAATCCACCATTTGTTCTCTCGCTCGGGCCGTAGATGCAGATATTGATCGGGCTGGTGAAGCCTTGAAACCCGCCGAGTCTGGCCGGATTCATACATTCATCGCCACCTCGCCCATACACATGAAGTACAAGCTGCAAATGCAGCCAGATCAGGTGATCGAGCGGGCGGTGCATGCCGTGAAGCGCGCCCGCAATTTAGTCGCCGATGTGGAGTTTTCGCTCGAAGATGCCAGCCGTTCCGAGCATGATTTTATGTGCCGGATTATCGAGGCCGTTATCAATGCCGGTGCGCGCACCATTAACCTGCCCGATACCGTTGGCTATGGCGAGCCGGAAGAGTTCGGTCGCATGTTCAGCCGGTTAATAGAAGCCGTGCCCAACGCCAGTAAAGCCATTTTCTCTGCCCACTGTCATAACGACCTGGGGCTCGCAGTAGCGAATTCACTGAGTGCAGTAAACCATGGCGCACGCCAGGTGGAATGTACCATCAATGGCCTGGGTGAGCGGGCAGGCAACGCTTCCTTGGAAGAGATTGTCATGGCGATCCGCACCCGCAAGGACATCATGCCGGTCGATACCCGGATCGATACCACCCACATTGTGCCTACCTCCCGTTTAGTGGCCTCTGTCACCGGCTTCCCGGTACAACCCAACAAAGCCATTGTCGGTGCCAATGCCTTTGCCCATGAATCCGGTATTCATCAGGACGGTGTGCTCAAGCATCGGGAAACCTACGAAATC
The DNA here is from genome assembly GCF_000305785.2 of Simiduia agarivorans SA1 = DSM 21679. Classification (NCBI taxonomy): domain Bacteria; kingdom Pseudomonadati; phylum Pseudomonadota; class Gammaproteobacteria; order Cellvibrionales; family Cellvibrionaceae; genus Simiduia; species Simiduia agarivorans. The sequence continues at coordinate 1,903,077 of NC_018868.3, read as the reverse complement.
ATGCGTGCCGAGGATGTGGGTTGGAACACCAACAAGCTTGTGTTGGGTAAACACTCGGGCCGGGCGGCGGTCAAAGCCCGGTTTGAAGAGCTGGGTATCACCTTCGAATCACAGGAGGCCTTGAATGAAGCGTTCACACGCTTCAAAGCATTGGCCGACAAAAAACACGAAATCTTTGATGAAGACCTGCAGGCTCTCGTTTCGGATGTTCGGGACAGCATGAACGGCAAACGTTTTCACTTCGAGGCGTTGGAAGTGCTGTGCAAATCGGGCTTGGTGCCAGATGCGCAGGTCACGTTGCAAGTGAACGGCGAGTCCATCACCGCCAATGCCCAAGGCAGTGGCGCCGTTGATGCCACCTTTAAAGCGTTGGAGTCGGTGGCTCGCTCGGGTGCCGCACTGAAGCTCTATTCCGTTAACGCTATCACTCAGGGCACCGAGGCTCAGGGTGAAGTGACCGTGCGCCTGGAGCGCGATGGCACCATCGTTAATGGTACCGGTGCGGACACCGATATTGTGATTGCCAGTGCGAAGGCCTATGTGGATGCGTTAAACTTGCTGGCTGAAGGTAAACACAAAGAGCACCCACAGCACGAGGGTGTCTGAGCGGGCTGGGCCCGCGGCAAATAAAAGGTTGGCGGGTCAATGTTAAACGAGCGGGCGAGGCGGCAGTACCTGGAGGCAATGGGGATTCAGACCTATATGCCCCGGTTGCAATTGCCAGCGGCGCCGCAGGCCGCGCCCGTGGATCTGAGCTTTTTGCCGGCCGCCCTTGAGGCCGATGTCGCCAGTCCTGCCTCGCCACCTGCGACTGCAGCCGCGTCGGGAGAGAGCCCTAAGGCCAGTGGTGAGGTGTTGGGTGAGTTGCTTAACACCATGGGGGCGGTTACTAAAGCCGCCCAGCCAACCGTTCCAAAACCTGCCGCCACGCCTAAGCACAAAACTGCTGCTGCGCCGGCGCTGAACGTGAGCCTCTGGCAGGTGGCCGATTTGTTGATATTGGCAGACCGTCATCCCGAACAGGCTTTACCGGTGAACAGCCTGCTGGCCAATATCCTGGTGGCACTGAACCGCCCTGCTGATACCCGCAAACCGGAAGTCATCCGTTGGCCACTGGAGGGCCTGGCTGCCGCCCATGCCGGCAATGCCGAGGATTATTTTCTGCCCATTTTACAGGCGCGGCGACCCGCTGATCAGACCTCTACACTGCTTTGCTTTGGTGAGCAGATCAGTCAGGCCTTGTGCGGCCAGGACGATGCGGGTACTGCGCTGACCTTACCCGGCGGTGACAGTCTGCCCACACTGCGCCTGCCGTCGCTGGATACACTGCTGATACAGCCTGAACTGAAAGCCAGCGTATGGGCCGCCATTAAACATCTGCGTCAGTAAATTCTCCGGTTATGCAACTTCAGATCAAACCCCTGCCGCCACTCCGGCTGCTCGTGCCAACGGACATCGATAAGGTCATGGCCATTGAGACGGTGGCACATTCACATCCCTGGAAGCGGACCAGCATGGAAGACAGTCTGGCAGGGCATCACCGCTGCGTGGGCTGGCTGGAGGATGACCGGTTGCTTGGGTTTTACATCGCCTCCACGGGTGGCGGAGATGCCGAACTTCTGGATATTGCGGTTGATCCCAAGTTGCGTAAACGCGGCGTTGGCGCCTGTCTGATGGAAGATCTGGTGGCTTGGGCCGAGAAGCGTGCGGATTCTTTATTCCTGGAAGTCCGTGTCAGCAATGCGCGGGCTATCCGCTTGTATGAGCGGTTTGATTTCATGGAAGTGGGTGAACGGCCCAATTACTACCCCACCGCCAAGGGCAAGGAAAACGCGTTGATCATGGCCCGGCACCTTCGCTGAGCCTTATTCCGCCACCGGGTTCTTGGCCAGCTTGCGCTGCAGAGTTCGCCGATGCATTTTCAGCGCCCGGGCGGTGGCGGAAATATTCCCCTCGTTCTCATGCAGCACCCGTTGTATGTGCTCCCATTCAAGCCGGTTGACCGACGGCGTTTCAATATCTTCGAAAACTGCCACCTGATCATCAAACGCGGCGAGTATTTCCCGCAGGTCTGCAGGTTTCGGCAGATAATGGGTGGCTCCCCGCTTCATGGCTTCCACGGCGGTCGCGATACTGGCGTAGCCGGTGAGCATCAGAATGGCACACTGGGGTTGTGATTGTCGGATAAGATCAACGGCTTGCAGGCCGTTGTCGGCACCCAACTTCAGATCGACAATGGCACGGCCAAATAATTCGTTTGCCAGCAATTGCGGCAGATCGATGAGTGAGTGGCACAATTGCGTATTCAGTTGGCGCCGTGTCATCGCCCGTTGCAGGGTTTCAGCATAGTGAATATCGTCGTCCAGAATCAGATAGTGCATGGTGTTCAGTTGCCGCACAGCGAGTTGATAGTTTGTACGGGGATTCGCACCCAGGTGCAGTTGCCTTTATCGTTGGGCTCCAGCCTGAGTTCACCGCCGTGGCGCTCCAGTGTCGCATTGGAAAGATAAATTCCCAGGCCCATGCCCTGGTCGCTGCCGCTGTTAAACGGTTTGCCCCAGTTGCGCAGCACGGATTCGGGAGCCCCTTTGCCGGAATCGTGGATACACAGAATCAGCCAAGGGCCTTCGCAATAAGCGTCCAGTGCAATGTCTGCGTGGCTGTGTGTGGCGGCGTTATTCAGCAAATTGTGCAATGACTGTTGCAGGGTCGGGTCGGCCGACAGGCAGTAGCTATCCAGGTGGGTATCCGTGGGTTTGAAGTCTAACTGGTGGCGAGGGTTGAGTAATCGCCATTCATCAGTGAGTTTTTGCAGCCACAGGTCAACCGGTGTATGGCTTTGTTTTTCATCCAGGCTTTGTTGCGCCTTTTCTCTTAATCGGATCAGCAGACTCTGGCAGTGCCCCAGCTGTTTGAGAATTTCGTCGGCCTCGGCATTCAGTCCGTGTGGTAAGTCAGCGCTGGCGAGTTCACTGGCAGCAATCTTCATGGTGCCAAGCGGGGTGCCCAGTTCGTGTGCTGTGCCCGCGGCCAGAGTGGCGATGCCGGTAATTTGTTCTGCATGTAGCACCTGTTCACGTTGCGCCCGTAAGAGGTCTGCCTGTTTTCTTAATTGTCCTGCCATGCGGCTCAGAAATGCGGCTACAAGGCATGCGCTGATAAAGAAGTTAATACCCATGCCCCAGGTGTGGAGTGATGGGTCGGGGCCGTGGTGGTGGCCTGGCGCCATCGCTTCGGCTGGAACATAGCTGGTGAGTAACAATGCATAGCAACCGATAGCAATGGCGGTTAGGCTGATGACGGCGCTTGCGGGCAGCGCAACAGCCGCAATGCACAATGGGATGAGCAAATAGCTGACAAAAGGATTAGTGGCGCCGCCGGCAAAATACAGCAGAAGTGAAATCCCCAGAAAATCCACCAGCAGCTGGGCAACCAGTTCCCAGTGCCGCACACGTGGACCGCGCCACAGGCGCCAGTGGGTAAGCAGATTCAGGGCAGCAAAGCCGAGCAAAAGGCTCAGCAATACTGTGTATTCCAGCACCAAATGCAGTTGTTCGTGCGCAAGGGCCAGGCCAGCAATCAGCAATAGCAGCAGCAGCCAGCGCAATAGCAGCAGGCTCTTCAGGTGATGAGCGAGGAGAGTGTCATCGTGGATGGTGTCAGTCATGGTGGGATTATACGATGCCTGCCAAACTGACACATGCGGCAATTTGCCGCACAGAGCCGACCATCGGTGCCATGTCCAGCGCCTGCAGGGTGTATACTCTGCGCTTTTGCCGGAACCCGTCTGAATGAATCGCAGTATGCAACCCATGCTTACCGAAGGCCCTGTGAGTGGTCACCTGCGGGAGATGGCCATGCCCATGGTCTGGGGCTTGCTGGCGACTATGTCATTCAATGCTGTGGATACGTTTTTTGTGGCGATGCTGGGGCATGAGCCGTTGGCGGCCATGAGCTTTACCTTTCCCGTGGTCATGGTGCTCACCAGCATTGCCATTGGTCTGGGTGCCGGCACATCCTCCACCGTGGCGCGCGCAATAGGTAGCGATAACCACCACCTTGCCCAACGCATGGCCACTGATGCTATGTCGTTGACCACCATTATTGCCCTGGTGGTGTGCGGTATCGGTTGGTTTACTATTGAGCCGTTGTTCAAGTTGTTGGGTGCAGAAGACCAACTGGTGCCGTTGATCCATGACTATATGTGGATCTGGTATTTCAGCGCACCCTGTTTGATGGTGCCAATGGTGGGGCTGGCGTCTTTACGCGCGATGGGGTTGGCACGTATTCAGGGCACGCTGATGATCGCCGCAGCCGCTCTCAATCTGGTTTTGGATCCCATATTAATCTTCGGTTTGTTCGGTTTCCCGCGTTTGGAACTTGAAGGTGCGGCCCTGGCCACTTTGATTACCCGTGCGTTGAGTTTGGTTGTGGTGCTTTGGGTGTTACACAAACGTCTGGGTATGCTGGTAAATCCCTTTGCAAGGTTTGACGAGGTATGGGCCTCCTGGCGGGCCATTTTACACGTGGGTGTGCCGGCGATGGTCAACAACGTCATCATCCCCATGGCCTCGGGTGTCGTGGTATATCTGGTGGCCAGTTATGGCACGGTGGCGGTTGCAGGTTTAGGTATTGCCATGCGAATTGAGCCCATTGCACTCATTGTGTTTTATGCACTGTCTGGCGTCGTGGGCCCATTCTGTGGCCAGAATCTGGGCGCGCAAAAGTTTGCGCGGTTAGATGAAACATTGCGCGTCGTGACCCGCTTTTGCTTGGGCTTTGGCGTTGTTCTGGCGCTGGTGTTATGGCTCGCGGGTGAGCTGCTTATTCGACTGTTTTCCGATCAACAAGAAGTGATTGATGTGGCCCGTAGCTATTTGTTGATTGTGCCTTTCAGTTATGGTGCCTACGGTTTGGTAATGTCGGTGAATGCTGCCTTTAATGGTATCGGTCAACCCATGCCCGGTGTGGCGATCTCGTTTATGCGGGTGCTGGGATTTTACTTGCCGCTGGCATTGATGATGCAATGGTTATGGGGGCTGACCGGTCTGTTTGTGGCTACAGCCAGCTGCAATTTTTTGGTCGGTCTGGTGGCCTGGCTGTGGTTGCGGCAGCGTTTTCACACTACCGCAACGGCAGCCACTACATAGCAGACACACCACCGTCCACGGCGATGGCCTGGCCGGTTAAATAGGTGTTGCCCGGAGACAACAACAATACCATGGTGTTCACAATTTCTTCCGGTTCCGCGAGTCGTTTCATGGGCGCGCCGCGGCTCAATTGAGCCTTAGCCTGATCCAAGCCAGCTGCAGCCAGTGCCGAATTGGTGACCAATGGTGTCAGAGAGAAGAACGGGCAAATGGCGTTGACGCGAATGCCCAGCGCCGCGGTTTCTACCGCTGCCGTTTTGCTCAGACCGATTACGGCGTGTTTTGCGGCTGAATAGGCTGCCAGGCGTGGTGCACCGCCCAATCCTGCCATGGAGCTCACATTGAGAATGGTGCCACTGCCTTTGGGCTTCATGGCTTTGATCTGATGTCGCATACCGTACTGCACGCCCATCACATTCACTTTCCACTGGGCGTCGAAAGTCGCATCGTCCACATCTTCCGTTAATTCCAGTGGCTGGCCAATGCCTGCGTTGTTTACCGCAATATCCAGACGGCCAAATTGTTCTATCGCCGTATCCACCATGGCCTTGCATTGGGCTTCGATGGCTACGTTGCAGTCCAGGGCAATTGCTTCGATACCGTCTTTTTGCAGATCGGCCACCACGCCCTGCAGGGCCTCCTTTTTAACGTCGCCCAGCACCAATTTGGCCCCTCGTTCACCCAGCGCACGCGCGAGCAGTGCGCCGAAGCCTTGAGCAGCACCAGTAATCAGAGTCACTTGGCCGGTAAAATCCAGTAGTTTATCCATTGCTATTTCCTCAGGCTGTCATGCCGCCATCTACCACCAGACACTGACCGGTAGTGTAAGAGCTGGCGTCACTCACTAGATACAGAACCGCGCCGGCCATTTCGTCGGGCTCGGCATGGCGTTTCATCGGGATGTTGGCGATTGCGTGTTGATAGATGCCATCGTCGGTAAACAGCGCGCCGGCGAACTTGGTTTTGGTGAAACCGGGCAGCAGCGCATTGCAACGGATGTTGTGCTCAGCACATTCACGCGCAAATGCTTTGGTCATATTCACCACGGCGGCTTTGGTGATGGAGTAGATGCCCTGGAATGGGCCGGGCGTGAGCGCGTTGATGGAGGCTGTGTTTACAATCACGCCACCACCCTGTTCGCGCATCAGTTTGCCGGCTTCCACCGACATGAAAAAATAGCCGCGGATGTTCACGTCCACCGTTTTCTGGAAGGCACCCAGATCGGTATCCAGAATATGACCGAAATACGGATTGGCCGCGCCGTTGTTAACCAGAATATCCAGTTTGCCTTTGTGCTTATCTTTTAAGAACGCAAAGGTTTCGCTGATGCTATCCATGTTACCCACGTGACAGGCCCAGGCTTCTGCAGAACCGCCGTCGGCGTTAATGCTGTCGGCGACTTTCTGGCAGTCGTCTACCTTGCGGCTGGACACAATCACATGGGCACCATAGGCGGCGAGAATGCGCGCAATGGATTCACCGATGCCACGGCTGGCACCACTCACGAATGCCGTTTTACCGGCAAGATTAAACAGATCTTTATTCATAATAATTCCGGACGATTGAATAAGAATTTTCTTATGGCTTGAGAATCACTTTGCCCATGACCTGACGATCGGCAACAATTTTGAGTGCCTGCTCGGCCTGCTCCAATGGCAAAGACGCGTGAATAACCACTTTCACTTTGCCCTCGAGATACCATTGAAACAGTTCTGCCATGTTGCTGGCGAAGACTTTGGGTTCTTTCTGGGTAAAGGTGCCCCAGAACACGCCCACTACGCTGAAACCTTTCACCAGCGTCAGATTCACGGCTAGCTTCGGGATATCGCCGCTGGCAAAACCGACCACCAACAACCGGCCATTCCATGCCATGGAGCGGGCGCAGATTTCGAAATTATCGCCGCCCACTGTGTCGTACACCACATCCACACCTTTACCGTCGGTCAGCCGTTTGATGGCGTCTTTGAGATTTTCTTCGGTGTAATTGATCAGTTCATCGGCGCCGTGTTCGCGCGCCAATGCCAATTTTTCTGTTGTTGAGCAGCAGGCAATCACGCGCGCGCCCATGGCCTTGCCGATTTGCACTGCTGCAAGCCCGGTACCGCCAGCGGCACCGGTGACCAGTAGCGTTTCGCCGGCTTTCAGGTTGGCGCGCTGTTTAAGCCCGTGGTGCGCGGTCGCGTGGGCGGTAATCAAACCGGCGGCCTCGTCAACGGGAATGCCATCGGGTAGTGGCATCACCAGATTCGGGTAGGTAAGCATTTGCGAGGCGTAGCCGTCGAGCATATTCACCGATACCACCCGCTGGCCCGGCGTTAAGTGTTTAACACCTTCGCCCACCTCGGCAATGGTCCCGGCAACTTCCGTGCCCGGCACAAACGGCAGCGGCGGTTTGAATTGATACAAACCGGCCACCAGCAAACCATCGGGAAAATTCACCCCGGCGGCTTCAATGTTGATCACGACCTGACCGGGGCCGGCCTTCAGGTCGGGCCTTTGCTCCAGCGTGAGGGGTTCGCCAAAGGCGTTGCAGACGATCGCTTTCATTGTTCAGAGTTCCTCCAGACAGGCCAGTCCGAGACTGGCCAGGGGTTCAACCATGCGGCCGGCGGCGGCAGCTTGTTTATTGGATGCATTGCCCTGGCTGGCGCGCTTGGCAACACCTTGTACGATGGCTGCCAGACGGAAAAAGCTGAATGCCACATAGAAGGGCCAGTTAGTGATGCCCGGCAAATTCATGCGCTCGCAGTAGGCAGCGACGTATTCTTTTTCGGTGGGAATGCCGAGCGAAGCTGCATCCAATCCCAGCAAGCCCGACATGGCCGTGCGCGATTGGCTGGTGGGCAGGCGCAGTTGCATGCACTGGTAGGCGAGGTCCGCGAACGGATGCCCCAGCGTGGATAATTCCCAATCCAGTACGGCAATAATGCGCTCGTTATCTTTCGACCACATGAGGTTATCCAGCCTGTAATCGCCGTGTACCAGTGAAACGCGCCCATCGTCTTCCGGCATCAAGCCTGGCAATGCCGCGATGAGTTTGTTCATGGCATCGATGGGTTCCAGTTCCGATGCCTGGTACTGGGTTTGCCAGCGGTCGTATTGGCGGGAAAAATAATTACCCGGCTTGCCGTAGTCGGCCAGTCCTACCGCAGTAATGTCCACGCTGTGCAGCGCCGCCAGTACCCGGTTCATTTCCTGGTACATACGGCCGCGCTGTGCATTGTCGCGCGCTTCCGGCAGTGCGGCACCCCAATAGACGTTGCCGTCACAGTATTCCATCACATAAAACAGCGAACCCAGAATGCCGGGGTCTTCGCACAGGTGAAATACGCGCGCCACGGGTACATCGGAATTGGCGAGTGCATGCAGTACCCGGAATTCCCGGTCTACCGCATGCGCCGATTTCAGTAATTTGCCCGGTGGTTGCCGGCGCAGCACGTAAGTGCCCGTAGCACTGGTGAGTTTAAAGGTCGGGTTGGATTGGCCGCCGGCGAATTTCTCTGCCTGCAGGGGCCCTTTCAGGCCCGGCACATTGGCTTCCAGATAAGGCGTAAGGGTGTCCAGGTCCAGTGCGTCCACTTGGCTCATGGGCTTGCTCTCTTGTTCTGCGAATAGTTCTGTAAATTGTGTTGTTCTTTATTGTGCAAATTGCTTCGCGAGATTGCGACCCAGTTGCATCATGTGTACCTGATCCGGGCCATCGGCCAGGCGCAAGGTGCGTTGGGCGGCAAACTGATGCGCCAGGAAAGTGTCCTGGCTGACGCCCGCCGCACCGTGAATCTGAATCGCGCGATCAATCACCGCCAGTGCCATATTGGGCGCTACAATCTTGATCATGGCAATCAGGTCCTGGGCTGATTTATTGCCCTCGCGGTCCATTTTTTGCGCCGCTTTCAGGCACAGCAAGCGCGCCTGTTCGATTTCGCAGGCGGAGCGGGCGATGTCTTCACGTACAGACTGCTGTTTGATCATCGGCTGGCCGAACACAATGCGCTCGTTGGCGCGACGGCACATGGCTTCCAGTGCCCGTTGAGCGGCGCCCACTGAACGCATGCAGTGGTGAATGCGGCCCGGGCCAAGGCGACCCTGGGCAATTTCAAAGCCGCGACCTTCGCCCAGAATCAGATTGCTGGCCGGTACGCGCACATTGTCGAAAATCACTTCAGCATGGCCTTCCGGTGCATCGTCGTAGCCAAAGACTTTCATCGGGCGGGTGATATTCACGCCCGGGGTGTTGGTGGGCACCAGAATCATGGATTGCTGGGTGTAGCGATTGGGGTTATCGGGGCTGCTTTTACCCATCACGATAAGAATTTCACACTGTTTGCGGCAGGCGCCGGAAATGTAAAATTTCTTGCCGTTGATCACATAGTCATCGCCATCGCGCACGATAGCGGTTTCGATATTGGTGGCATCGCTGGAGGCCACGTCGGGTTCGGTCATGGCAAACGCGGAGCGGATTTTGCCCGCCAACAGCGGCTCCAGCCATTGCTTTTTCTGCGCTTCGTTGCCGTATTTGGCCAGCACTTCCATATTCCCGGTATCAGGGGCTGCACAGTTGAATACCTCGGGTGCCCACAGCACCTTGCCCATCTGCTCTGCCAGCGGCGCGTATTCCAGGTTGGTGAGGCCACCCGAGTAGTCGCCATAGGCCAATGGCAAGAACAGATTCCACAGCCCTTGTTCGCGGGCTTTTTGCTTCAGGCTTTCCAGCAAAGGCGGCGTGCTCCAGCGATCGGTGGCGAGCGCTTCGTGCATTTTTTCTTCGTTCGGATAAATGTGCTCATCCATAAAGGCCGTCAGGCGCTGGAGTAATTCCCGGGTTTTTTCGCTGTATTCAAATTCCATGACAGATCCTTCAGAAAAAAGTGGTGTGTTCAGCTTTATCTGCCAGGTGTGGCAGGTGATTAAAGCGCGTCAGCTGTAAGCCGTCGCGGGTGGCAATGCATTGGTGCACGGCGGTGTTGGCCGTCTGCAGGTTCAGTGAAATCATGGTTTCCGGTGCGGCTTTCAGGATGTGGCACAAGGCCATGGACAGGGCGCCACCGGAGCTCACAATCAGAATATTTTTGTCGCCGGGCAATTCGGCTAAGGCACTGACCACGCGCGCTTCAAACTGCGCCCAGGTTTCGCTCAACTGCTCGGCCGGCAGCTGGTTCTGTACCCAGGCGTGCAGGCTGAGTTTCAGCGCCCTGAGCATCTGGCGTTTGTCGGTGCGGGTCTCATCCGCAAGCTCAGGGTTTTGTGCCAGATAGAGGCGCACCAGCTGTTCAAAGTGAAACTCGTTCCAGCGCGCATCTTCCCGCCAGTCCGATGTCAGGCCAGCACCGGCCAACAGGGCGTCGGCCGTTTGTTTGTGGCGCGCCATGGCGCCGGTGATCACCTGATCGAATTGGTGACCTTCTTTTGCCAGATATTCGCCCAGCCAACGGCTTTGTTCATAGCCCAGCGGCGACAGCTGGTCGTAGTTGGCGCTACCCAAAGATGCCTGGCCGTGGCGGACCATGGTGATGGTGGAAGGCATGCTGATCTTTCCTGTCTGACTGGGTTCAGTCTAGCGGGAAATGAATGATCACCAAAATCAATTAATTTTATCTATATGTATCACTAATATTTATTTTTTATGTTAATCCACCAGTAACGGGTGTTTGTGTGGTTCTGTCATCAGGGCCGACAAATCGAGGCTGGCATCTTCAGGATAGAGCGTGGTCAGCGTCAGCCGGGGTTCCGCCAGAAAGGCCGCCGGGCCCAGCGCGCCCACGGTCTGGCTGACACTGTAAAAACGCTGGCTTTGCCCGTTGAACGGCAGGTGCAGGCGGTAGCTGGCCATGGGTTCCAGGGCTGCCGCCCGGCGTTGCCAATCGGCCGGGGCGGCGGGCGATTGCAGGTAGTGTTCGAAGGCGGCAATATCCCCTTCGGCATTGGAAAACAGGGCGTTTTGTTTCAGTGCCATCAGAATCAGGGCCATGGTGTCGGCGCCGCTGTCTTTGATGAGCTGGCTATGGCTGAACAGAAAACTGAACAGGTTGGTGACCTGATCCAGCGCCTCGGCTGATAACAGCTGCCGGTGAAAATTAACCCAGGCACGGTTTACCATCAGGATGTCGCCGGCGCGATCCATGAGCAGGCCAGGGTAGGGGTTCTGCGCCTTGAGGGTCAGGCGCATGGCATTGCGCAACCAGCGCAGGCCCGGACTGTGAAAATCCACCGGCGCCTCCTGTACATGGAAGCCGGCGGCGATACGCAGGTGGTTGCGGTCGCGCGCACCCAGTTGCAGGGTGTTGGCAATGTCTTCCACCATACCCGCGCTGGGCTGGCCTGCCCCGGTTTCGAGGCGCCGGATGTGGCGCGCCGAGCTGTTGATGCGCTCGGCCAGCTGTTCCTGACTGAGCCCGTGAAGTTCGCGCCAGAAGCGCAAAAAGCGGCCAAACGTCTGGTTGGTGTGACTGGCCTCTGGGCTGGCTGCGCGCGGACCGGACATAAAAAAGCCTGTTACAGAATCCAAGAGTCCCGATAATGCCACATCGGGAAAACGAATGAAGCAGAGGAATACCCATGCAGGCCCCCCTTCTGAGCGAGCGCGATCTGGCGTTTATGTTGTACGAACTGCTCGACACCGAAGCCTTGTGCGAGCGCCCCCGCTACCGCGATCACAACCGTGAAACCTTTGATGCGGCCATCGAAACGGCCCGCAAAGTGGCGGAAAAATATTTTCTGCCCATTCGCCAGACCATGGATCAGCATCAGCCCACCTTCGAAGAAGGCCGCGTGCAGATGCTGGCGGAAATCAAGCCGGCCGTGCAGGCTATTATCGAAGCGGGGCTGGCGTGCCCGACCGCGGATTATGAAACCGGTGGCATGCAGTTGCCGGCGGTGGTGGCCAGCGTCACCGGCGCTTATCTCAGCGCAGCTGGTTCTACCGCGGTAGGTTACTGCAGCCTGACCAACGCTAATTGCAACCTGATTGAAGCACACGGCACGCCCGAGCAGATTGCCCGTTGGGTGGCGCCCATGCGTGAAGGTCGTTGGGCCGGCACCATGGCCATGACCGAGCCTGGCGCCGGGTCCAGCATGGCCGACCTCACCACCCGGGCCTGGCGTGAAGCCGACGGCAGCTACCGATTGGCGGGCAACAAAATTTTTATTTCCGGTGGCGACCACGAGCTGACCGACAACATCGTACACCTGGTGTTGGCGCGGGTGAAAGGGGCGCCTGCTGGCATCAAAGGTGTCAGTTTGTTCATCGTGCCGAAATTTCTGGTGAATGAAGACGGCAGTCTGGGCGAGCGCAATGACGTGCACCTGGCCGGGCTGTTCCACAAAATGGGTGGGCGCGGGCAAACCTCTTGTGCGCTCAGCTTCGGCGAACAGGGTGGGGCAGTGGCCTATCTGGTGGGCGAAGAAAATCAGGGCATCCGCTACATGTTTCACATGATGAATGAAGCGCGGATTATGGTGGGCACTGCCGCGGCCACCACGGCAGTGACGGGCTATCAGTATTCGCTGGCCTACGCCAAAGAGCGGCCGCAAGGACGACTGCCATCGAGTAAAGATCCGATGTCAAAACCGGTAAATATCATCGAGCATGCAGATGTGCGCCGTATGTTGCTGGCGCAGAAAGCGTACGCTGAGGGTGCGTTTGCGTTGTGCCTGTACGGCGCTCAGTTGGCCGATGACGAACGCACCGCCGAAACCGAACAGGCGCGTGCGGATGCGCACACGCTGTTGGACTTTCTCACGCCGGTGATCAAATCCTGGCCATCGGAATACGGCCCGCGCGCCAACAGCCTGGCGATTCAGGTGCTGGGTGGCCATGGCTATATCAATGAACACCCGGTGGAAATGTTTTACCGCGACAACCGCCTGAATGCGATTCATGAGGGCACCTACGGCGTCCAAGCCATTGACCTGCTGGCACGCAAGCTGCCGATGAATAAGGTGGCGGGTTTTCGCGCCTTATTGGCTCAGATCGACACAACAGTGGCGAGCGCTGCCAGTGTTTCCTCGCTCGCGCCCTATGCCGGACAATTGCAGCAACTGGCCGCCAGAGTACAGCAAACTGCTACCCGGTTATTGACCGCCATGGGTGATACACCCATCGATGCGGTGCTGGCCAACGCCACTTACTTCCTCGACCTGATGGGGCATCTGGTGGTGGCCTGGTTGTGGCTTAAGCAGGGTTGTGTTGCGCAAGCCGCGCTGGATAACAGTGCAAACGATGCGGATTTTTATCGCGGCAAATTACAGGCGCTGCAGTTTTTCTATCGCTATGAACTACCACAAACGGCGGTGTGGGCTGAACTGCTCGATACCATTGATACCACCACACTCGATATGCAGGAGAACTGGTTCTGATGAAAACCATAAACCGGACAGAGATTGCCGACTACCAGAATTACCAGGCGCCGGCGACGGATTGGCTCACCATCACTCAGGAGCAGGTCAATCAGTTTGCTGATTGCACCCATGACCATCAATTCATTCATATTGACCCAGCGCGCGCAAAGGCCACTCCCTTCGGTGGTACTATCGCCCATGGTTTCCTGAGTTTGTCGCTGCTGTCGCACTTTTCCGAACAGTATGGTGTGTTGATCGACGGTTGTCAGATGGGCGTGAATTACGGACTGGATAAAGTGCGTTTTATCAATCCGGTGCGCGTGGGCAGCCGGATCCGCGCGGTGGCAAAAATTCTCAGTATTGAAGAAAAATCCCCGGGTCAGTATTTACTGAAAAGCGAAGTCACGCTGGAAATCGAAGGCGAAGCAAAGCCCGCACTGATTGCCCAGTGGCTGGGCATGCAAATCGTAAAATAATTGAAAGATAAACCTCATTGAAAGATAAAAGGTAAGCGACATGAGCATTGATTTTTCCGGCCGCGTGGCCATCGTAACAGGCGCCGGCAACGGTTTGGGGCGTTCGCATGCATTGGCACTCGCCGCCCGCGGTGCCAAAGTGGTGGTCAATGATCTGGGTGGCGCGCGCGATGGCTCGGGTGCGTCGTCCGATGCGGCCAAGGCCGTAGTGGCAGAAATCGAAGCGGCGGGTGGTGAAGCATTGGCCCACGGCGCCAATGTCACCAACATGGAGCAGGTGCAGGACATGGTGGCGCAGACCATGGCGCGCTGGGGCCGGGTGGATATCCTGATCAATAACGCGGGCATCCTGCGCGATAAAAGCTTTGCCAAAATGGATCTCGATGACTTCCGTCTGGTGATGGATGTGCATGTGATGGGCGCAGTGAATTGCACCAAGGCGGTGTGGGAAATCATGCGCGAACAGCAATATGGTCGCATCGTCATGACCACCTCGTCTTCGGGCCTTTACGGTAATTTCGGGCAAACCAACTATGGCGCGGCGAAAATGGCGCAAGTGGGTTTTATGAATACGCTGGTGCTGGAAGGCGACAAATACAATATCCGTGTCAATGCGCTGGCGCCCACCGCCGCTACCCGCATGACGGAAGATCTGATGCCGGCGGAAGTGCTGGACATGCTGAAGCCGGAATCGGTCACTGCCGGTGCGCTGGTGTTGTGTACCGAACAGGCACCCACCAAAATGATTCTGTGCGCCGGTGCCGGCGGCTTTGCCAGCGCGCGCCTGTTTGAAACCGATGGCATTTTCCTGGCACCCGAGCAGCAAACGCCCGAAGCCGTGTTGGAAAACTGGGATGCGATCAATAATACTGCTGAGCAGTCTGAACTGGCGTCGGGCATGAAACAATCGGAAAAATTCCTGGTCAAGGCGTTTAACTACCTGCAATCGAAAGGGAGTGGCAACGCATGAAAGAAGCCGTGATCGTGTCGGTGGCGCGTACGCCCATCGGCAAAGCCTACCGGGGTGCGTTCAACAATCTGACCTCGCCCAGTTTGTCGGCAGTGGCCGTGCAGGCTGCGGTTGAGCGTGCGGGTATTGCGCCGGAAGAAATTGATGATTGCGTTTGGGGCGCGGCTTTGCAGCAGGGCAGCCAGGGCACCAACCTGGGTCGGCAGGTGGCCATGGCGGCTGGCCTGCCGGTTTCGGTTGCGGGTATGACACTTGATCGTCAGTGTGCATCGGGTTTGATGGCAGTGGCGACGGCAGCGAAGCAAATTGTGCTCGATCATGTGCCGGTGGTTTTGGCGGGCGGCACCGAGTCGATTTCATTGGTGCAGAATCAGCACATGAACAGCCATCGGACAGAAGATGCGCTGGTTTTGCAGCATACACCGGATCTCTACATGCCCATGCTCGATACTGCCGAGGTGGTGGCCAAGCGCTACAACATCAGCCGTGCAGCGCAGGATGAATATGCCGTTATGTCCCAGGCACGCACCGCTGAGGCGCAGGCCGCGGGCAAGTTTGCCGATGAAATCGTACCGGTCAACGCCACCAAACTGGTGCAGGATAAAACCACCGGCGCCGTGTCGGAGCAGGCTGTCAGCTTGACGCAAGACGAAGGCAACCGGCCCGGCACCACGATCGAATCGCTGGCGTCTCTGAACGCCGTGCGCGAGGGCGGCAGCATCACCGCCGGTAATGCCTCGCAATTGTCGGACGGCGCTGCAGCGTTGGTACTGATGGATCGCACGCTGGCGGAGGAGCGCGGGCTCAAACCGTTGGGTGTGTATCGTGGCATGGCGGTGGCAGGCTGTGCGCCTGACGAGATGGGCATTGGCCCGGTGTTTGCGGTGCCCAAGTTATTGCAACGGGCCGGGCTCACCATGGCCGACATCGGCCTGTGGGAACTGAACGAAGCCTTCGCGGTACAAGTGCTTTATTGTGCACAGCGACTGGCGATTCCCATGGATCGTCTGAACGTCAACGGCGGCGCGATTTCCATCGGCCATCCCTACGGCATGAGCGGCGCGCGCATGGTGATGCACGCGTTGCTGGAAGGTCGCCGTCGGGGTGTACGCTATGTGGTGGTGACCATGTGCGTGGGCGGCGGCATGGGTGCGGCGGGATTATTCGAAGTACTGCAATAAATTCAGACCATTAAATCAGTGCATTAAATCAGGTCATTGATTTTGAGCGCACAGGTCATAGTGCGCTGACCCCCGGGGGCTATACTGGAGCCACATTCCTATCTGCCAGGTAGCCCCCATGCCCCACCACGCTTATATCTACGACGCTGTTCGCACGCCACGCTCCAAAGGTAAAAAAGACGGCAGCCTGCACGAAGTCAAACCTATCGATCTGGGCGCCGGCCTGTTACAGGCGCTGGCGGAGCGTCACAGTCTGGACACCGCCTATGTGGACGATGTGGTCATGGGCTGCGTCACCCCGGTGGGCGAGCAGGGTTCGGATGTGGCGAAAATGATCGTCCAGAACGCCGGCTGGGATGAATCGGTGCCGGGCGTGCAGCTGGATCGGTTCTGCGCCTCGGGCCTGGAGGCGGTGAATATTGCCGCGCAAAAGATTGCGTCCGGTTGGGAGGATTTGGTGGTGGCCGGCGGGGTGGAATCCATGTCGCGGGTACCCATGGGCTCCAATGGCGGTGCCATGGGTGGTGATGCCGCCTTCAGTCTGAAAACTGGTTTTGTGCCGCAGGGCATCGGTGCTGACACCATCGCCACGCTGGAAGGCTGGAGCCGCGAGGATGTGGATCGCTACGCGCTGGAAAGCCAGAAGCGGGCAGCCCATGCGCAAGCCAATGGCTATTTCGATCGCTCGGTGATTCCCGTGCGCGATGCCAACGGCCTGATGATTCTGGAACGCGATGAATTCATCAAGCCCGATACCACTCTCGAGATTCTTGGCAAACTCAAAGCTTCGTTCGAAATGATGGGCGGCCTGGGTTTCGACGATATTATCCTGCGCAAGTACAACCATCTCACCCGCGTGAATCACGTGCACACGCCAGGCAATTCCTCCGGCATAGTGGATGGTGCGGCCGCCGTCCTCATTGGCAGTGAAAAGGCCGGCAAGGATCTCGGGCTCACACCGCGCGCGCGCATTGTCGCCACCGCTGTGCTCGCAACCGATCCGATCATTATGCTCACAGGCCCGGGCCCTGCGGCGGAAAAGGCTCTGCGAAAAGCGGGTCTCAGCCACGGCGATATTGACCTATGGGAAATCAACGAAGCCTTTGCCTCGGTGGCACTGCGCTACATGAAAGACCTTAATCTCGATCATGAAATCACTAACGTCAACGGCGGTGCCATTGCCATGGGCCATCCCTTAGGCGCCACCGGCGCCATGCTGATCAGCACCATGGTGGATGAGCTGGAGCGACGCCAGGCCAAACGCGCGATGATTTCATTGTGTGTGGGTGGCGGTATGGGTATTTCCACCATTATCGAGCGGGTGTAAGGAGCCAGACATGAGCAGCATAAATAACGTATTTGAATACGAGAAAGACAGTCAGGGTATCGTGACGGTCACCATGAACATGACTGGCCCCGTCAATGCCATGAACGCGGAAATACCGCGATGCCATGCAGGCCACTATTGAAAAACTGCAGGCCGAAGACGGGCTTACCGGTGTGTGGTGATCACCAGCGCCAAAAAAGTGTTTTTTGCCGGCGGCGATCTGAATGAATTATTGGCCGCCAAGCCCGGTGACGAAGCCGCATTCTTTGCCATGGTGGAAAAAATCAAAAGCCAGCTGCGTGCGCTGGAGCGATTGCCGGTGCCGGTGGTGGCGGCCATCAATGGAGCGGCGCTCGGCGGCGGATTTGAAATCTGCCTGGCCTGTAATTATCGCGTTGCGGTGGATTCGCCCGCGGTATCGCTGGGTTTGCCCGAAGTGTCTCTGGGCTTGTTGCCCGGTGGCGGTGGCATTGTCCGTATGGTCAATTTGCTGGGGCTTGAAGCGGCCTTGCCGTATTTACTGGAAGGTAAAAAAGCAGATGCCGGACGCGCATTGGCGGCGGGTCTGATACACGCCACCGTGGCGGATCAATCCCAACTGGTGCCAGCGGCCAAAGCCTGGATAGCATCACAAGTCGACAACCCAGATGCTGCGTTGCAACCCTGGGACCACAAAGGCCACAAAATACCCGGTGGTTCAGCCGGCTCACCCAAGCTGGCTCAATTGTTAGCTATTGCTCCGGCGATGTTGGCGCAGAAAACCCGTGGGCTTTTGCCGGCGCCGGAAAAAATTCTCGATTGTGCGGTGGAAGCGGCAAGGCTGGATTTTGATACGGCTTTGCGCAAAGAAGGGCGGGCCTTTACCGAACTGGTCATGACGCCCGAAGCGAAAAACATGATCACCACGTTTTTCTTCCAGCTCAATAAAATCAACGCCGGTGCCAGCCGGCCGGACAATATCGCACCACACACGGTGAAGAAACTGGGTGTGCTCGGTGCCGGCATGATGGGCCAGGGCATCGCCTATGTGGCCGCCAAGGTGGGCATTGACGTGGTGCTGAAAGATATTTCCATGGCGGCGGCAGAAAAAGGCAAAGCCTATTCCGCCAAGCTGGTTGAAAAACAAGTGGCCCGCGGCCGGCTGGATCTGGCCGGTGCCGAGGCCCTGCTTGCCCGCATTCAGCCAACAGAGCGCGACCAGGACCTGGCCGGCTGCGATCTGATTATTGAAGCCGTGTTTGAGCAGATTGATCTCAAAAACAAAATCACCTTGGGTACCGAGCAGTATCTGTCAGATGATGGATTCTGGGGCTCCAATACCTCCAGTCTGCCCATTACCCAGTTAGCCGAAGCCAGCGCCCACCCGGAAAAATTTATCGGTATCCACTTCTTTTCTCCGGTGGACAAGATGCCTTTGGTTGAGATTATCTGCGGCAAAAAAACCAGCGATGAAACCCTCGCGCGGGCGTTTGATTTTGTCCGGCAAATTAAAAAAACGCCCATTGTGGTCAACGACTCCCTGGCGTTTTTCACCTCCCGCACCTTCTCCACTTATCTGGACGAAGCGGCCCGGATGGTGGTTGAGGGCATTCATCCCGTGGTGGTAGACAACCTGGGCAAGGCGGTGGGTATGCCGGTGGGGCCATTGACTGTGCACGATGAAGTCAGTCTGGAACTGACCCGCAAAATTCACCAGACCTGGGCCGACATGGGGGTGGAAAACCAGTGGGGCGAGCACGACGCCATGGCCGAAATTATCAAGACCTTGGTGGTGGAACATGGCCGGGGTGGCAAACACTATAACGGCGGCTATTTTGATTACGGCGATCAGGGCAAAACCATTTGGCCTGGCTTGCTGGATAAGTATTTTGATGGCGGGAATGCAACGCCGGAACAGGACATCAAAGACCGGTTGTTATTCCGTCAGGTGATTGAAACACTCAAATGCCTGGAGTCGGGCGTTCTGCGCTCGGTGGCGGATGCCAATATCGGTTCGATTATGGGTATTGGTGCGCCGGTGCATACGGGCGGCTTTGTGCAATTCATTAACACCTATGGTCTTGAACGTTTCCGCGCACGTTGCGCCGAGTTGGCCGATGCCTACGGTGAGCGTTTTAAGTGTCCAGCCATTGTCTCGGAAAAAATCGAGCGGGCTGAAACGTTTAACTGAATGATGATGCAACATGATGACTGACAAGAAAGCCGGCCCGCTGGCCGGCATCCGGATTCTGGAATTGAAAGGCATTGGCCCCGGCCCCTATGCCGGCATGTTGCTGGCGGACCTGGGGGCCGAGGTCATTGTGGTTGAGCGTGCGTCAAAAGCCACCGGTATCGGCTTGCCTTCAGCGCACGATGTGCATTCACGCGGCAAACGCTCCATCGCATTGGATCTCAAAAATCCGGCCGGGCGAAAATTGTTGTTTGAACTGGTGGCCACCAGCGATGCCCTGATCGAAGGTTTCCGCCCCGGTGTGGCCGAAAGACTGGGCTGCGGGCCGGACGATTGCTGGCAGGTAAACCCAGGTCTTGTGTACGGGCGGGTGACCGGCTGGGGACAATCCGGGCCGCTGGCGCACACCGCCGGGCACGATATCAATTACATCGGTTTAACCGGTGCACTGGCAGCCATGGGTGACAAACAAAAGCCGGCTCTGCCGCTCAACCTGGTGGGCGATTATGCCGGCGGCAGTCTGTTTCTGGTAATGGGTGTGTTAGCGGCGCTGTTGGACGCGCAAAAAACCGGTAAAGGCCAGGTCGTGGACGCTGCCATTACTGATGGCGTGGCCAGCATGATGTCCTTGTTCAGCAGCTTTAACGCACTAGGGCTCTGGAAGCCGGAGCGAGCGGCCAACTTGTTGGATGGCGCCGCACACTTTTACGATACCTACGAAACTGCCGACGGGAAATTCATGGCGGTGGGGCCCATTGAGCCGCAGTTTTATCAGCAGTTTCTTGCGGTTCTGGCGATTGACGATCCGTCACTGCAATCGCAGCAGCCGGCGGATTGGGCAGTCAATAAACACCAGTTAAAACAAATATTTTTGCGCCGGACGCAGGCGGAATGGACGCAGGCGTTTGAGGGTACCGATGCCTGCGTCACGCCAGTGCTGGATATGGCCGAGGCGGCGGTCCATCCCCACAATCACGCGCGATGTGCCTATGTAGAGGCGGGCGGCATTAATCAGCCGGGCGTTGCGCCAAAATTTTCAGGGCATCAGATTTATGTCAGTGGTAGCAGGCCTTCGGAGGGTGCAGATACGCGCGCATTGATGGCTTCGCTTGGCTATGACGAAGCCGCGATTGATCAGCTATTTGCGGATCGGATTTTAACCTGAGCTAGTAGCTGCACCCATTGCGGGCGCCGGCGTTTTTCTCGGTTTGCTCAGTGCAAGGGATAGATGTAATTCATCCATGCCGCCATGCGCAGCAGGATTTTGCGGATTACCGCAAAGTGATGCGCGTGTTCGGTATACACCGCCACCTGCCCGAAGGCACCCAGGGGTAATTGATCGGCGTACGGCGCGAAATCCGGGTCGGTCACTTTCAGCACCACGGCAATCCGGCCGGGTGGCTGTTGCGGATTGTAGGTCATCAGGTTGCCGCTGGCCTGTAGCTGACCCTCCTGCATCACCGGATTCACCTGCACGATTTCAGCACGGAATACTTTGCCGGGAATTCCGTCCAGCGCAATTTCTGCTTCGCCGCCGCGCGCCAGACGTTGCATGGCATTTTGTCGGAAAAACGCCGTCATGTACGCATCCTGGGTGTGCACAAATACCATCAGCGGCCGTAAGGGCGCCGATACGGCGCGCATGCCAGGGCGGAGGAAGTTCTGGGTGACAAAGCCATCGGTAGGCGCCACGATGCGGGTGTTTTTCAGGTCGAACTCGGCCTTGTGCAGTTGACCTTGCAGGTCTTCAAAATGGGACTCGGCACGGTCGAGATCGCGCGCACTGCTGACCTTGCGGGCAAACAGATTTTTCTGCCGGTCGTATTCCTCTTTGGCCGCTTCGATACGGGCCTGCAGTGATTCTATCTTAGCCTCAAACGGTGTTGGGTCGATGGTAAATAACAAATCGCCGGCTTTTAGCGGCTGATTGGGTTTGGCATCTACCGTCAGCACCTGGCCGCTGACGTTGGGCACGATCGGTGTGGTAATAAAATACTCGCGGCTGTATTCGGAGTAGGGGTGGTTGTAGTTCATCACAAACATAATGGTAGAGATGAGCACCACCCCGCCCAGTACGGCTGTGGGTACCGTCCATTTGTTCAGCGGCAGTTTGAATATTTTGAACACCGCTATGCACAGGCCTGCATAGGTGAGCAACATTAACATTTCCATGATTACTGCTCCTGCTCCCGTTGTTTTTCCAGTGTTTCAATGCGTGCGGTTAATGCGGCCACCTGGGCTTCAAGGCGTTCAACGTGTGCCTTGGGCGACTGATGATCGCTGAAACCCCAGCCCCTGTCCTCGCGGTACAGGGAGGCCCAGATCCATAAGAATGGCCAGAGGATGTGCAGGGTAAGCAAACTGACCCAGCCGGCCACATGAATGGCATCCTGATGGGGGTGATTGCGGTGTTTGGCAATTTCGTAGGGGATATCGTGAATCACGATAATGCCGTAAAACACCACCAGGCTGACAAAAATCAGCAGGATGGGCGCCAGATAGTCGATCATATAATGTCCTTATTTTGTGTCCGGGGTAGGGGCATAATACGATGACGTTATCCGGATTGACCAGTAAGTCAGGATGAAAATGAAAAGGCACATTGTTATGAGGATGCTCGAGTGACTACGCCACCCCCTTTCGATCTCAATTTACTGAGAGTATTCAATGCGGTGTACCAGACCGGTTCTGTCACACTGGCGGCGGAGAAATGCGGGCTGACCCAGTCGTCGGTGAGCAATGCCCTCGCGCGTCTGCGCACGCAAGTGGACGGCGATCTGTTCCGCCGGCAGGGGCGTGGCATTGTGGCCACCCGTTTGGCGGATCAGCTGTACGCGCACAGCCAGCCCGCGTTGGATTCGGTGGCGGCGGTGTTGGGTAATCTGGGTGAGTTTGACCCCGGCCACAGTGCGCGCGAGTTTTATGTGTGTACCTTTGAATCGGTCATTCACATATTGCAGCCGGTGCTTGATGCACAGTTGACCGGCAGCGCGGCCCGTATCGTTTTTCGGGATATGCCCACAGACCCGGTGGCGGTGGCGAGCGAATTAGAGCACGGGCGATTGAATTTGCTGCTGGATGTGGCCAGCGCCCATGGCGCGCACATGAGGTCGGAGCCGTTGTTTTCCGACCGTCTGGTGTGTGTGGCCCGGCGGGCTCATCCGCGCATTCAGGGTTCGCTTACTAAGGCCGAGTTTGCCGAGGCACTGCATGTGCTGGTTAACGTGCGTTACCCGCATGCCACTTTTGCGGACCGGTTCTCTGCCGACCCGTTACCGGCACGCAAAGTGTATTGTGAATGCAGCAGCGAAATGAGCATGCTAATGGTGGTGGCGCGCAGCGATGCGATTGGTCTGGTGCCCGAGCGTCTGGCGCGGCAATATCAGGATGCTCTGGCGCTGGCTGTTTATGAAAACCCGTTTGTGAGTCTTGAGGCGACGGTGCGTATGCACTATGCACGCCGGCTGGAAGAAAATTCAGCTGAACGTTGGTTGCGGGAGCAGATAAAAAAAGCGGCCCGATCTGTTGGGCCGCTTTAAGCTTTGCTGTCAGCGAGTCTTTGCCAGAGGCATGATCTCGAACTGACCGTCAAACTCGTCAAGCAGTGGCAGCAATTGTTGCAGGAAGTCCTGCTTGCCTTCAATGGTGGCCTTGCCGCTGGCCACCAGCGACTTCAGCGTTTTCTGCTTCAGTAAAATGGCCGTCAGGTCGTTTTTGTTGATGGTCAGTGTCGCGTCAGCCGGCTGTGGTTTTTCCACCTGAATGTTCGCCATATTAGCGTTGCTCACTTCAGCGTAATAAATTTCATCCAGATCCGGGTGCACAATATTGAAACTCATCGCAAGGCCAGCCTGTTCGGCTTTCGGCCCATTGAGTTGTACCGCCAGGAAATCAAGCAGCATGCCTGTGGGCGTATTGGCAACAATGTCACTGGATGCCGCCTTGATTGAGGGCTCAATGGTGTTGGTGCGCAGCTCAACGGCCGCCTGCAGGTAGCTGTTGCGCCAGGCCATGGTCTCGGATTGGTAACCCATTTGTTCGAAACTGTCGGCCAGTGCATGGCGGGCTTTTTGGTTTGCGGGCTTGCATTGCACAACGTCATTGTAAAGTTGTGCTGCTGCCTGGTAGTTGCCTTTGTCAAAATATTTTTTTCCTGCCTTCATCAGCGATTTCTCCCCTGCAGCGGCGACGTAGACGCAGGCCTTGTCCTGTGTTTTTAACGGGTTGGTATTGACCGGGTTCATGTCGTGATAGCCCAGGTACATATTGACCACCGCGCGCGCATTGTGGCTGTAGGAACCGTGGTAACCATTGGTGTGCCAGGTATTCAGTTGGGATTGCGGCACGATGGCCTCCAGTTCCCGGCCCACATCGTGAATGGTCACTCCCTGGTTCGCCAGACGCATACTCTGGTTATGGATGAAGCCGTAATTGTCCCGTTGCAAGGTAATGTATTCGGCAATGTTTTCACTGCCCCATACCGGCGCCGAGTGTGCGGCAAAGAGTACATCGGCCTTGGCCGCAAACCGCACTTTCAGTTCGGTCAGGTATTTTGTCCACGCCAATGAATCACGCACTTTGGCACCCCGGAAAGTGTAAATATTGTGTTGGCCGTGATAGGTCAGTTCGGCCGTCCACAGGGCTTTGTATTGCGGCAGCCAGGTCACAATTTCGGCCGGTGCTTCGGCGCCAGGCATATTGATAAACAGGAAGTCCACGCCGTCGATAGTGATCAGCTCTTCGCGTTGCTCAATGATGCGGGTGGGCGGGACCAGCGTGACCTGGCCGCGCGAGGTGCCGTTACCTAACGCATTGTCCACAATCCCTGCATCGGAATTTTCCAGCGTGGTGCCGTATTGGTACTGGGCGCGCCGCCCCATGGCCGGACCACCAATGAGATTTTCGTCCACCAGTTCTTTAAGAAAATCTTTGGGGGCGAAAATGTCCACGTCGGGGTTGTCGGCCAGGTATTGCTCGTCGATCACCCCGCGTGAGCCGCCGAAGTGGTCTACGTGTGTGTGCGAGTAAATCACGCCGGTGATCTTGTGCTCGCCGTTGATTTTCGGCAGGTGTTTGCGGGCAAAGGCCCAGCTGTCGCGAGCGGCTACGTCAGACAGCAATACGTCATACAACACGTAGCCGTTATTGGTGCGGATGATGGTCATGTTGGACAGATCCGACCCGCGGATCTGGTAGATCCCATCCACCACTTCAAATAATCCATTGGACACATAGTTCAGCATGGCCTGGCGATAGATCGATGGGTTGGCTGTATCGGGTATCTTGCCGGCTTCCAGAAAGCGGAAGCGACTGTGGACTTCGCCAGCGGCGTGCTCTTCAAAACTGGCAATGCGGCCCCGGTTTGCCTGCTCGAAGGCAGTTTTATCCTGCCATGGCAGTCGCTCTGCATGGGCCTTATTGGCGCTGCGAGTGTGGTCGGTGGCGGGCTTGCCCTGATACTGGTCAACGCTGGCATAGTCATTGGCAACCGCAATGGGGCTGGCCAGTGCAGCAATGGCGAGGGTGATCAGTTGCTTGTTCATGGTGATGCTCCTGAGTGGGCCATGGTGTGATTTCGTCATGTGACCAAAGTAAGGCTCTCCGGACATTTAATAAATCAAGCAAAGTGTGTTTTATGTATTTACGGGGTAAATGTGTTATCTGGAAGGTGGGTGACGCTACCGGCTCTGGCCGGCTATAATCCGCGGCTTTTCCATTTCTCGATATCACCAGTCAGAGTAACCCCATGAGCCAGTTTCAGGCGGACGTGGCCAAGCGCCGCACTTTTGCCATTATTTCCCACCCGGATGCCGGTAAGACCACCGTGACCGAAAAGCTGTTGTTGCTCGGCCAGTTGATCCAGATGGCGGGTTCGGTCAAAGGCAAACGCGGGCCGCACGCCCGGTCTGACTGGATGAGCATGGAGCAAGAGCGGGGCATTTCGGTGACCTCGTCGGTGATGCAGTTCCCCTATCACGACCGCATGGTCAACCTCCTGGATACCCCCGGTCACGAAGATTTCTCGGAAGATACCTATCGGGTACTGACCGCGGTGGATTCGGCCCTGATGGTGATTGATGGCGCCAAGGGCGTGGAAGACCGCACCATTAAACTGATGAACGTGTGCCGGCTGCGCGACACCCCGATCCTTAGCTTTATCAACAAGCTCGACCGCGACATCCGCGACCCTATCGAGGTGATGGACGAAATTGAATCGGTGCTGGACATCGCGGCTGCGCCCATCAACTGGCCCATCGGTTCCGGTCAGCTGTTCAAGGGCATCTACAACCTCTATACCGACACCATCACCGTGTATGAGGGTGGTCATGGCCATACCCTGCATGACTTCCGTGAGATCAAAGGGCTGGATTCGGCCGAAGCCGGCGAATTGCTGGGCGATGATGCCGACGACGTGCGCGATGAAATTGAACTGGTGCGCGGTGCCACCCACGAATTCGATCTGGATGCCTATCTGGCCGGCAAGCTGACGCCGGTATTTTTCGGCACCGCCCTGTCGAATTTCGGCGTGAAAGAAATGCTTGATGGCTTTGTGGAATACGCGCCCGAGCCGCGCGCGCGCGCCACCGAAACCCGCACAGTGGAGCCGAAAGAAACCGCCTTTTCCGGTTTTATTTTTAAAATTCAGGCCAACATGGACCCCAAGCACCGCGACCGCATTGCGTTCATGCGCGTGTGTTCCGGCAGCTACAGTAAGGGCATGAAAATGCGCCACGTGCGCATTGGCAAGGATGTGAAAATTGCCGACGCGGTGACGTTTCTCGCGGGCGATCGCGAGCAGGTGATTGAGGCCGTATCGGGCGATATTATCGGCCTGCACAACCATGGCACCATCCAGATTGGCGATACCTTTACCGAAGGCGAAGAGCTGAAATACACCGGCATTCCCAACTTTGCGCCGGAACTGTTCCGCCGTATCCGCCTGAAAGATCCGCTCAAAACCAAGCAGTTGCAAAAGGGCTTGCAACAGTTGTCGGAAGAGGGTTCAACCCAGGTGTTTTTCCCTCAGCACAATAACGACATCATCGTGGGTGCTGTGGGTGTGCTGCAGTTTGAGGTGGTGGCCTATCGCCTCAAAGATGAATACAAAGTGGATGCCATTTACGAGCCTATCAACGTGGCCATGGCCCGCTGGGTGGACTCAAAGGACGCGAAAAAATTCGAAGAGTTCAAACGCAAGTGTTATGAGAACCTGGCACTGGATGGCAGCGGCCACCTCACATACCTGGCACCTACGCGGGTTAATCTGAGTTTGGCTGAAGAGCGCTATCCGGAGGTAAAATTCCGGGCCACGCGCGAGCATTAATCGCTCGCGGGGCCCGGCAAGGCCAAGGGTAACGGGTTACTGCAACAGCGATTGGCGGGCAATCTGCTGCCAGCGTTGGTCCAGACTGTGGCCGAAGCGCTGCAGCTCACGGCGATAAGCCAGACACATTTGTTCCAGACGTTTCTCATCTTCCGCGAGAAATTCCACCGCCAGCCATTCGTGCCAGGGGGTGTGTAAACCCCAGGCCGGATTGTCGATATCGCAGTTGGGCAGCCGGAAATGAAACGCCGGCCGCGCTTTTACGCGTTCATCGTCCACGCCGCGCGCGACCCGGTCCGGGTCAAGGTGGGCGAACAGTGGCAGCAGGTCCAGGCTGCGGTTTCGGGTGGGGTTGGCTTCCAGGTAGTCGTCCATGAATTGGTCCAACGTGGGCGCATAATCCGGTTCGATGACCTTGGCGATATAAGCATCGCTGAAATGCCGGATGTGCGGCATCAGACGCCGGCTCCAATCGATATCCTCGCGCGCGCAGATGCCGTCGTGCAGGCAGAGGTAGGCGCGGAAATACCGTAGCAGGGTATCCACGTCCAACCCCGGTACATCGGGGTTCAGGTGCAGGCCGAAGGCGAAGCGCGAGGCGTAGCGGGTGCCTTTGGCGCCGGCACCGCGCAGCTTGGCGAGCAAGTTATTGAACGCATCCAGCTGGTCCAATGGCAGCGGCGGAGACACCAGTTCCCAGGGCACGAGCTGCTCGGCCAGGTCGGTGATGAGCCCGGCGGGGTCGGCATCAATCACCGCGGGTAATTCCAACCGTCGCAGCCGGCTCACGGTGTCCTGGATGGGCTTGGCGTCCAGCTCAATGAAAAAGTCACCCAGATCAGTGTCTACCAGCCCATAGCACAGGCCTTGCTGCAGCGTGATGTCGCCGCCAACGGTTTGCTGGAGCACGCGCGCAATGGAGAGCGGACTGAGTTCGCCCATTTCCACTTCGACCCCCACACAGCGGGTATTGCCTTGGGTGTCGCGCGTGCGCGGTGGCATTTTGCAGAGGGGGTTTTTACTGGTTTGCTTGGCTGTCATGGCTGATCTCAATGGGTCAGAATGGCGCGCAGCATCCATACGTTTTCCTCGTGCTGGCCGATGCGTTCGGTCAGTATGTCGGCGGTTTTCACATCGCCGGCGGCGTCGGCAGCATCGACCACCAGGCGCATCCGGCGGGCGCAGGTTTCATGGTCTTGCGCCAATTCCCGCACCATATCCTCGGCGCTGGGCCGGTCGATAAACTCCTGAATATCGGACAGTTTACTGAACGCCTGCAGGCTGCCGGGGGCAACGGCGCCCAGAGCGCGGATACGTTCCGCGAGGTCATCGATGGCGCTGAACAGGTCCTGGTACTGCGCTTCGGTGAGCTGGTGCAGGCTGTAAAACAGCGGCCCTACTACGTTCCAGTGACAATACTGGGTTTTGAGGCTCAGCATGTAGCTGTCTGCCAGCGCCCGGCTCATGGCTCTGGCGAGCTCAACCCGCGGTTGGTCTTCAATACCATTGTCCATCGGTTGTTCTTTGGGGCGAGGTTTAAGCAAGTTTGCTGTAGTCATGCTGTACTCCTGTATGACTGATGAATGTCACAGGGGTATTTGCAAACAGGGTGCCAACTGAAAAACGCTGAAAAAAGTCGTAAAACAGGCGAAAAGGGTGAGAAAAATCCGGGCTGATCCCGTAAATCGTTCACACCCCGTGTAATAATTACATGGCTGCTGACAATGAGGATGTCCCGTGAATCCAGCCCGAACCCTGTGCCTTTTACCTCCGGATCTGTTGAGCCAATTGGGCGATCTGCCTGCGGCTCACTATTGTCAGGATGCCGACAGCTTTCTGGGTCAGCTCGACAGTGCGGACTGGGCGCTGGTGCTTCTGGCCGCGCCCGCGGTGGACGCCGGATTCTGGCAGTCTGTGCTGGCCACATCGGCAGTGAAAGACAGCGAGTGGTTGCTGTTCAGTGATGGCGCACCCAATGAACTGCTCGACCGCCTGGGGCTTGAAGCGGGCGCCTTTCACTTCAGGACGCCCTATCCGATTGACGATGTGCGCCAGCTACTGGCGGAAATAGCCGCCGAATTTGAAGCCGATGCGCACAGCCGTGAGCATAAAAGCACCAGCGGAATCGATCAGTTTGGCGCTCTGGCCGGTTCCTCGGGGGCCATGCGCAAGCTTTACCGGCAGATCCGCAAAGTCGCGCCGACGGAACAAAGCGTTATGGTTCTGGGTGAAAGCGGGGTCGGCAAGGAGCTGGTGGCGCGCACCCTGCATCAGGTGTCGGACCGGGCGGAGGCGCCCTTTGTGGCAATCAATTGTGGTGCGTTACCAGACGCGTTGGTGGAGAGTGAGCTGTTCGGGCACGAGCGAGGCGCCTTTACCGGCGCAGTAAAGGGGCATAAGGGGGTGTTTGAATTGGCGCGCGGGGGCACGTTGTTTCTGGATGAAGTCGCCGAAATGTCGCTGGAGCATCAGGTGAAATTGCTGCGGGTGCTGGAAACCGGTGAATTCCGCCCGTTGGGCCGGGAGCAGCCCCTGACAGCCGATGTGCGTGTGATCTCCGCCACCAACCGGTTGCCCGAAGAGGAAGTGGCGGCGGGCCGGTTTCGTGAAGACCTCTATTTCCGCCTGGCTCAGTGGCCCTTGCAGGTGCCGCCGTTGCGGACCCGGGCGGGCGACAGGATTGGCCTGGCAGAGCATTTTCTGGCCTACACTAACAGTCGTGAAGGGCGGCAGATTGCCTTGTCAGACGCAGCGAAGCAGGCCATTGAACACTACGATTGGCCGGGCAATGTGCGTGAATTAAAGCACTGTATCAACCGTGCCTGCCTGCTGGCGGACGATGAAATACTGCCCCGGCATCTGATGCTGCGAGCGTCAGCCGGCAATATCGCCGACCAGGTACCTGCGGGCGTTCCGCTCGCAACCCTCGAGCGGGCGGCGATAATGAATACCCTGGCGGCAGCCGGTGGCAATAAAACCCTGGCGGCCAGCCAGTTGGGTATCAGCGTGAAAACCCTGTATAACAAGCTGGCCAAATACGAATAGCAGGGCAGTGATGCCTGACAGACCGGAACAAAAGTATTAAAATGGCGGGCTTTCTGACAAAAAATAATTCGAAAATGGCCGTAGTTCCTCAACTTCCTCCCCAGGTGCCCGCCTTGGGCAATGCATTCACCCGCGGTATCGGCCGGGGGTTGTTACATATCCTTGGCTGGCGCCTGGAAGGCGAATTGCCCAACGAGAAAAAAATGATGGTCGCACTGGCCCCGCATACGTCTAACTGGGACTTTGTGGTGGCAATGCCAATCATCATGGCGGTGGGCATCAAAGTGTCCTACATGATGAAAAAAGAAGCGTTCATCTGGCCATTGAGTGGTCTGTTCAAGTGGTGGGGCGGCATCCCGTTGGACCGGTCCGCGTCACAGGGCGTGGTTGAGCAAACCGTCAATTGGTACAACACCCACGAGGCCGTCTGGATGGCGATTACACCAGAGGGCACGCGTAGAAAAGTCGATCAATACAAAACCGGCTTTGTCCGTATTGCCCACGAAGCCGGTGTGCCCATTCTGACTATTTGCTGGGATTTTCCCAGCAAGTCCATGATCGTGGACCGGATCTGGACTACCACAGGCGATCACGAAGCAGACGCCGCTGCCATCAGGGAACACATCAATAGCCACTACCGTGGCGCACAACCCCAATTGCAGTAGGGGACTTTATGTCTGAACCGTATGTTTTACTGCCCACCGTGCCGGAAGGCTGGCCGCGCCTGGGCAACCGGCTGACGCGCTGGATCGGTCGTAGCGGGTTGCGCCTGATGGGCTGGCGTTGCAGTGGGCATTTGCCTGCCAATACCCAATTGGTTGTCGCCGGTGGCCCGCACACGTCCAATTGGGATTTTGTGGTGGCGATGTTTGCGATACTGGCGCTGGGTGTAAAAATCTCCTGGCTGGGCAAGCACAGTATTTTCCGCTGGCCGCTCACCGGCCTCTGGTACAAGTTGGGTGGTATTCCTGTTAATCGCGGAGCGGCGCAAGGCCTGGTGGAACAGGTGGTGGACAGCTTCCGCAAGAATTCCTCCCAATTGGTGGGGATCATGCCGGAGGGCACCCGCTCCAAAGTAGATCAGTGGAAGACCGGCTTCCTGCGCATCGCCAAAGGGGCGGGCGTGCCGGTTATGCTTGTGGGGATGGATTTTCCCTCCCGCACCCTGCACTTCGGGCACTTGCTGACCCCTGGTGAAGATCTGCAGGCGGATTTGGCAAAGGTGAAGGCATTTATCCAGAGCTTCCGCGGCAAGCGCCCGGCGCTGCAATAGGGTTTTCCATGGAGTGGACGCCAGAGGTAGTGCTGCTCCTGTTCCTGACGGCCTTCACCGCAGGCTTCGTATCCTCCATCGCCGGCGCAGGTGGCATGATCGTTCTGCCGGTATTACTGTGGGTGGGTATCCCCCCGTTGAACGCGCTGGCGGTCAATAAATTCCAGAGTGTGTTCGGTACACTGACCTCTACCGTGCATTTCTTCCGGCAGGGCCATTTGGCCCTGAGGCCTTTATTGCCGGGCTTGGTGCTCGCCGTTATCGCCTCCGTGATTGGCACATGGAGCGTGCAACAGGTGGGTAATGCGCAGCTGGAAGTATTGTTGCCCTGGGCCCTGATCGGCTTGGCGCTGTATTTTATGTTCAGCCGTCATCTGGCCGATGAGGATCGCCCCGCGCTCCTGACCCAAACGCAATTTAATGGCGCGGTCGCGCCGGTGATGGGTTTCTACGGGGGCTTCTTCGGTCCCGGCATGGGCTCCATATTTGCCGCCGTGTTTACCCGTTTACGTGGCTTTGGATTGCGCGCAGCAACCACCCATACCAAACCGTTTGTGCTGGTCATTAACACCACCTCCATGTTGGTGTTTGTCTTTGCCGGCTATCAGTGGTGGGGCGTTGCGTTATTGATGGCACTGGCGCAAGCCCTGGGGGCGCGATTGGGCGCGGGCATGGTGTTAACGCGCGGTGCGGGCTTTATCCGGCCGGTACTCATACTGGTAACCCTTGCTCTGGCGGTGAAACTCCTGTGGTTCTGATCATTACCCTGTTGTTCAGTGTGGTCGTGCTGGGTGGGGTGGTCTGGTTGCTGCTGTCGTTGCGCCAACCCAGTTATCGTCCCCGGCGTGAGCAGGTGTTGCGGTTGTTTGAGGCCTTGCACAAAGGCGAGCTGAAACACAAAGACTGGCTGGTCTTTACTTCGGTGCCGCTGCGACACGACCCCTGGCTTGAAAATCTCCGGTTGCGCTGTATCGACATCGAAGAACAGCATTTACTGGGCGATGGCTCGCGTCATCTATTTGATTCGGCCGGGCGTGAAAAACTTGCGCTGCTGCGCGAACAATTGCAGGATGCGCTGAACCAGAATTGCTAATACAGGGACGCGTCATGCCGGATCATCGATCACATCCTATTCTTTTGTTTTTGCTGGGATTGGCGGCCTTTGTGGTGGTGGTGGCGGGCATGCGCGAGGCGCAGCCATTGCTTGTACCTTTCCTGTTGTCGCTGTTTATCGCGGTCATTTGTTCGCCACCGCTCCTGTGGCTGAAGGCGCGCGGCGTGCCGAGCGGCCTGGCAGTGATTGTGGTGATAGCCATGATTATCGCCATGGGTGTGTTATTGGGCGTTGTGGTGGGTGGCTCACTGACGGCCTTTAAGGGCGATTTGCCCGAGTATCAGGCCCGTCTGCAAACCATGAGCGCCGGCGCACGCGATTGGCTTGAGGCCAAGGGGCTGGTGATTGATGTGGCGCTCTGGAAGGACAGCTTCAAACCCAGTACCGCACTGGCATTGGCCGGTAGCACCTTGTCGTCATTGGGCAACTTGATGACCAATGCGTTTCTGATACTGCTCACGGTCATTTTTATTCTGACCGAAGAAATGCGGTTTGCCGATCGGCTCGCCAAATCTTCTGCCAATTTGCAAACTGCGATTGCCGGTATCAACCGTTTCACGGCCAGTGTGAATCATTACATGGCGCTCAAAAGCGTGTTGAGCCTGGCCACGGGTGCCTGTGTGAGCGCTTTGTTGTGGGCGCTCGGAGTGGATTACCCCCTGCTGTGGGGCACGCTGGCTTTTTTGCTCAACTTTGTCCCCAATCTGGGCTCGCTGTTGGCCGCCGTGCCTCCGGTGTTGTTGGCGCTGGTACAGCTGGGCGTGACCGAAGCGGTCTATACCGCCATCGGTTTTGTTGCCATCAACATGGTGATCGGCAATGTCATTGAGCCGCGCGTCATGGGTAAGGGGCTTAACCTGAGCACATTGGTGGTGTTTTTGTCGTTGGTGTTCTGGGGCTGGGTATTGGGCCCGGTGGGCATGTTACTGTCGGTACCGCTCACCATTACGGTCAAGATAGCCCTGGAAAGCAATGACAATACGGCTTGGATGGGGGTGCTATTGGGGGATTCAGCGCCCGTTGTTGAGGCGCTGGAGGACAAGGTTGAAGAGCCGAAGGCTGATGAGTAATCCCTTACCTGCCCGGCGGGACCTGAATGCCTGCGTATGCGAGGCGTTATTTAACTGACTGCCAGTGCCCGTCGTTCCGATCAGAAGCGATAGGCAGCCTGTAGTTCAAACCCGTCATCGGTGGATAGCGTGTTCAACTGGAAGCCGCGCTGGTACACCGGGCGTTCCAGATTCAAGGGGGTAATCGCCTTGACCAGCACGTCTTTCAGATCCTGAGTCGTGTGGGTTTCGCTGGCCTGGCTGGCCAGGCGGGCGTAGGCATTGAAGTGGATAGCTTCGGTGGTGGCGGCCGTCAGGGCAGAGTCTTCACCGCTATAGAAGGCCTGGGAAAAAGTTTCCCCGGCCCAGCACTTGAGGCTGGTCAGGCAGGCTAAAAGCAAACAGCAGGGCAAGTACTTCATGTTCTGTGATCTCTACGGGGTTGTTTTGGCGCATCCTTTCCCGTTTCTCCTTGTCCCGAAGTCGCTTGCGCGACTCCATGGGGTTACTATGCCCTCGCTGGCGTCAGATTTCTGTTACCCAGTTCCTTTTTTAATACTTTCTGGTTAATCAGTGTACAGTTTTTATCCTTTTTTACCAGTACAGGTGAGCCGCTAAATGGGACCATTGGGTCACGCCGACCAGCTTCTGGCTTTGTTTCAAGCGTCAGTGCCGGGTGGTCAGCTGCGGCTGCAGCGTCTTCCGTGTGAGCGCTTACTTCGCCTGTGGCTTGCAGATCCTGAGACCTTTGGAACGCGCTTTGATGATCAGGTGGTCAGTGCGATCATGGCGGCGCCGCCCTATTGGAGTTTTTGCTGGGCCTCCGGTCAGGTGTTGGCCGGTCGGATTCTGGCTAATCCCGACTGGGTCGCGGGCAAACGGGTACTGGATCTGGGTTGCGGCTCCGGCGTGGTGGCGATTGCGGCGGCTTTGGCGGGCGCGCGTGAAAGCATTGCCTGTGATCTGGATGCGGCGGCGTTGGTGGCAGCGCAAGCCAACGCGGGCGCCAATGGCGCGCAAATACGCATTGCGCCGGCTCTTGAGGCAATTCATGGGCCTGTGGATGTATTGTTTGGCGCTGATATTTTGTACGACCCGGATAATCGCCCGTTGCTGTCCAGATTACCGACTCTTGCGGATGAAGTGTGGGTGGCGGATTCCCGGGTAAAGGACTTCTCAGAGCCCGGCTATGTGAAGGTGGCCACCGAGCAGGCGACCACCTTTCCGGATATGGGGGAGTGGGAGGGCTTTAACCAGGTTAACCTTTACCGCGCTGCTCGCGTTGCCCGATGACGGACAAGGCGGCGACCCGGTAGGCCTCGGCCAGGGTGGGAAAGTTAAAAATACTTTCCACAAAAATATCTACCGGTGACTGCGACAGTAAAGCCATTTGACCGATGTGAATGAGTTCAGTCGCACCTTCTCCCACAATACTGACGCCCAGCAGTTCTTTACCGTCCGGTGCGCAGATGAGTTTCAACATGCCGTCCTGGATGTCGCTGATCTGACCGCGGGCAATTTCTTCGAAATTGGCTTTACCGACGATAACTTCGCCGTGCTTGTCGCGTGCCTGTTGTTCGGTGAGTCCGACGGCGGATAACTCGGGAATCGCATAAATACCCGACGGAATGGTGCTCGCGATGCGGCCCATTATAATGCCAATGGCGTTGCAGGTTGCGCGGCGCCCCTGTTCCATGGACGTCGACGCCAGGCTGGGCGGACCGATCACGTCGCCGGCGGCGAAAATGTTTGCCACACTGGTGCGGAGATTGTTGTCCACCGGAATCAGGCCGCGGTCGCTCAGGCTAAGACCGGCGTTTTCAATAGCCAGATCCTTCACATTGGCGATGCGACCTGCGGCGCACAAAAGTTTTTCACTTTTGATCTCCAGGCCATTGTCGCAACGCGTGATAACCCCGGCCAAGCCGTCAAACTCGGCGCTGACCACATTGTGCTCGCCCAACCAGGTGCCACCCATCGACTCGAAGGCGTGGACAAATTTGTCGGTCAGATCCTGATCCAGAAATCCCAACGGGCGTGGATACTTGTCGATCATGGTGACTTTGACCCCAAGGGCCTGAAAAATCGACGCATATTCGCTCGCGATTACGCCGCCACCGAGTACCGTCAGGCTGCGCGGCAGGTACAGCATCGACAGCACGGAATCCGAGTCGAAAATGTATTCGTGATCGACGGCAATGTTGTCGGGCTTACGCGGAAA
The DNA here is from genome assembly GCF_000305785.2 of Simiduia agarivorans SA1 = DSM 21679. Taxonomy (NCBI): domain Bacteria; kingdom Pseudomonadati; phylum Pseudomonadota; class Gammaproteobacteria; order Cellvibrionales; family Cellvibrionaceae; genus Simiduia; species Simiduia agarivorans. The sequence continues at coordinate 1,867,440 of NC_018868.3, read as the reverse complement.
AGACCCGGTAGCGATAATGATGTTTTGTGCCTTGATGCAGTAATCGGCGTCGCGGACGCGGGCGATCTCCAGAGTATGGCTATCGATAAACTTAGCGCGGCCATGGATCCGGGTGATGTTATTGCGGTCTATTTGTTTGCGCATGTACTGGTCGTGTGCCAGCAGCACCTGATCGAGCCGATTGATCAGAGTGACCATTTCGGTATCTTCCGCCAGCTGGAAATTGGCCAGCGCGGCATTGGCGCGCATATTTTTTACCCGTAGCGCATTTTCGCGCAGGGTTTTACTAGGAATTGTGCCGCGGTGAACACAGGCGCCGCCCAACACTTTGTCGCGCTCAACGATGGCAACTTTTTTGCCGGCCTTGGCACCTTGCACTGCAGCTTTTTGCCCGGCCGGGCCGCTGCCTATCACTACCAGATCAAAGTCGTAGCTCATCGCCCCAGCATTGCCTCCATGGTACTTTTAATATCGTCTTTCTTATCCATCAGCGTGGCGATTTCATCATCGTACAAGTTGAGGTCTGCCAATACCGGCAATTCGCCCAGTGCCGCGGCACCAAGGACCTCCGGTTTTAGCAGGTGCGTGGCAAATGCAGCACCACCGTTGATCATGGTGGTTTGTTCGCGCGCCAGATTCGCGTTTTCATAGGCGTGGAAAAACTCGATTGACTCACACACAATCTGTGGCATCTGCCAGCGTTGAGCCACGGCGATACCCACCGGCGTGTGGTATTTTTCTTCCAGTAGTTGCATGTCCTGTTCGGTCAGTTCGGTGTCATTTTTTTTTGCCAGTTCCAGCAGGCACTGGATCGTTACCGGACGGCCGATCGAGTGCAAAAGGCCGCACAGGAATGTGGCTTCCACATTGCGCCGGCATACCCTGGCGATCTCCTTGCCCCAGAGAGCCGTGGCCAATGCGTGACGCCAGATATAATTGATATGCGATTCATAGCCGGGGGCTTTGAACATTTTGGCTGAGATGGATGCGGCTAACGCGATATCGCTGATCAGGTTCATGCCCAGTCGGGTGATGGCCTGTTGCAACGACACCAGTGATGCGTTGGGCGTGTAGGCAGCGGAGTTGGCAATGTGCATGACGTGGCCAGCCAGGGCCTGATCGCTCTGTATCAGTTGCGCCAGTTTGGCGGCGTCGGACTCCGGGTCCTGGGATAACGTGACCACCTTACTGGCCACCTCGGGCAGCATGGGGACATCCAGTTGTCGCTGATCGATTTTGTGCTGGAGTTGTCCGGCCACGGTATTGGCGGCATCGGAGAGTGCTTGGTCTGACATGGTTTGAGCATTCCGGTTGGCAGGGGATCAAACCAAGTGTAGATCAACTTGAGCAGCTTATCGGTTTGGCGCGCAAATGCGCAGGTGGTGGCTGGACCCAGGGTTCTTTGAGTCGCGCTGGTGCATAGGGTTGCTGAAGCGCCTGCATCAGATCCGCCAGCAGGCTGTAATCACCAGCCTCGGCCGCCTCTATCACCGTTTGTGCATGGTGATTGCGCAGCACCAGTAATGGATTAATCTGTCGCATGGCGGCAATGGTTGTATCGTCCGCGTTTGCGTCGCACAGGCGCTGGTAGTCCGCCATCCATTGGTCAGCCCGTGGCCGATCGATGCACAGGTCTCTGGCACTCTGCGGGTCCTGACTCAGTCTGGCAAAAAATGTTGTGTAATCCACCTGATCCTGCTCCAACAACGACAGCAGATCTGTCAGCAGTGCATGCTTTTGCTCAGACGGGTCGGATGTCAGCCCCAGTTTCGCCATCATCAACTGGTGATAATGCTGGCTCAGTTCCTGCTCGTACCCGGCCAGAATCCGGCGCAGGGTATCCATTGGCAGCAGAGCGGAAAAGGTATGCGCCAACGCGTTCAGATTCCAGAGCCCGATATTGGGCTGACGGTCAAACCGGTAACGGCCCTGATCATCGCTGTGATTACAAATGTGGCCGGGGTCAAACCGATCCAGAAAGGCGAAGGGACCAAAATCAAAGGTTTCGCCAATCAACGACATGTTGTCTGTATTCATCACGCCGTGGGCGAAGCCGATGGCTTGCCAATGGGCAATCATCCGCGCGGTGTTTTGGGTGGCCATTTCCAGCAACGCTTGTGCCTGCTGAGCGGTGTCTGCGTCCAGCGCGAGATAGCGACGGGCACAGTAATCAATCAGCTGCGCCAGCTGTGGCTCCATGCGTTGGTAAAAAAAGTATTCGAAATGCCCGAAGCGGATATGGCATTGACTCACGCGCAGCAGGCCGGCTCCGGTTTCTAATTGCTCGCGCTGCACAGGCTCATCGCTGGCGGCGATAGCCAGTGCACTGCTGCTGGGAACGCCCAGAGCATTGAGTGCCGCCGACGCCAGATACTCGCGGATACTCGAGCGCAACACGGCGCGGCCATCGCCGAACCGCGAATAGGGGGTTTTACCGGCACCCTTCAGGTGCAGATCATAGCGATGGTCTCCCACCCGCCATTCGCCCAGGAGCAGGCCGCGACCGTCGCCCAACTGTGGGCTGAAGCCCCCAAACTGATGGCCTGCATAGACCATGGCAAAGGGCTCGATGTCGTCGGGCAAGTCCTGGCCCTCGACCAGCTGGCGGGCGAGCTCGGCATCCATCTGTAAAGTGGCGAGCAACGACTGATTGCAGTGAATCAGCTGCGCGCCCTGCAATGGTGCGGGTGAGACCCGGGTGCCGAAGTCGGCGCCAAGCCGGGCAAAGCTGTTGTCGAACTTTGGGGTAATCATCTTTATACTCAGGTCAAGACGGAGAGCTTGCGCGGTCCTTGAGCCGGGCATAATGCCATAGTTGATTGTGGACTTCAGTCGCCACATCGGAGTGCAGCATGGAAGAAAACAGGGATCTCGTCTGGGATCTGGACCAGTTCAGCGAACGCGAGCGCGCCCATGAGTTTGTGATGGGGTTCGAAAACCGCTTGTGTGTGTTCTCGTTTTCGGTCAACCAGCTGTACACCAACTACAATATCTTTGTGCCCAGGGAAGAAAACCGCAAAATAGTCATTTTGCCCAACCCGTATGCTCACCACGACACGTTCAATAATGTGCCTGAGGCGGCAGTGTTTCCCACTGGGTTGCATATTGTGCCAGGTAAAGGCCCCGGGCAACCGTTGTTACTGAGCATCCCTTTCAAAAGTGGCAAAACCAAGCACCGGTTGGTGCCGTTGCAGGTCGGGTTGCGCTTGGTTAATCAGCAGCGGCCGCCGGAAAAGCCTTTTCTACCGGTATTGATGAAAGGCGATTTGCGCGAAATGAATGCGTCTACGCCCTGCCTGCACCTCAATGCCATTAATCTGGATAGGGTTCCGGATCTGTCCTCATTAGACAAGGCCGGGGTGCAGCGGGTTATTCTGGCGCGGCTGGCCGAATTGAAGTGAAAGTAAACGCCATAAAAAAAGGCCAGCATTTGCTGGCCTTTTTTAATTATTCCTTCGGAATTGCGAAGGTGATGGGTAAGGTGAATTCGAACTTCTCACCCAACACATCGGCAGGCATCGGTGGGAACGGGTCGGACCGTTCCACCGCTTTCAAGGCTTCGGTATTCAACAGTGAATGGCTGGAGTCCTCCAGCGTTTGGGTTTCCAATACCTTGCCGTTGCGATCAATCATGACCGCAATCCGCACGCTGCCTTCCTGCCCGCGCTGCAGCGCGCGCTTGGGATAGCGGATATTTTTATAGGTCCAGCGCAGTAGCTTGGAGAAGTACAGCTGCCGGCTGACCAGGGACGCGGCGGTCAGCAGTGGCTCTTCTTCCTCTTCCAGTTCTTCATCATCAAGAAATGCGTTGTTTACTGGCGGTGCCGAGGCTTTTGCCACCTGAGTGGGTTTGGGCGCCGGTTTTGCTGCTTCCGCAACCTGCGGCTTGGGCGCTTCTACCTTGGGCTTCTCGATCGCTTGCTCTTTGGGCGCAGGCGGCGTGGGCTTGGCTTCGATGGTGGGGGCTGAAACGGTCGGCTTGGGTGCGGCTGCGACCACCGTTGCAGCCGCGGCGGTTGCCGCAGCCACAGGTGCTGGCGCAGGTTTTGGCGCGTTCATGGATTTGGCGGCGGCGATGCGCTCGGCGCTGGGCTCTGTGGTTTGGTAGCGAGCCAACAGATTGGCGTCGATGTTGCCACCGGCCATGATCTGATTGCGGAAATCGGATGACAGGGGCACGCTGCCAACCCAGGTAGACAACAGCATGTTAAACAAATCGGGCGCCCGACGGATATCGCCCAGTTTGACGCCATTGAAGGATACGGTGATACCTTCGTTGGGCAGGTCATCGATGGTGAGCCGGTCGCCTTCGCGCAGGCGGGTTTTGACCATACCGGTAAAGTCCACCATGCCATCGGCATTCTTTTGCAACGTATCGCCGGCCACATTGATGGCCATGCCTTCAATCCAGACCCGGTTCAGACTCCGGGAAGAAACGCCGGAGGCGGTGAAGCGGAGCTCCAGCCGGCGCTCGCCGCCGGGCGTCAGCGCACTGGTGACGTCACTGGTGGTCGATGGCAGGTAGAGTGCTGCAAGAAACTGCTCCTGCCCCAACTTGTTATAAGGGGCAACACCGTTCAGAAGCGGCTCACTGTATGCTTCAAGAACGAAAAAGCTGGCAATGAACGCCGCTGCCAAGCGTCCCATTCGTTTAATCATGGTGGCAAATCACTCTCTATTGGTTTGAATCGATTCTTATAGCTACCAGTTACAAGAAGCCACTGGCATTAATGCCAATGCCTTACTCTACCCGCTTCAGTATTTACTGCAAGAGGCGATTTAGAGAGGGCCGGGCGTAGGGGCCCGGCACCAGAGGATCTAAAGATGATGGGGGTGCAGGGGGTTGTTCCAGGTGCTGCCGTTACCCGCGGCCTGCGCCTCGGGGTGGTGGCTCATCATGCGGGCAATACGGGGTGAGTCGGTATCCACCATAACCAGGACCTTCCCTCTGTCGAGGGCGGCCTTAAAGCCAGTCAATTTGTAGTGGCGCAGGGACAGCCCGACAAAGCCGCCCAGCCAGGTGCCGAGTCCGGTGCAGAATATGAATAGCCCGATATAGGCAAGGGGCCCGGCCTCCGACAGCCAGCCGCCGGCCCACATCAGCAGGCATGCCAGGCTGCCGACTGCCAGGCCCAGCAGTAATCCGCTCTCTCCGGCCGGCAGCAAATCGGTGGTTTCCAGCAAATTGGCCGTGGGCAGGTGGCGGCGTTCGAGTTCGGCGTCATTTTCCGCGACCAGATGCACGTTGCCGGGTGGCAGGCCCTGCAAACATAAGTCATTGGTGATGTGGCTGGCGGCTTCGGCATTGTCCGCCAAATAGTACAGTCGTTGCATGGGGCCTCCACGGGGTTGGAGTTAAGGGGGAACGACCTCTGAATACTGTTAACCCATTCTTAAACTATAGTTGGCGCATTGGGTAAAATGTGCCTGTTAACAGACCTGCTTGGTCTAAACCTATAAATAGCGGTTATATAAAGCTGCAGTTCCCGGGAAAATATGGAAATCAAGCCACTCAGTCGCTTCCCTCGAGAAGCTTTGGAGGCACTTCTGGCGCCTCTTCCCTTTTATAAAGCGGTGAAGCAGGAAGACCCTGAGCAATTCAATGTGCTTTTGCGGCATTCGCGCATTGTTGAGTTTCGTCCCGGTGAAGTGGTTATGCGCCAGGGCGACCGGGATCCCTGGTTGTACTTTTTGCTGAAAGGGCAATTGGCGGTGTTTGCGCCGAACAAAGAAGACAAGCAGGTCATCAACTATATAACCCCTGGCGAAGTATTCGGGGATATTGCCGCCCTGGTGGGGCAGGAACGGTCGGCCACCGTGGTTGCCGATTTCAACTGCAAGCAGGTCGTAGCATTCGGAACCGACTTCAAGGCGTTTGGCGAGCTGGAAAATTTTGGTGTGATCAAATTGGCCACCAAGCTGTGCTACTACCGAAATTGTGTGCACAGCCTCCGATGGAAGCTGGAGGTCTACCGGATGCGTTATCCCGATAGCCCGTTGGCTTCAAAGCATCGCAGTATCAAACTTTACGTGGGTCAAAAAGGTGGGCGCGAAGAACTGCAGGCGCTGCACCATCAGGCTTGTGATCTGGCACTGTTGTTGTTGGCGTGGAACCGTGAGTTCGGTGCCCTGATGATAAACAGTGCCTCAAATTCCGCGCCCAGCCCCGAGTTGGTGGAAAAGGTGTCGCACTGAACGGTGTCGCACTGAATGGTGTCGCACTGAAGGGGGCGTATTGATGGGCCCAGGACAAGCGCCCGTTAAATGCACCCCATAGTCCTCAGCGCGTTGCGCTGTTCTTCGGTCAGCCCCTCGATGGCTTGCAACTGATCCATGGATTCGATGGGCCTTGCGTCCATGATCCGTTTGGCACACGCGGCGCCTACCTTGGGTATCCGTTGCAGTGTGGTTTTGTTAGCGGTGTTCAGATTGATCAGGGGTGCTTCAGGTACCGCCGTGGGTGCTTGCTGCAATTGCCTACGCAGACTGGCAATTTCTGCTCTGAGGTCTCTCAGGTCATCGGCATGGGCCAGATGCAAGAACCTGAGCCGCGACACCAAATAGCCTATGGCCAAAAGCAGGCCAATGAAAATCCAAATGCTCATTCTGATGCTCCTTGGGCACATTGATCTGGGAATTCTATCGACCACTGGCTGAAGCCGCCGTTGAGACTATAGGTCGTCTCGAAGCCCTGTTCGGCCAGAAACTGAGCCGCCCCCTGACTACTGTTGCCGTGGTAGCAGCACACCAATACGGGTTGATTGCGCGCCTGGTGTGACAGAAATTCGCTCAGGTTGTCGTTGCTCAGGTGGGTGGCGCCCCTGATATGGCCGGCTTGGAAGCTTTGCGGATCCCTGATGTCCACAATACACACCGGCGCCTGCATCAACTGGTGCGCTTGCTGGGGGTCAATGCGGGCGTAACGTCCTGGCATGGTAAGTCCTCTGTTCAGGGGCTATCGACAATCCGTAATGCCCTCGCGGGCGTAGGAAAAGTAAACTGATCGGTGTATCATGCGCCACAACCGGTTTTGGCGGCTGATGTGCACAAAATAGCGCTTTTAGTGCATGTTTTGTAGCGAAATAGTGAAACTGGCCCGTCGTTCTTTCATCTCTGCACAAGTTATCGATTATGAATGCTATCCGAAGCCTCTGGGCGCAAAAGAATTATCGTCTGGCCATCATTATTGCGTCGGTTTTATCGCTGTGGATGTTGTCCGGGTTACTGAAGCCGGAAAGGGAACAGCCCGCGCGCGCAGAGCCGGACGCAGTCAATGAACCCGCTCGGGAATCGGTGCGGGCAGCGATAGTGCGGGCGGAGCCCTATCAACGGCAATTGCGTGTCAGGGCTCGCACCGAGCCCAATCGCGCGGTGGATGTGCGTGCGGAAACCTCCGGGCGGGTTGTGGCGCTGCCGGTGGCCGAAGGCGCGAGTGTACGCAAAGGCGACCTGATCTGTGAGCTGGCTGAAGAAGATCGCGCCTTAAAGGTGCAGGAAGCCGAAGTGAATCTGCGTAAAGCCCAGATAGATTTTGACGGATCTCAACGACTCAAGTCCCAGGGCTACCAGAGCCAATCTGCCATTGCAGCAGCCGAAGCGGCGCTCAGTCAGGCGCGCTCGGCGTTAAAGCGTCAGCAGCTCGAGCTCGCCTATACCCAATTGCGCGCGCCCTTTGATGGCGTGGTGAATCGCAGGCCGGTGGAATTGGGCGCGTTCATGCAACGCGGTGACGTGTGTGCCACGGTGATTGATCTTGATCCCCTGGTGTTGGCAGGGCAGGTTGCAGAAAACGAAGTGTTTGCACTGAAGGCCGGGCAAACCGCTAGCGGGCGGGTGAACGGTCGGCAAGTAGACGGCAGTGTGCGCTACGTCAGCCGGGATGCGGAGCCACAAACCCGTGCATTTTTGATGGAAGTGGCTGTGGCCAACCCCGGACAGGCGATTGGCGGCGGTCTGACCAGTGAGCTGTTTATCGATTTGCCGGTGCAACCTGCCCACGCCATTTCGCCCGCCCTGCTGGCACTGGGTGATGAGGGTAGCGTGGGGGTGAAAATTATTGATGCGGATGAACGGGTGGCCTTTATGCCGGTCACCATTCTGGGTGACAACACGCGCGGCGTGTGGGTTTCAGGGTTACCGGATCCGGTTACCCTGATCACCGTGGGGCAGGAATACGTTGCAGTGGGACACCCTGTGGATTATGTCCTGGAAACGCAGCAGGAGACGGCCGCCGAGACCGCTGAGGTTCAACCATGAGCGTGCTCAAGTCAGCGGTCAGCCGATCCCGCGCCACGCTTTCCATTTTGGTGCTGATTCTGCTCACCGGTATTTTTGCTCGCAGCAATATGACGGTGGAGGCCAATCCCAATGTATCGGTCCCGTTTATTTTTGTGCAGGTCTACTTAGACGGTATCTCGCCCGAAGACGGTGCCAGGCTGCTGGTAAGGCCGTTGGAAAAAGAGTTGCGCACCATTGAGGGCGTGGACGAAATCATTGCGACCTCGCGTGAATCCATATCCTATCTGTTGGTCAAATTTGAAGCCGAAGAAGATGTGCAGCGGGCGCTGCGTGAAACCCGGGTTGCCGTGGACCGCGCCAAAGCTGAATTGCCGCCCACCGCAGAAGAACCGATCGTAAAAGAAATTTCCGCGACACCCATGCCGGCGATTGTAGTGACGCTCGGTGGCGATGCTGTGCAGGAGCGGACCCTGTATCAGTCGGCCCAAACCCTTAAGCGTCGCATCGAAAATATGCCCAGCGTTTTGGGTGCATATCTTGTTGGTGCGCGCGAAGAAGTAGCCGAAGTGGTGGTCGATCCGGCTAAGCTGGAACACTACCGCATCACCGCTTCAGAATTGGCCAATGCCGTGGGCAATAACAACCGTCTCGTGCCAGCTGGTGAAATGGATACCGGCAAAGGGCGGTTTGCCATCAAAGTGCCCGGATTGATAGAAACCGCGGAAGATGTATTCAGCCTGCCCATTAAGTTCACGAATACCGGGGTTGTTACCCTGGGTGATGTTGCTGATGTGCGGCGCACGTTTAAAGACCCCGACCGTTTCACCACGGTGAATGGCAAGCGCGCCATGACCATTGAAGTGGAAAAACGTAATTCTGCCAATTCCACCGATGTTGCCGAAGGTGTCAGGGCGTTGGTTGATGGCATGCGTGCAGAACTGCCGGCGGGCATAGAAATCAACTACGTGCTCGATCAGTCGGATTTCACCCGCGGCATGGTCAGCGAAATGGAAGGTAATATCGTCACCGCCATGGCGTTGGTGATGATTATTGTGGTGTCCGCGCTGGGCTTCCGCTCGGGTTTGTTGGTGGGCTTTGGCATCCCTTTTTCGCTGTTGTTTGCGTTGATCATCGTCAGCCTGTTGGGTTTCTCGTTCAACTTCATGGTGATGTTCGGCATGTTGTTGGCACTGGGCATGCTGATCGACGGCGCCATTGTGATCACCGAGTTTGCCGATCGGAAAATGGCAGAGGGGCTTACCAGCAGGGTGGCCTATGAAATTGCGGTCAAGCGCATGTTCTGGCCTGTGGTGGCGTCTACCGCAACCACATTGGCTGCGTTTTTACCGATTATGTTCTGGCCTGGTGTGGCGGGGCAATTTATGCGCTATCTGCCCGTGACCGTGTTTGCTGTTCTGGTGGGCTCGCTGGTCTACGCACTGTTTTTTGCGCCGGTGCTGGGGTCTTTGATGGGGCGTACCCGCATGTCACTGGAAGTGCAGAATTATCTTAAAAGTCTGGAGTCCGAAGAACCGACCCGGCTGGGCGGTATTACGGGTGCCTATGCGCGGGTACTGAAAAAACTTATGCGCTGGCCGGCACTGGTCGCTCTGGCGACGTTTATGGGACTGTTTGGCATTTTCCAGACTTACGGTGCCTATAACGCCGGCGTGGAATTCTTCACCGAAACGGAGGAAAAATACGGCACCGTTGCTGTGCGTGCACAAGGCAACTTCTCCGTTTATGAAATGGAAGCACTGGTCTCGGAGGTCGAGCAGCGGGTTTTGCAGGTGGATGGTGTGTATGTGGTGTATACCGCAACTGGCAGAGGCTCCAGCAGCCAGAGTGGCAATCGCGAATCCTCCAAAGACCAGATCGGTACCATGCTGGTGGAACTATACGATCCGGCAACGTTGGGCCGCTCAAGCCATGCGGTGTTTGCCGAGATCCGTGAAAAAACCGCCGATATGGCCGGCATAAAAGTCTCTGCCGATCCGTTTGAGGGCGGGCCTCAGCAAGGCAAACCGATCCAGATTCAATTGGAGTCCATTCACAGTGACGTGCTGATGCGGGAGACACGGCGGTTACGCGATGCGCTGGAGCGCGAGTTTCCAACCCTGCGCGATATCGTCGATACAAGTCCGCTGCCTGGCATCGAATGGGAAATGCAGGTGGATCGCGCGGTGGCTGCGCAGTTGGGTGTGAGCATGGTGGATGTGGGGCACGCAGTCTCACTGGTGACCAATGGTGTCAAAGTCAGTGAATACCGCCCGGACGATGCCGATGACGAAGTGGATATCCGCGTGCGATTTCCGATGGATGCCCGAGGCGTCGGGGTATTGGATTCGTTGCGTATCGCGACATTGAACGGGCCTGTGCCTATGAGTAGCTTTGTGACCCCGGTGGCCAAGCCCAAAGTGGATAAGGTGCAGCGCAACAATGGCATCGAGGTGATGACGGTCAAGGCCGATGTGCAACCGGGTGAGGTAGTCGATACTGAAGTTAAAAAAATTCAGGCCTGGCTGGAACAGCATCCGCTGGATCCCCGCGTCAGGGCAGTGTTTCGTGGCTCGAATGAAGAACAGGCTAAATCCTTTGCGTTCCTGAGCGTAGCGTTTTCGCTGGCCTTGTTTCTCATGTTTATTATTCTGGTGACCCAGTTCAACAGTTTTTATCAGGCCGCCCTGATTCTTTCAGCGGTAATCATGTCGACCGCCGGGGTCTTGCTTGGTTTGCTGCTAACCCAATCCACCTTCAGTGTTATTCTCACCGGGGTCGGGATAGTCGCGCTTGCCGGGATCGTGGTGAACAACAATATTGTTTTGATTGATACCTTTAATCACCTGCGGGAAAAACAGCCGGATCTGGCGCCCATTGACGCCATTGTCATGGCCTGTGCGCAGCGCCTACGGCCGGTATTTCTGACCACCGCCACGACCATTCTCGGGTTGTTGCCTATTGCAACCAATATGTCGGTGGACCTGATCGGGCGCGATGTGGTTGTAGGTGGTGTTGTGGCCAGCTTCTGGGTGCCGTTGGCGAGCGCGATTGTCTATGGTCTAATCTTCTCAACAATTCTGACGCTATTGGTGACCCCAGCCATGCTGCTGTTGCCTGCTCGTTTGAAAGTGCTGGCGTTGAAATTGTTGGATAAAATCGACCCCAATCGCAAAGTGACCGTCAGTGAATGAGTGAGTCTGGAAGTAAGACATTTGAGCAGTATCAGCTGCCTTTCGGGTATCCGCTGGCGCTGGAAGGCGCCAGTGCGGGCGGCTCGCCGTTTAAATTTGCGTCAAAGTTGGTGGGCTGTGTGCCCGGTGAATACCTGTTGGTGACCTTACCGAAAGCGGCCAAGGCCTCCAGTATTCGCTCTGGGCAGAAGCTGTTGGTGAAAATCATGGCGGGCAATGGCATTCTGGCGTTTGCCAGCCAGGTTGAACAGATTATCACTCATCCGAAGGCGCTGATTTTCCTCAGCTATCCTGCCCGCCTGAGTTTTAAGGAAATCCGCGGGGCTACCCGCATCGAGCTGCAATTGCCGGTGTCGGCCAGTGTAACCCAGGGGCTGCAAACGGCTACGGCGGATGGGCTCTACTCCGATATCAGCGTACTTGGCGCGAGAGTTGCGCTCACTGCGCCCATCGCCGAAGTGGGCGATGTGATCACGCTGAATAGTCAGATTGAACTGGTGAAGTTTTCCGGCACTTTGTCACTCGAGGCGGTGGTGCGCGCGAGGGTAGAGCGCAGCACACAGGAAATGGCATCCGGTCATCCTGCCGTGTATGGCGTGGAGTTTCTCGAAATGGAGGAGAAGCAACGGTTGATGCTCTATGCTTTTGTATATTCCATTATGGCCGGCTCCGGTACCTGAACCCTGCCTGTCCGGCCCGGTTATTCATCAGGGGCTGGAGCGGTATGCGTAAAACTCTTCTTGCATGTTCAATTAGCTTTTTGCTGAGTGCACCGCTCACGCTTGCGTCTGAGCTGGATATCAATCGACTCTGGCTGCCTAAAAGCTATGCCTTGCATTGGACGTCATTACGAGCGGTTGCCGAGTCTGCAGTGGCTACCGATCGATGTGTTACGCTGGTTCGCGGTGAAATCGCACGGACCAAAAGCACGCCCGAGCACCCTGTGTTCGGCATTACCTGTCGCGATGAAAACAGCCGTACATTTCTGTTGTTATACGATGGACTGACCCTGGCGTCGTTGGATGTGAGTAGTGGGGAAGCCAAGGTCGACTACGACCCCAGCATTCTGGAGCGGCCGTTTTATGAGCATTGCCTGAGCCGCTGGCAGGAAGAACTGGTTAATATGAAAGATCTGTCCTGGCTGGACAGCATTGAGAACTGGCGCGCCAGCCGGATAGATGAGTTTGAACGCGATGGCAGCCCCGGCGCGCATTTCTACTTTGAGCGACATTTCGACGCCACTGATATTGCCGGTGCACCGCTGGAATACACCGCTTATTGTGACGGCGAAAACATTGCCTCTGCCACCACCCGGATCGCTCCAAGGGCGGCCAATCAGCCGGGCCGGTAAGACGGGTTTAATCGCCGTTCAGCCAATCCGTTATAACCTCGCTCTGGTGCTCTGCCAGTTTGGGCGGTGCCTGACGCAGGTTCAGATCGCTTCTGCCGAAATGAATCGGGTTGCCGGGTAAAGTCACTGTGCCCGTGACAGGGTGCTCCAGCTCAACGCGCATGCCGCGGTGCAGTATTTGCGGGTCACTGAACACCTGATCGACTGAATTGATTGGCCCGCACGGGACACCCAGGGGTTCCAGCAGGTCTAACCAGGCTTGTGTGGTATTGGCGGCCAACAGTGCGGCGACTTCGGCACAAATGTGTTCCCGGTGGGCGATGCGGGCCGGATTGGTCGCGTAACGAGGGTCGTCTGCCAGTTCGGGTTTGCCGGCTGCCTGGCAGAATTTTTTGAACTGTCCATCGTTGCCGACTGCCAGGATCATGTGGCCGTCGGCGGTGGCAAACGCCTGGTAGGGAACGATATTCGGGTGTGCGTTGCCCATGCGTTTTGGCGTGATGCCGCCCACCAGGTAGTTGGTGGCCTGATTCGCCAGCACTGCCGCCTGCACGTCGAATAACGCCAGATCAATGTATTGCCCCTGACCGCTGCGTTCGCGCTCCAGCAGTGCACTTTGGATTGCAATAGTGGCATACAGGCCGGTAAACAAATCGGTGACCGCAACGCCCACTTTTTGAGGCCCTGCGCCCGGCATTCCGTCGGGCTCGCCGGTAATGCTCATGAGTCCGCCCATACCCTGGATCATGAAGTCATAGCCCGCGCGCTGGCTGTAAGGGCCGGTTTGGCCAAAGCCCGTGATTGAGCAATACACCAGCCGGGGGTTGGCTGACTTGAGCGCGTCGTAATCCAGGCCGTATTTTTTGAGCCCGCCGACTTTGTAATTCTCCAGAATCACATCGGCCTTTTGCGCCAGCTGATGGATGATTTTCTGATCGTCCGGTTGGGTGATATCCAGTGCGATCGAGCGCTTGCCCCGGTTAGCGGCCATAAAGTAAGCCGCGTCTTCGGTATCCTCGCCATTGCGGTCTTTCAGGTAGGGTGGGCCCCAATGGCGGGTGTCATCACCCGCACCGGGACGTTCGACTTTCACCACATCGGCCCCCAGATCTGCCAGCAACTGACCGGCCCAGGGGCCAGCCAGAATGCGGGACATATCCAGTACCTTTAAACCATGTAAAGGCGTGTTCATCATCGATTGCTTCGATTAATAAAAGGCCTGGATGCCGGTTTGAGACCGGCCCAGAATCAGCGCATGAACGTCCTGGGTGCCTTCGTAGGTGTTGACGACTTCCAGGTTGACCATGTGGCGCATGACGCAGTATTCATCGGAAATACCGTTGCCGCCGTGCATGTCGCGGGCTTCGCGGGCGATCTCCAACGCTTTTACACAAGAGTTGCGCTTCAGCAAGGAGATCAGCTCGGGCGCCAGTTGGCCTTGGTCTTTCAATTGTGCGGCGCGCAGGCAGCCCTGCAGCGCCAGGCTGATATCGGTTTGCATGATCGCCAGTTTTTTCTGGATCAGCTGATTGGCAGCCAGCGGGCGGCCAAACTGTTTGCGTTCCAGTGTGTAGTCGCGCGCAGAGTGCCAGCAGGCTTCGGCTGCGCCCAGTGCACCCCATGAAATGCCCAGGCGAGCGCTGTTCAGACAACCGAACGGGCCTTTCAGGCCGGTCACGCCGGGCAACAGGTTTTCTTCTGGCACAAACACATCGTCCATTACGATTTCACCGGTGACCGATGTACGCAACGCCAGTTTGCCTTCGATTTTGGGCGCGGACAGACCTTTCATGCCTTTATCGAGAATAAAACCGCGGATGACCTGCTCGTCATCTTTTGCCCACACCACGAATACATCGGCGATGGGCGAGTTGGTGATCCACATTTTTGCACCGCTCAGACGATAACCTCCGTCGGTTTTGCGTGCCCGTGTCACCATGCCGGCGGGATCCGAGCCGTGGTCGGGCTCTGTCAGGCCGAAACACCCGATCCATTCGCCGCTTGCCAGTTTTGGCAGGTACTTTTCTTTCTGTGCTTCCGAGCCGTAGGCGTAGATCGGGTACATTACCAAGGATGACTGTACGCTCATCATGGAGCGGAAGCCGGAGTCTACGCGCTCGACTTCGCGTGCAATCAAACCATAACTCACGTAGCTCACCCCCGGGCAGCCGTAGCCCTGCAGAGGCGAGCCGAGCAAGCCCAGTTCGCCCATCTCGCGGAAAATGGCGGGGTCGGTGGTTTCATTACGGAATGAGTCGCGCACGCGGGGCAGCAGTTTATCTTGCGCGTACTGGTGGGCGGTGTCGCGCACCATGCGTTCTTCTTCAGTGAGTTGCAGATCCATCAGGAACGGATCGGCCCAGTCAAAATTTTTCGCCCAGTGGTTTTGCGCGCTCATAATGCACCTCAGGATTCAGGTCCGGCTTCGAAAGGTCTTTGGGATACGGCCAAGATGGGCCGCTACATGACTGGAGAGTGTAGCAAAGGCATTTTCATATAAAAAATATATAATATGTATGGCAGTCATACATTAAAGAGATTGGTTCATGGATATCAGGCAACTTCATGTGTTCATCGCTGTGGCCGACTCCGGCAGTTTTACCAGCGCAGCGAACCAGCTTCACATTGCGCAGTCCGCTATCAGTGTGTCAATCCGAAAGCTGGAACAGTCATTGGGTGTCCAGCTGTTTGATCGCACAGAGCGGCGATCAACGCTGACAGCGGAGGGGCAGGTGTTGTTGTCCCGTGCGCGTCAACTGATTGCACAGTTCGAGCAAACCCGCCTGGAAATGTCGGATTTGGGTGGGCTTAAACGAGGTAAGGTGCGACTGGGCACGTCGGCTATGGTGGGCTCTTACTTTTTACCGTCTTTGATTGCTGAATTCCGTGCCCGCCATCCTGCGATCGATTTCGAGGTGTCCGGAGAAGGCACTCGGGCAGCACAAGCGCGGTTGTTGGCGGGCGATATCGATATGGCGGTAGTGAATCTGCGCGAATTGCCCTCGCAGTTGGCCGGATGTCAGTTGATCGCCCAGAATCTGGTGGCTTGCATGTCGCCTTCGCACCCTCTGGCTACACGTAAACGGGTCGCATTGGAGGATTTATTAGCGCAACCATTGGTGGTGTACGGCAAAGGCTACTTTCTGCGAGATTGGTTAGAAGCCGAGGCACAAAAGCGGGGTGTTGCCCTGCGGATTGCACTCGAAACCAATTTATTGCGTCTGATGACGGAGTATGTTGCTGCGGGCCAGGGGGTAGCGTTGACGTTGGAAATGATGGCCAGTGCGGAACCTGCGTTAAAAGGCGTGCCGATCAGTGGTGCCAAACCGTTGGAATTGGGAATCGCATGGCGAAAAGACAGGTATCTTTCCCTGGCAAACCAGGCATTTGTGGACTTTCTGGTAGAGAGAAACGCGACACAATAAAAAAACCGGGCACCTGAGTGCCCGTTTCTCATAGCACTATCAGGTCTTACTTAGCCTTTGGCTTGCGACCGCGCTTGGCACCGGCTTTTTTAGCGGCTTTTGGCTTGGCGGCTTTCTTGGCAGCTTTTGGCTTGGCGGCTTTCTTGGCCTTAGGCTTGGAAGCTTTCTTGGCTTTGGCAGCGGCTTTCTTGGCTTTGGCTTTTTCCTTGGCAGCGGCTTTTTTGGCAGCTGCTTTGGCTTTGGCGGCGGCTTTCTTAGCTTTGGCTTTTTCCTTGGCAGCGGCTTTTTTTGGCGGCGGCTTTGGCTTTAGCGGCGGCTTTCTTGGCCTTGGCCTTCTCTTTGGCCTTGTCAGCTTTGGCTTTAGCCTTGGCTTTGATGGCGGCTTTCTTGGCCGCTACTTTGGCTTTGGCCGCGTCTTTCTTGGCTTTGGCCTTGGCTTTGGCTGCGGCTTTCTTCTCTGCAGCCTTCTTCTTCTTGGCGATTACAGCCTGCTGCTTGGCGTAAGCCTTGTCCAGCTGGGCGGCAACCTTGTTGTCAGCCTTAATGGCTTTCAGAGCAGCCTTGGCTTCGGTAACAGCGGCTTTTGCATCAGCAGCAGCGGCTTTGGCAGCAGCGGCTTTAGCAGCAGCTTTCTCAACAGCCTTAACAGAGGCTGCAGATTTCTTCTTCTTCTTGGCAGAAGCGAGGGCAGCAGCCGCTTTTTTGGCGTCGGCGGCAGCTTTGGTGGCTGCCTTGTTCAGGGTAGCAATTTCCTTGGAAGCATCAGATTCCTGCTTGGCGCGAGCTTTGGACAGGTCGGCCTGGACTTTTGCCAGTTGTTTTTCCAGTTCTGCAACTGGATTAGCAGCTTTGGTTTTACGTGCAGCCATGGTGTATTTTCCTTGGTTGTTTTTGTGAAAAAAATGCCAGCTGTTTAAGAAAAAAAGGTTCGGCGTGTATACGTTAAGCAATTGTGGTGAAAATTCAAGCAAATTACAAAAAAAATCTGCTGAAAAGTTGAAAAAAAACCAATTTATTTGAAAAAAATATGTTTTTTTCTTCAGTTGAGGGGTCGGTTGGCTTTGCGGGTGCTTTTTTTAAAAAAAAGCGCCCGATTTCGGATCGACAAAATGGCTCCCGAAACAGGCCAAAGAAACCCGGAAAACGAACGTTCTGGTCTTCGTTATTTGTTGGATTGAATTCCCTTTTCGGGCGCTGGCAAAGCACCGGTCAAAACTTTTTTATCTCGCGCACGGCATTTGGCCTGTATATAATTACAGTATGAGCGATAAGCCTTCAGTCCGAAAAATTATTCATATCGACGCCGATTGTTTTTATGCGGCGTTGGAGTTGCGGGATCACCCTGAATTGGTGGGTAAAGCTATTGCTGTCGGTGGTAGCGCGAGTGGCCGGGGTGTGATTTCAACCTGTAACTATGAAGCGAGGCGTTTTGGTATCCATTCTGCAATGCCGACTGCGACGGCATTGCGACTTTGCCCGCATCTGGTGCTGATGCCTCATCGATTTCAAGTCTATAAGCAGGCGTCGAAGGATATGCATGAGATCTTTTCTCATTATGCGTCGGTCATTGAGCCATTGTCATTGGATGAGGCCTATCTGGACGTATCCGACAGCGGACTGTTGTCTGGCAGTGGCACCTTGATAGCGGAGGCAATCAGAAAAGAGGTACGCGCTGCGGTGGGAATCACGGTATCTGCCGGCGTGGCACCTAACAAGTTCCTGGCAAAAGTTGCCAGTGATTGGAATAAGCCTGACGGCCTGTGTGTCATCAAGCCGGCGCAGGTGGCCGGGTTTGTCGCTGGATTGCCGGTAAGCAAGATATTTGGTGTTGGGCGAGTGACCGCGGCCAAAATGCAGTCGTTGGGACTTCATCAATGCAAGGATCTGCAGGCCCGGAGTGAAATGGAGCTGGTTTCCCACTTTGGCAGCTTTGGTTCGCGCCTGTACTCCTTGTGTCGGGGAATAGATCATCGTCCTGTCGCCGCGACGCGTACCCGCAAGAGCATGAGCGTCGAGCACACTTATGCAACAGATCTGATCGGTCGGGATGCCTGCCTTGAACGGGTGCCCGACCTGCTTATTGAGCTTGATCAACGAATGCAGAAAATCGAGTCTGGCCTGTTCATCTCTGGCTGTTTTGTCAAAGTGAAATTTTCGGACTTTTCTGTAACCACCTTGGCCAGAGCGGGTATTAAACCTGGGGCGTGCCTGTATAAGAGTCTGTTTTCAGAGGCGCTGGATCGCCACAACCTTCCGGTCCGGCTCTTGGGGATAGGGGTAAAGTTAGCACCGCGACAGGGTGACGCCGGCGCCCAATTGGCGTTGTTTTAACGGGCCCCTGAAAAAATCATATTGGCGCCTATATATAGAAGGTAGATCGCAGGCATAACGCGCCGACCCCCGATCGTGGATCTGTAGTCTGGCACCGTTCGTTAACTTAGTCCTCTGCAGCTGTCAATCTGGTGATTTTTATTCATGCCACTATAATCCCGCGCCTTTCGCCGGTGAAACCTGCCGGCACTTATTCAGAACCGATGTACTTGAGGTAGTAAGTCTGTGATTGTGTTTTCCGCCACACACAAGGCCAGTGGACGGGCCTTTGTGGGTAGTTGTCGCGTGGATTTGGATTTTCATTGGGCAATGTTGCTCACTCAGGCCGAGGAGGGGGTGCCGGGCCCGCTTTATGATTTGCTCAGGACTGAGGGGGCGGACGGTTTTGACGTGGCGGAGTACGCTGATGCGGACAATGCGCGCGAATTGTCTGCCCTGTGTCGCGAAGCACAGGAGGAATTACAGGCAGAATTGATTCGCTCAGTCACTCAGCGCAAAGAAGTCACCGCCACCATTGATAAATCCCTTCTGGAAGGCACGGATGAAGACGCGGATGACGATTTGGATGGCTGGTTGCAGGATCGGCGTCAGCAGCAAGAGCAGCAACAACTGCAACAGAAGCAGAAGCCACAGCCACTTCAGACGCCCGATCCCGTGCCGGTAAACCCGGCGACCACATCGGTGGCTCTGCGGCAAACCAAAAGCACCGAAGATGCGGCCGATATGCGCGCACTCATTGCCAGCATTGAAGCGCGACGCAAATCCCAGCTGAAATCCTCGGGCCCCGCAAAAAGCGTTCGTTCTGCGTCCAAAGCCAGCAGCCGGAAACCGGCTTCCGGCGGCAAGGCCAAGGTGGAGTCGGCGGCTGCAAGAGAGCGTCGGATCAAGGCCGCGCTCGCCGAGGAAAAAGCCGCCCGTGAAGCCGCTAAACAGCGCAAAGTCGCTGCCGAAGCGGATGATATGGCGGCCCTGATGGCCCGACTGGATGCCCGCACCAAGGTGGCAGAGAGTATTCGTCGCCGACGCTGAGTTTTACGCTGCAACGCGCGTGCAATGACGGGTTGAAGTCAGCGTGATTCCGGGCTGTTGCGCAGCCGTAAAGCCGGCTCGTCAAACTGCAGCCCGGCGTAGCCGGTTTTGATGAATTGTCGGATATTGGCGTGGTCTTTGGCCTGGGGATTGTCCAGTACATCTATGCGGTAGTAATCACCAAAACACTGCAGGCATTCTGATTCACTCAGGCCCAATAACAAGGCCATTGCAAAAATCTTGCAGGAGCCTTCATTTTTGCCCGCTTCATTGACCAGTGGGCCATTGCTGAAGCGGGTTGGGCGGTAATGGAAAGCAGTGTCAATGAATGCCTGAGTGGCTTGAAACGTCTGGCCCTCGGGCGCTTGACGGAGCGCTTGCAGGAAGGGTTCCTGATGCATAGGGATACCTCTGTTTAGGGATAGCTCTGTTTAGGGATAGCTCTGTTGTAGACGCTGGCGGGTTGCCGGAAAACCCTCATAAACCACCAGGTAGCGAGGCTGTGACACACCTCTGCTGCGCCTGTCTGTTGTAAAGGGCGTTTACACTGGCTGTCAGGGCACGCCCTGTCAACTGTACGCTTGCGTTCTGGTTGATCCCGACGGGGTTTCGTTGGCCGGGCTGTTATCCGGGCGGGGTGTCGGCCCCAAGTCTGCACCAGAGGTGTGTTGCTGGTTAAAAATTGTGCTGTTCCGCCCGGTGTCAGACCTTTTTCCGAGGTCAATAGTGACTGATTGCGCCTGCTCAGGCACAATAGGGGCTTGCTTGCGATGGGGGTAAGTCGGTATTGTTACCGCCCATTGCGCATACCGCCCGGGGTGGAGAGTCTGGGGGTGTGTTGGGCGTTGTCGTAGGGCAGGCCCGGATTGGTGGTAATTGACGCGGGCAGGGCTCGCGAGCTTAGGAGAATTATAGTGAGTCGTAGAAGAAAGCACGGCGCAGCAGAAGATAACTCAGAAATTGACCTGACGCCCATGCTCGACGTGGTCTTCATCATGTTGATTTTCTTTATCGTAACCGCGTCGTTTGTTAAAGAGCAGGTTATTGAGACCAACATTCCACCAAAGAATGAACAGCAAAATCCGCCAGATGACGAAAATCCCTCGATCGTTGTAACCGTTCGGGCCAATGATGAAATCTGGATGGAAGAGCGTCGAATTGATATTCGTGCCGTTCGCGCCAACATTGAGCGGATGCACGCAGAAAACCCGAAGGCGGCGGTTGTTGTGCGAGCGCACATCAAGTCCAGCGCCAAGACCTATGTGTCTATCGCGGATGCAGCCCGTGAAGCCAAGGTATACAACGTGGCACTGGTGCCCTTCGAAGAGAAGATCTAGCACCGGATGACCATAAAAAAACCCGCCATTTGGCGGGTTTTTTTATGGCTTGCGAATCAGATATCCAATACCAGCCCCCAGACATTGTGTGGTTCGGGCACATCCCAGTCCGTGTACACTATCTGCTCCATTTCGTCTGAAAAAGCGTCTGCCAGATGCCGGAACGGTTGTCGGCCGGGGTCGGTCAGGACTATCCGGTCAACGCCGGCCTCAATGGCTCGCACCAGTAAATCGGATAGTAAGCCGGTCATCTCATCCCAAAAACAAATGTCTGCACCGATGATGACGTCAAAACCGGCAAGTTGCTCATGGCTGAGATCTTCAAATTTGCCGCAGTAAGT
Source organism: Simiduia agarivorans SA1 = DSM 21679 (assembly GCF_000305785.2). Lineage (NCBI taxonomy): Bacteria > Pseudomonadati > Pseudomonadota > Gammaproteobacteria > Cellvibrionales > Cellvibrionaceae > Simiduia > Simiduia agarivorans. The sequence goes on along the minus strand of NC_018868.3, from coordinate 1,846,197 downwards.
CTGGGCGGTTACGCGATTGAGTGCAGCGTGCAGTTCAACAAAGGGAAAGACGCCCTCATCGGCATCCAGCGAAACGACCTCTGCATCAAAGTGTTTTGCGCAATAGATACCCGCCAGTCCCCAACCACAACCCAGTTCAAGGACTCTGGCGCCGGCGTTAAGCGGGCACTCTCGCAAGTAGTCCATCAGGACAAAACTGGACTTCCAGAATTTGTTACCGTGCAGACTGGCAATGCCCTGCTGCTTGCGTAACCGTCGGATGTCCTTGTGTTGGCTGGTAAGAATAGTCAGCCCAAAGGCCTCCCGTTGATGCTTGTCGATTTCACTCATAGGCTACCTCTTCGCGTGCGCCCAAGTGTATCAAAGGAGGTTATCTAACGCCTCCGCCAGCGTGGCAAACTCGAATGTAAAGCCCTTTTCTGTAAGCGCAGCAGGTTGGCAACGTTGACCCGTGAGCAGCAAATCGCTCAGCTCACCCAGTGCTGCCCTCAGAATCCAGGCCGGAACGGGGAAAATGCAGGGGCGGTGCAGTTGTTGCGCCAGAGCGCGAGCGAATTCACGGTTAGTTACCGGATTGGGTGCGCACAGATTGATGGGCCCTTTCAGGCGGTGGTCGTCCAGAATAAATAGCACTGCCCTGACGTAGTCCTGCGCGTGAATCCAGGGCATGAACTGGCCCCCGTTGCCCAGGCGGCCACCCAGTCCCAGGCTGAAAGGCAGTCGCATTTGCTTCAATAGTCCGCCGGCGCCGCTCAGTACGAGGCCGGTTCGAAGTAAAACCACGCGGCCGGCCGCAGTGGTTTGTGTCAGCGCCGCGGCTTCCCAGTCCCGGCACAACGCGCTGGCGAAATCTGTTCCGGTGGTGGGCGCCTTTTCGTTGGTAAGCTGATCGCCTGTGTCGCCATAAACGCCAACCGCAGAGCCGCTGAGCAACACGCGATCGGCGCGGGGGGCCTTAGACAACCATTCACACAAGACCCGCGTTAAATCAATCCGGCTACTGCGCAGCGCTTGCTTGCGCGACGCGGTCCAGTGTTTTGCCGCGATGGGCTCGCCGGCGAGATTGATAACCGCCTGAAAGGTGTCGGGGGCGGGCAGTTGGTCCAGCTGGCTGACTGCATGAAGCTCGGGCCACAGAGCGTGCGCTTTGGCTGGCGATCGGACCCACAGCCAGATTGTGTGGCCCGCCTGTTGCAACGCCGGTATCAAATGCGAACCGATGAGCCCGGTAGCACCGGTGATGAGTATGCGCATGTATTCTTACCTTGGTCAGTCAGTGCATCAGTATACGCGCGGCGCGCCGGTACCGATGTCTGATTTCTCCTGTGTTAAGCTGCTGTTTGCGGTCGGTTCGGGGAGGCTCCATGCCATTTTTCAGGTTAGCGTTATTCGGATTACTGGCAATTGTGTGGATGCCGACGGCCCTGGCGGCAGATCTGCCGGCATCGGAGCAACAAAGGGTCGCTTTTTTGATTGAGAGTGTAGCGCGGTTGCAGGGGGCAGTGTTTATCCGCAATGGCACTGAGCATCCGGCGGCGGATGCAGCTGAACACCTGACCATGAAATTGCGGCGGGCAAAGAACAGTTGGTTCGCGCCCCCCGCCGAGTCCTGGACCGCCGAACTGTTTATCGACAAGCTGGCCAGTCGTTCCAGCATTTCCGGAAAGCCATACCAGATCCGTTTTGCTGATGGCTCGCTGGTTAACGCCGGTGACTGGTTGCGACAGCAACTGGCCCGCTACGATGCGGGCGCGAGCAGTGATTGACATTGCCAGCACCGCTCGAAGTGCAGCGGGCACTGACTTTGGCAATGGGGGCAAGGACGTTCGGCCTGGCTTGCGTCGGCAGGTGCAGTCAGGTCATTGATGATTTGGGCCGCGCGCGCGGCGTCCTTTGAATCCACCCAAAGCTCTGGCCAACAATCAAATACGCCCAGATCACCTGAGGCCCCGGCGGCAAACTCGTTGCGTACCTGCGAGGCTATGCCGGCAAAATCCAGAGCGTTTCTGGCCAGCTGGAGCAAGAATAAATTTTCGGCGCTGTAGACCCGTTTCATTTCAGCGGGCCGTTGATCGGGTGAGGCATTCAAAATGTCCTGACGGCTATGCTGTCCTTTCAATATAGCTGCCGTTATGCCTTATTGCTGCATCCCGCACTAGCGGATCTTGCACTGTAGATAAAAGGTATTCCAGTTGGAGCCGCCGTTCACCCGGTTATACACATCGGTTTTGCCGAAAATACCCGAGCGATGGTGTATGGAGTAGCCCGCGTAACAGTGCCGCGCGGCATCGGTGCGAAATAAATCACCCACATTCACATCCCAGCTGTAATCAAGGTATTGCAGCGTGGGCGAGTCGTTCTCGTTCTTTTCTAGAACGCTGTCCGATTCCTGCCAGGGTACCTGCGCGGCGTAAGAAAAACCGTAGCCAAAGCCGACCCGGGTTTCCACGATGTGCGACCAGGGAAATTGATTGAAATAGCCTTTGATGGCGATAACGTATTCGTTGAAATTGTCCTGTTCGCCTTTCTCGAAATGGCGTACCAAGCCCGCCGTGGCATGGGCTTCTATCGGCAGTCCCCAGACTTCGTCACTGATTTTTTTGCTCAGGAATCCGGAAACCATGGCGGTGTTCTTGGTATCCACTGCCATGTTGTTCAGATAAATCATTTCAATGAAGTTGCCATCCTTCCAGTAACCGCCCGCCAGTCGCCATTCCCAGCCTTCTTTCAACCAGCTGTTGTCTGCTGCTTTTGCCGCCGTTTGCGCAACCGGGGAATTGAGGAATTCGTAACGGTATTGGAACCGCGCATCCACCCGATTGCCGCTATCGGTCAGCGGGCTCGCGTCAATGGTGGAATCAAGTTGCGTGTAAGCCAGAGAGACACCCAGCAAGTGCGCCTGACCGAGCCGGTACCAGGCATCGGCACCCACGCTGAAATTAGTGGCTGCGCCGGCGGTGTAAGCCGGGCGCTCGGGGGTGGCGTCCTGAGCGTCCACACCGTAGTAATACTGATTGACATCGGCATTTTCAAATTCCGCCGCGACAAATGGCTCAAGGCGCCATTTATCGCCCTGCCATTGGCCCCGCCATTCCGCGTCCACACTGTGGCCGCCGTGACGGTTCAGTGTGTCGGCACGCACCGTCAGGCGCAATTGGCCCACGGGAATATCTATCGCGGCGGTGGCGCCGGCCTCTAGGGTACCGTAGCGGCGCATGCCCGGGATTTCTTGCGTAAGCTCGCCGTTATAGCCGCCAAACCGGTATTCACCGAACAGGTCAAATGTGACTCCGTCCCAGGCGCTGGTGCGCCAGCCAGCGCGGGTACCATCGAGGTAAAAAGCCTCGCCCTGATAGTAGAGTTCGGGCAAAAAGTCAGTGCGCAAGCCTTCGCCAATATAGGGTGAGGATTGCAGGCGGGTGGTGAAGCCAATGGCCCAGCGGCCTTCGCCCGCAGTGGCGGATTCGGGTGTATCTGCGCTGGCCCAGGTAGTGGAAGAGAGTAACAGTGCAAGAAGGGGAGTGGCGGCTTTCATGGCCCGAAAGAGTCCCTGTGTAAAAAGCGCGCATGATAACAGGTTCGATCGGGTGTGTGTTCTTACTCGGTTAACTGTGGGCAGGCGTAGTAATCCAGTGCGGTGCGCAGCCGATCGAGACTGATGGGTTTGGTCAGCACCTCGTCCATGCCGGCTTCCAGGTAGCGCTCTCGGTCTGCCTGGTAGGCATTGGCCGTCAGTGCGATGACCGGCGTTGGCCGGGTGACGCCGCGTTCATGCTCCAGCTCGCGTATACACCTGAGCGCGCCCAGACCATCAAGCACCGGCATTTCGCAGTCCATCAGCACCAAATCAAACCGGCGGTTGGTATATAAAAACTGGGTTACGGCATCCTCCCCGTCGCAGGCCAGCACACAGCTGTGCCCCAACTTGGTGACCATGGCTGACACCACTGATCGGTTCACCGCATTGTCGTCCGCGGCAAGTATATGGAGTTTATTGCTGCAGTGAACGGCTGAGCCGTTGGCGTCCTGATTGGGTTGATCAAACAGGCCTTGAATCAAGGGCAGCAGCAATGCACCGAAAGGCGGGCGATCCTTAAAGCCACGCTGGGGCTCACCGTGACTGTTGATCCATTCGTTGCTCTGCCCCACATCGTATAACTGGAGCGCTTTTGCACCCTGTGCCTGGGCATAGTGGGCTAATGAGTCGCTTTGCTCATGGTTGGACATGTCGATGATCAACAAGGTGTTTGCGCCGATGTGCGGGCTGGGTATCAGACTGTTGGCGGTGTAAGGCCAGGGCTCGGCAACGAGCCCCCAATGCTTGAGGTGGCGCAGATAGTCCTGTGCTTGCCAGGTGTCTTCTACTGCCAGAAACACTTTATCCAGGTTTGGCATGGCGGGCGTCGAATCCTGTTGTTCGCCCATATTGAGTGGCAATTGCAGTGTGAAGGTACTGCCCTTGCCGGGGTCACTGGTGACCGTCAGATCACCGCCCATTTGGCGCGCCAGCTCCCGACTGATCACCAACCCCAGGCCGGTGCCGCCGAAGCGCGACTGGATCGATTGATCGGCCTGGACAAACGGCGTGAATAGGCGCGCTTGGGCTGACTCATCCATGCCAATGCCCGTGTCCACACATTCGATTTGCAGGTTGTTCTGGCGCGCGGTGATGTTGAGACTGACGCCGCCCCGGTCGGTGAATTTAAAGGCATTGCCCACCAGGTTGACCAGGATCTGGTTCAGGCGAGCGGCATCGCCTTGCCAGGTGTCGACAAGATCAGGCGCAATATCAATGCGCCAGTAGCAATGCTTTTCGGCGGCTTTTTGTACAAACAGGTAATAGAGGTTGCTGAGCAGACCACGCAAAGAAAAGGGGTTGGTATCGATGGTCATTTTGCCCGATTCGATACGTGAATAATCGAGCAGGTCATTAATGAGGACAATCAGCGCTTGCCCGGAGCTGTGAATGGCCTGGTTGTAGCGCCGTTGCTGTTCGTTCAATGGCGTGGTTGACAGTAATTCACTCATGCCCAGCACGCCGTTCATGGGGGTGCGTATTTCGTGGCTCATTTTAGCGAGGAAATCGATTCGGGTGCGTGCGTTGATCTCGGTTTCGACGGCGTGCCGGACGATAAACAGCACCCCCGCAATGACCAGTAATCCGCAGATGAGCACGGTGAGCGATCCCACCCAGAAATAGGTGTCAGATGCCTGCTGCAGTTCATCGGCGCGGGCCTGAATTTCGTCTTCCAGTGAGCGGGTAAAGCGCGCTAATTGATCGGCGGGCTGGCGGTCGATGCCCCGCACGGACGCGTCGATAATAAAGGGGTCGGTGGGGTTTTCGGCAAATCGTCGATAGCCGGATTCGTATTGTGTTTGCAATCGGTTATGGGCCTGCTCGAATCTCCTCAGGGCCTGGCGGGTTGCTTGTGATAATGGCTGTTGTTCGAGCTGTTCGACGAGTCGACGGACCTCAGATGAAGCATCCTGAAAGGACTGCCAATAGTGCGCGCGATCCTCGGCATTGTTACCGCGCAATAACAGGTTTTTCCATTCCTGTACCTGGAGTTTGAATTGCAGGTTAATTTCGGCCAGCTCATGCATGGCCTGCATGCGATTGTCGATGAGTTCTCGGTATTGACCGTTGATGGCATTGAGCGCCAGTTGCGCAACCAGTGCCGCAACAAGCAATATGGTGCCGCCACCGAATATCGCCAGGTTGGCACGTAGTCGTGAAGAAGTCCCGTTATTCATTGGCCATCAGATTCGTGGGGATCACTTGAGTATAGATGAGGCTGGAGTCAACGATAGGCTGCTTGCGCTTGAGCGCGATGTGCGTGTCTGTCAACGCTGTGTCGGGTTGCTACCCGGCGAGCCGAGGCCGGTGCTGCAGTTGGGCTGGCAGGCCCCGATCCTGATTGCGGGCCAGGCGCCCGGGCGGCGTGCAGAGCAGCAGGGTAAGCCCTTTGCCGATCCGAGCGGTGTGCGTTTAAGGCAATGGTTGGGCGTAAGTGAAGATTGTTTTTATAACCCTCGGTGCTTTAGCATTTTGCCCATGGGGTTTTGCTTTCCGGGCCAATCCCGGCAGGGCGATCTGGCGCCCAGACCCGAGTGTGCTGCACAGTGGCGTGCGACACTTCTGGCAAACCACACCAATGTGCAGCTGACATTGGTGTTGGGGCGGTTCGCCCAGGCCTGGCACCTGCCCGAGGCACCCGCTACGGTGACGGAATGCGTCGCGCGATGGCAGGACTACTGGCCTGCCGTGCTGCCGTTGCCCCACCCCAGCCCGCGGAATCGGCGCTGGTTTACCGACAACCCCTGGTTTGAGCGGGCGTTAATCCCCCGTCTGCAGGCGCGCGTCAAACAACTTTTGGACATGGCATGAAACTGGAACTGGACCTGGACCCCACGCCCCCGCGGTACGCCGGCTTCGGCATCCGGTTTGCCGCCTTTGTGATCGATTCTGTTGCCCTGATGTTGTTGGTGAGCCTGCCGCTTTATCTGTGGTTCGGGTGGGAGCAATTGCGTTTTTTATGGCAGACCCCGCCGGCAGAATTGTTGGAGCAATATATCGCGCTTTTATACGATCCGGCTGCGGCCAGGCGGTTTCTGGATGAAGTGAGCCGGTTAACCGCCAGTATGCTGTTGCACCACGGTATTCTGTTGGTGATCTACGTGGTGTTTTGGGTGCGTTTTCTGGGCACGCCCGGCAAGATGTGGTTGGGATTACAGATTGTGGACGCGCGCGACCTGAGTCCGCTGTCGGCGCAGGCGTCTGTGATCCGGTTCCTCGGTTATTTCGTTTCCAGCTTTATGTTCGGGCTGGGGTTTATCTGGGTCGCAGTGGATAAGCGTCACCAAGGCTTTCACGACATGATGGCCCGATCGGTGGTAATCTACAAACCCTGACAACTTCAGACCCGATGCAATTCACTACAAGGACACGGTTTTAATGAAAAAGTTTGTATTGTTCAGCCTCGTGATCGCGCTCTTGGTGGCCTGTACCACCAGCCCCACGGGGCGTCGCCAGCTGATGTTGATCTCTCCGGACGCGGCCATTGTGGAATCGAAAAAAGCGTATTTGGGAACCATGGCCGAACTGGACCAGAATAAAAAACTGGTTTCCGATCCCCAGCTGGTCAAACGGGTGAAAACCATTACCGGTCGGTTGGTGACCGAGGCGGTGGCACTCTACCCGCACACAGCTGAGTGGGAATGGAGCGTGGCGATCATCGACGATATGGAGACCATCAATGCCTGGTGTATGGCGGGTGGCCGGATGGCGATTTATACCGGCATTATCAGCAAGCTGGATCTGACCGATGATGAAATGGCGCAGATTATGGGCCACGAAATCTCCCACGCATTGGCCAATCACACGGCTGAGCGCATGTCGCGGGCGATGGCGATCAATATGGGTGTGGTGGCGGCCGGTGTGGCGTCCGACAGCCCGGGCCTGACCATGACCGGCGCCGCTCTGGCGGCAAAACTGGCGTTGGAATTGCCCAATAGCCGCGTTGCAGAAAAAGAAGCCGACCGGTTGGGATTGGAGTTGGCAACCCGTGCCGGGTACAAGCCTGAAGCGGCGGCCAGCTTGTGGCGTAAAATGAGTGAGATCGGCGGTTCGGGCGGGCCGGAATTTCTGAGTACCCACCCGGCTCCCGACAACCGGGAGAAAACCCTGACTGCCCTGGCACCGGAAATGCAAAAACTGAATCCGGGCCTGAAAAAGTCGGCGGTGTATCCGATTACCATTGTTCAGTAACGAAAAAAGGCGGGAATTCCCGCCTTTTTTAACCGCGAAATTATTATCTGAACCTGAAAATGGTGGCGTAAAGCACCGGTACGACCACCAGGGTCAGCACTGTCGCGAAGCCCAGACCAAACATGATGGTCACAGCCATGGCGATGAAAAATGCATCCCCCAGCAGTGGGATCATACCCAGGATGGTGGTGGCCGCCGCCATGGCCACGGGAATCAGCCGGCTGACACCGGATTCAATCACCGCCTCTACGCCGTTTTTACCGGTGCTCAATTCCTCTCCAATCTGATCTACCAGCACAATGGCGTTCTTGATCAGCATGCCAGCCAGGCTCATGAAACCCAGCAACGCCATGAAGCCGAAGGGCTGGTTGAACAGCAGTAAGCCGGCGGTCACGCCCACGATCGCCAAGGGTACCACCAGCCAGATCACCGCCGTTTTGCGCAATGAATTGAACAGACAGATCACGATAAATACCATCAATCCAAAGAACACGGGAATCGAGCCCATTATGGCGGTACTGCCTTTATCCGAATCTTCGTTCTCGCCGCCCCAGGCGGCGTAATAGCCCGGCTTGCCGGCAATGGGTAGCCGATCGCGGTATTTGATCGGGATGGTGGATGACTGGTGATCGATGTCTGCATCGGCGGCGAGTTTGAGATAGCCCGCAACATCGACATTGATCGCTTTTTCCACGTCGGCTTTGAGGTCAGCCAACAGCTCTGAGGACAAGCCTTCACGTTGATCGAAGTGAATGCGCAGCATGCTGACCCGATCCTGACGCCAGATGTGCGGATTTTCAAAATCCACATCGAAGTGGCTCACGACCTGACCCAGTGGAATCATGCGTTGGGCGGTCGGGCTCCAGATCGGGAGCTGATCGAGATTGTCCAGGTTCCGGCGTTCATGTTCAGGTGCACGCGCGACAATGGGAATTAACTCGTCGCGCTCCCGATACACGCCCGCACGGACACCTTCGACGGTGTGTGCAGTTGCCTGCGCGATTTCAGGTCGGCCGATGCCCAGCTGGCTGGCCAGCACATCCGACATGACCGGCTTGATGACCTGCACCTGCTCGCCCCATTCGTTGCGAATTCCTTTGACGTTGGGGTGTTGGCGCAACACATTCAATACCTCATTACCCAGGCGACGGAGTTCCTGGTGGTCCGGCCCGGATAAACGCAGCTGTACCTTGCCTCCCGTTGCCGGGCCAAGCACAAACAGACGCACGTTTACATTGACATCCGGGTCGATAAATTCGAGGTCATTTTGTACCTGCTGGCTGAACTGGTTGATGATGCGGTAATCGTCCACATCCACTAGCAGGCGGGCAAAATTGCTGTTGGGTTGCTCGGGCTGATAGGTCAGCAAAAAGCGCGGCGAGCTGCCGCCCACCTGCGTGGTGACCTTGGTGACATTGCTGTAGCCTTTAAGCTTTTCCTCAAAAGGCGCGAGCCTGCGTTCGGTTTCATGGATGTGGGTACCTTCCGGCAACCACAGATCCACCATGAATTGCGGACGGGTGGAGTCCGGGAAAAAGCTTTGCTTCACATAGCCAAACCCAATCAGCGATGCCGCGAAAAGTGCCACGGTGATACCGATAGCCACCCAGCGGTGTTGAATGGCGAGCGTGAGAAACTGCCGGTAGCGCTGGTAGAACACACCTTGATAGGGCGCGCCCTGGCTGCCCAACTGGCCGCTCTTTAAAAATGTTTTGCACAGCAATGGGGTGGTGGTCACCGCGGTGACCCAGCTCATGGTCAATGAAATCAGAATCACGGTAAACAAGCTGCGGGTGTATTCGCCGGTGGCATCCTGGGATGTACCGATGGCGGCGAAAGCGGCAATTGCCACCGCAGTGGCGCCAAGCAGAGGCATAGCGGTCTGAGAAACGACTTTGCGTGCCGCGCTCAAGGCGTCTTCCCCTTGTTCCATTCGCACCCGCATGCCATCGGTGACCACGATGGCGTTATCGACCAGCATGCCCAACGCAATGATCAATGCGCCCAAGGAGATCCGCTCCAGCGTAATGCCCAGGATACTCATGAAAATAAAGGTGCCGGTGATGGTGACTGCCAACACGGTGCCGATAATCAGGCCGCTGCGCAGGCCCATGAAAAACAACAGCACCACAACAACAATCACCACCGCTTCAATCAGACTGATCAGAAAATTATTAATCGCCTCAACAACGCTGTCAGATTGCATGGAAACCACATTCAATTGGATTCCCAGCGGTATCTGCGGTTTCAGCTCTTCAACTTTCTGGTACAGACCTTCACCCATAGTTACCACGTTGCCGCCACTGGTGGTAGAAATGGCAAGCCCTATGGCCGGCTCGCCATCAAATCGCAGCAGATTATTGGGCGGGTCCTGCAGGCCCCGGGTGATGGTGGCAACGTCACCCAGCACGACTTGCTGGTTCTGCAAGTTTCTGGCGTTGATCACCAGACCGGCAAATTGTTGTTCGGAGTGGAATTCGCCCGTGGGGGAGACCGCCAGACGTCTGTTGCCGACCGTCATATAGCCCGCCTGCTCGGCGGTGTTTTTGGCGCCCAGCGCACTGTATATATCCTGTGGTGAAATGCCCAATGCGGTCATCTTGTCGCGTTGCATTTCCACGTAAATCACTTCTTTTGGTTGGCCATAGAAAGTGATTTTCTTTACATCCTGCACAAGCAGCAGTTCGCGGCGGAGAAATTTGGCGAATTCGTACAGGTCTTTTTGCGTATAGCCGTCCCCGGTGAGTGCGATGTAAACACCAAACACATCACCGAAGTCATCGTTTACCAATGAAGGTCCAGCGCCGGGTGGTAGCTGGTGCTGGATATCATTGACCTTTCGGCGCAACTCATCCCAGACCTGTGGCAATCCATCTTTGTCGTATTGGTCTTTTATGCGGACCTTGACGATACTTTTATCCCGATAGGAATGTGACTCCACATAAAACAGCTGGCCCATCTCCTGGGTGGCGCGTTCGACCAGATCGGAGACTTCTATCTCTACCTCGCGCGCGCTGGCCCCCGGGTAAGGGGTAATGATCATGGCCTCTTTAATGGTGAATTCCGGGTCTTCAAGCCGGCTCAGGTTGTTGAACGCGATCATGCCGACCACCAGTAAAATACCGGTGACAACCCAGGTGATCGTGCTGTTCTTAATGGACCGCTCGGCGATGTTCATCAGTAGCGCACCTCGGTGATGGGTTTCACCTCAAGGCCATCCGTCAATGCGCTCAATCCCGCGATGGCCACGGTATCGCCGGCATTCAAACCCTGCAGAATCTGGATGCTTTCACTGCCGACGGGCAGGCCCAATGTCACCGGCTGGGGCGATACGCGATTGTCTGCATCCAGGCGCCAGACGATTTTATTGCCGCTGGTGTCTGCAGCGATCGCCTGTAAAGGGACAACCAGCGCCTGGCCGGATTCGCTGCTATTTGTCACGGTGACGTTGGCGGTCATGCCGGGCAGTAAATTCGCGCCCTGACGATCTTTGATGCCCAGTACATACTGGAATGTCTGGGTGGTCGGGTTGGCCTCGGTGGTAAACTCTTTGACGAACAATTCAAAGCGCAGATCCGGCAGCGCATCGAAACTCGCTACCATCGTCAGTGAGCTGCGATCCTGCTCGCGCGAACGCGCAAGAAGATTTTCAGACACGTTCACAACCAATTCCAGGTTGTCTTTATCCTGCAGGCTGATGATGGGTTGCTTGGCCTGAATTTCTTCGAAATTATCCACGTATTTGCGCGCGACTACGCCGCTGAACGGTGCCAGTAAGCGGGTATCGTTATAGGCTTTTTCTGCTTTGGCGAGATTTGAGCGGGCGATTTCGTAGCCGGCTTTCAATTTGTCGTAATCCATCTTGGAGATGAAATCTTTCGCGATCAGTTCTTCCGCCCGGTCAAAATTTGCTTTGGCCTGATCGGCATCGGCGCGGGCTGCGTCCAGTGTGGCTTTGTAGTCTGTGTTATCGAGTGCGCCGATAACCTGGCCCTGTTTGATGGTCTGGCCTTCCTTCAGGCTGAAGCTGGTCAGTCGCCCTGGCACCTGAAACGCGAGATCCACACGTTGGGAGGCGCGCACCACGCCGGGAATGTCTCGCGACATAGCGCCCCCCGCATTGACCTGGATGACTTTGACGGGCTGGACGACGTGATGGGGTTGGGCGGGTTTTTCGGTGCAGCCGGCAATCAGTGCAATGCCGATCAGCCAAGTGAATGAGCGCATGCGTGACTCTCCCTGAGCGTGGTATTTGGCCGAATAGTAGCACAGGGAGTATGCGCTATCGGTTGTCGCGGCCCCGATAGTCCGAGGGTGACACGCCATACCAGCGGCGGAACGCGCGCGAGAAATTACTGTGATCGGAAAAACCCAGTTGCAGAGCGATATCGTTCAGTGAGCGATTGGCTGCCAATAAGCGCATGGCCTGCGCGGCCCGCAAGTCATCCACCAGCTGGGTAAACCGCAACTGGCGCTGTTTGAATTGCCGTTGCAGATGCCGGGGGCTGATCTCAAGCGCCTCGGCCACCGCGCGCTGATCACATCGTCCCTGAGTGAGCCCACGTAAAATTTCCTGTTCGACTTTTGCCAGCCAGGGATCGGTGACGGCCGCGCTGGGCAGTGTCTGTATTTGCTGTTCGAAATGTTCACACGCGGCTTGATCTGCGTCCGGAAACGGCAGATCCAGCATTGCATCGGTGTATACCTTGCAGCCAAACTCGGCACCAAAGTCGACATGCCGGCAGTGGTAGTGGCGTTGCCACGGGCTGATATCGGCGGGTTCACGCCGCGTTTGCACCAGTTTGGACAAAGCCAGTGGGCGGCCGAGTGCGCGTTGCAAAATGCTGTGTCCGGCCGCCATGCCAAACTCCATCGACTCGTGGCCCGGCAGTTGCCCGGACAGGGGGCGGACAATCAACGCCATGCCGTCGGGATGGGGCTGCCACTGCAGGGACACTGAGTTGCTGATGTAACCCGGGTGGCGCAAGCACAGGGCAATGGCGTCCCGGAGGTTCTGACAATGTTGAACCGCCAGGCCGAGCGGGCCCCAATCGGTGGGTTTGATTTTACCGGCAGCCTGCAGCGCGATGGCGGGGTTGCCGCTGCGGTTGGCCGCCAATTGCCAGGCGTGGGCTGTGAGCTGGGTGGGCAGACGGTCCGGTGCCTGCTCAACCCCCAGTTCTGCCAACAAAGCGTCACCGTCGACACCGTAGTCAGACAGTGTATCCGGCAAATGGGTGAACCAGTTTCCAAGACTTGTAAATTGCACAGCTGTACCGATCAGTGACTGAAATTTGAAGTCTGGTCAAGTTTACTGTCGGCGGAACAGGAGGGAAAGCCACTGAACCGCCCGGTCACCGTGTGTGGCAGGGCATTTAACGGGCAATAAAAAGCCCCTGCAATGCAGGGGCGGAAGGTTTCTACAGCAGCAAAGTGTAGAAACACCGGGGGAGTCGAAGAGGATTCTCCCCGGTGATCGTGTGCCTGCGGGCTTAGTAGCGGTAGTCGGCCTGCAGGGCGATAGTGCGGGGGCGCTCAACAAAGCCGTAGAAGGCCTGGGCACCGAAGGTGGTCGACAGCGGCGCGGTGTTCACGTAAGTGAGGTTGTCCTTGTCGGTCAGGTTTTTACCCACCAGTGCCACAGTCCAGCTGTCCGCTTCCAGCGCGATACGGCCATTCACTTTGTAGCCCGGGGTGTATTCCCAGTTGGGGTCCAGGTTGGGGTGAATGAACTGCTTGCCCTGATAAGTCACATCAACGGTGGAGCGCAGGCTCAGGTCGCCATTGAAATCATAGGCGTGCTCGAGCGAAGTAGAACCGCTCCACTTGGGTGTGTACTGGGAAGGCTTGCCGGTGTAATCACAGATGATGCCTTGCGGATCATTGGTGGGCTCACCGTAGTAGCAGTTGCCGTTTTCGAAGTCTTTGTATTCGAATTCCAGGTAACCCAGTGCGGCGGTCCACATCAGGCCATAGGGCAGGGCCACACGACCATCCAGTTCAAAGCCTTTCACTTCGGCTTTTTTGGCGTTGGCCACGACGAAGCCCAGAGCACCGTCAAACTGAGATGTTTGCAGGTCTTCGTAGGAGGTGAAGAACACAGCGGCGTTCAGTTCAGCGGCATTATCCAGGAAACGGGTTTTGGTACCGATCTCATAGGTGGTGGCTTCTTCGCGATCGAACTCGAACGAAGAAATCTGGTTGGCGCGGGTGTCGTAACCGCCAGACTTGTAACCGGTGGCATAGCTTGCGTAGAACATCACGTCATCGTTCATGATGTACTGCAGGTTAACCGACGGCGTGAACGCGGACTCATCGCGGTCACCGTTCAGGTCGTGACCGGGTGCTGCCGGATTGGCCAGTGCCAGGGATTCGGTATCTACGTTGAAGGCGCCTTTAACCACCATCGCCGCGATGGGATCCTGCTGGCCACTTGCGGTGTTCAGAATGTCCATTACGCGGCTGCCGTCCTTTTCTTCTTCGGTATAACGGCCGCCCACGGTCAACGCCCAGGATTCGTTAATGTTCCAGGTCGCCTGACCAAAGATGGCGGCGGCAGTGGAATCCTGTTCGTAGAAACGCGTAACGTTGGTGCCCTGAATCAGTGCCAGCTGGGGATTAACCAGACCCAGCAGGCTGTTGTCAGAGAAATAAGTGTATTCGTTGTAGTCCAGCTCGTTTGACTGGTAGAACACGCCGGCAATCCAGTCTACGGTGTCGCCACCGGGGCTGACCAAACGCAGCTCCTGGCTGAACTGACGGTATTCTTCACCGGATTCAATGTTGAAAATGTCGCCGCCGGTGAAGTCACAGTCGCAGTTTTCGTCAAACTTATAACGCACGGAACCGGTCACCGAGGTGAGGGTGGCAAAGCCAGCGTCGTAGTTCATGGTGACGGTCAGATTGTCGATGGTATTGTCGGAGAACTCTGGGCTGTCAGACTGGCGCTTGTAGTCCTGGGCGCCGTCCAGCAGGGCGGGGTTCTGGGACAGGTTGGCCAGAATCTGGCTGTACACCACGCCGTCGCCGCGGGGTTGTTCCTGAACGATTTCGATCTGGCGGCCTTTCACGTCAAAGGTGTCGCGTTCGGCTTTCAGGGTGATGTCGAAACTGTCGGTCACATCCCACACCAGGGTGCCGCGGATGGCGCGCTCTTCGCGCTGGGGTTCGTCGCGGTTCTGCAGGGTGTTTTCGATGTAGCCACCGTCATTGTAACCACGGACCGCCAGGCGGCCGCGCAGATTGTCGGCCAGAGGGCCAGAGGCTACCAGGTTCACTTCCTGCTGATCGAAGCGGGGCTCGTAAACGATACCGGCTTTCAGCTCCAGCTCATCGGTGGGTTTCGCGGTGGCCATGTTGATGGCACCGGCAATGGAGTTCTTGCCAAACAGGATACCCTGTGGGCCGCGCAGCACTTCAATGCGCTCAACATCCATAAAGGGTGCGCGTGAAAGTTGGGCGCGACCGTAGTAGATACCATCGATGTAGGTGCCAACAGATTGCTCAAAACCCTGGTTGATGCCCGAGCCAATTCCGCGGATGAAAATCTGTGTGCCAATGCCAGTCTCACTCATGGACAGATTGGGCACATAGGCCGTCACATCTTCCATCTTGGTCAGGTTGGCTTCGGTTAATTTGTCGCCTGCGAGCGCATTGATGGAGACTGGCACATCCTGCAGGCTTTGTGCGCGTTTTTGTGCGGTAACAACTACTTCTTCAAGGACCTGGGCCTGGATGCCGCTGGCGCCCAGTGCAACGGCGGCCAATGCGGCAACCAGAGGCTTCTTCATCAGTGCGTGATTCATTTCTCTCTCCATAATGGTTGTAGTTATGCGGCGCGTGCGGGACCCACGGGCGCCGGCGCGAACTGTACGTGAACGGATTTGGCTTAGCTATTCCCAAAGCGACATGTGCCCCGGCTTTCGCCGGCACCTATGTAATGGGCGTTATTGCTCAGGTCAATAGTAGGGTGGCAATGGATGCAAGAATGGCAACCAGGATAATTGCAGCAATGCGCCAGTAATTCGGGCGCGCAGATGTCATTGCGTTATCGTCTTCAAGGTTGTGGCGCAATTTGTGCGCCTGTACAGCGAGTGATCGGGATTTGATCAATTTGGTACGTGTGTTCTTAAGTGCGGTTATCTCCCGCTCGAGAAACACCTGACGTTTCTGATCGCATCCCGCCAGCTGTTGTTGGCATTGCGCCAGTTTTTCATCCAGGTTGGCCACCTGCGTGTCGATATTTTGTACCAGTTGTTCGAGGGACACCGGGTATACCTATGCTGTAAATGAGGACCATTATACGGACTAATGCCCCATTGATCGGTGCTTTCTTGCACATCAGGGGCAAAATACGCAGGCTGTCATCATGAATAATGCCAATTCTGACCATCCGGTTGTCCTTCAGGGAGTCATTCTGACCCGGGATTTAGCCGCCAGTATCGCCGCTTATCAGCGCTTGTTGCCGGTTCAGCCGGCAGCGCCCTCAACATTGACGCGTTCGCAAGCGTCTGCCTGGTTGGCGCCGGTATTGGCCGGTGCGCCTGTAGTGGCCCTGTGTGAGCCGTCGGGTCAGCCGACGATCTGGCTGGTGGAAGCCCGATCTGCAGGGCATTCCGACCCTTTCCGCACCGCAGGTTGGTTCGGCTTGCATCTGGAGGTTGCTCACTTACCCTCCGTTGCACAAGGTGTGGCTGATTCGCCTTTCGAATCCCTGACAGAGGCTGACGCTGAACGACTGTGTCTCCGTGGCCACAATGACGAGGTGATTTTTTTATCCCAGTCGACCCAATGTGGTTGTGAAATGCTGTCGGCAGTTGCCAATGTACCGGACATCGATGCGGCACTGGCGGGCTATCAGACCTTGTCGGATTCCGCGTCATTGGCCGGTCGGAAAACCTTGCGTCATATTAACCGGGCGTGGGGGTTCGGGGGGGAAAGAAAACACCCCGTTGCCGATGTGGTGCTGGATGCCCGGCATCAACTCCAGCTCAATGAACTCAAGGCCGCTCGCATCCCGGCATCCACAGAGTACTTTTGTGGTTTGTTCATGGTGTGTACCGACAACCCGCTTCAACCGGGTACGCGGGTCATTAAAGGTTCCGCCGGCGAGCGCCTGTTAAGCCACCATTGATGCGCGGCTGCATACGTATTCAAACCTGCATACGTATGCAGTGGTTTGAGCGTCCAGTTTTATTCCGGCTTTAATGTTGGCTGCGTTAATCGCAGGCGTGATAACCATGGAGTCCGGGAACTTCTCTCTCCATTGATTTGCCTTCTCGTCGATCGGCATCGGCTGCCGGTTGAGAGCCGAATTGCCCAACATAATGATAATCAGGGTAGTCGCAATGAAAACATCTATACCGCTCATCGGAGCGCTGGCATTTGCTGCCAGTAGTTTCTCATCTGTCGCATCGGCAGGTACTGCATTTGTCCATTTATTTGAATGGAAGTGGGATGACATCGCCACAGAATGTGAAAGTTTTCTGGGGCCAAAAGGATTCGATGCCGTTCAGGTATCTCCGCCCCATGAACACACGGCCGGGCCATACTGGTGGACCCGCTATCAGCCCGTATCCTACAACAACCTTACCAGCCGTTCGGGAAACGAAACCCAATTCAAGAATATGGTGAACCGCTGCAATGCGGCTGGCGTGAAAATCTATGTGGACGTGGTGATGAATAACTGGGCCAGTTACCAGGGCCACGGTAATGTGGCATCCGGTGGCAGCAGCTGGACACCGCGCAACTACCCTGAGCTTTCCGGTCAGGACTTTCATTCCGATTGCACCATCAGCAATTACGGCGATGCGAATAACGTCTGGGATTGCGGGCTCTATGGCATGCCCGATCTGAATACCGGCGCGAGCTATCCGCAGGATTATGTGGCCAATTACATGAAGCGCCTGACTTCCTGGGGGGTGGCCGGTTTCCGCATTGATGCTGCCAAACATATTCGTCCCAGCGAACTGGATACGGTGATGGCGAAGGCGCAACGGCCGTGGGCGTTTCTTGAGGTGATCGGTGCCGCAGGTGAGGCGGTGCAACCGGGTCAATACACCTATATCGGGCCGGTCACCGAGTTCAAATACGGTACCGATCTCGCCGCAAATTTTAACGGCCAGATAAAAAATCTGAAAACGCTCGGCCCGTCCTGGGGCTTGCAGGCGTCAGACAAGGCTGTGGTGTTTGTGGATAACCATGATCGCGAACGCGGCCATGGGGGTGGCGGTAATCTGACCTATAAAGAAGGCACCAAATACAATCTGGCGAACGTATTTATGCTGGCTTATCCCTATGGTTATCCGAAAGTCATGTCCGGTTACAAGTTTACCGACACCGATGCCGGGCCTCCCGCGGGCGCGACCAATTGCAGCAACAGTGAATGGGTGTGTCAGCACCGTTGGGGCAATATCGCCAACATGGTGGAATTCCGCAACTTCACGGTTGGCGCCTGGAGTGTCAACAACTGGTGGGACAACGGCGCAAATCAGATAGCGTTTTCTCGCGGTGATAAGGGGTTTGTTGTCATCAACAACGAAAGCTATGCCCTGAGTCAGACGTTGTACACCGGACTGCCCGCGGGCAACTATTGCAATGTCCTGGCCGGCGCTGACAAATGCAGCGGCGACGTGATCAGCGTCGCGGCCAACGGTTACGCCACCTTTAATGTGCCGGCTAATGCAGCGGCGGCCATTCATGGCGGTGCGCTTGCGGGCGGCGGCTGTGTCACCGATTGCCCACCGGTCAGTAATGTGCCGAGTCTGAATGTGCGCGGTACCTTCAACGGCTGGGGCAATCTGCCCATGACGTTGGTGGCCGACAATACCTGGCAGGCGACGTTCACGTTGAATGGACAGGCCAATCAGCGATTCAAAGTAGATGTGTATGGCGATTGGTCGCTGAACTATGGCGACAACGGCGCCGATGGTGTGCTGGATCAGACCGGAGCGGATATTTATACCACCGCATCCGGTGAATTCCGGCTGACAGTTAACGATCAGACAATGCGCTATACGCTGGAGCAAGTGGGGCAATGCAATGCGTGTTTTGCCGGCAATTTCTCCCAAATGTATTTCCGCGGCACCGCCAACAACTGGAGTGCCACGCCTATGGCGCTGGTGGCAAATAATGTGTGGGAGCTGGTGGTTAACTTTGACGGACAATCCAATCAGCGATTCAAGTTCGATGTCAATGCGGATTGGTCACACAACTACGGTGACAATGGCGCAAACGGCAGTCTGGAACGCACCGGCGCGGATATTTTTACCAACCTTGTCGGTCAGTACCGGGTGCGTATGAATGATCAGGCGATGACCTATTCCATTCAGCCGCTCTGATTTTACCTGAGTCGTTTTTTCCTTATAGTACTCCCTGCATTGGCAGGGAGTATTGTTATGGATGCGCACAAAAGATTGGCCGCTGTGTTGATTGTGGCTTTCTCTGCACTCACCGGTGGTACCTGGATGCTGGCTGGCGAGGTGTTTCACGGTCAGCCCAATTACCATTTTATCCGCGTCCACGCGGATGCGCTGGTGGTGAATTTTGGCAGCGCCTACGTCTGGCTCGATACTGACGGACGAGAGCGAAGCGCACTGGATCTGAGTGATGCGGGCATGATGCCGGTGGGGGATTTTCTGATTCTGCCCGATGGCGATTTGCTGGTTTATCATCAGCCAGTGTCGCCCGGTCTGTTCAACGGAATAATGCGTTTTCTGCGCATACAGGAGACCTCTGACACTGTCGCACGTGCTGGCGAAGGCTTTTACCGGTGCGATACCAAGGCAGTTACTTGTGCGCCTTTTGCGCTCGAAGCGCCTGCATTGCACCGCAATTTCCGTTTGTGGCGTGATGACGAATCGGGTCATATTTTTCTGGTGCACACGGGTGCGTTCGTGGTGTACCAGTTCTCATCCGATGGCAAGCGGATAGCGCAAAGCCGTCCGGACCAGTTCCGTTTTCCCAATCAGCTCATTGGCCTCGATGATGCCCTTTGGCTCGCAGATACCAATAATCACCGTTTGGTAAAGCTATCCAGGTCAACGCCCTTTGCTGCAGAACTTGAAACCATGGTAGTGCAATGGCAGGCGCCGCACCTTTGGCCGCATCAATTGGCCTGGGATCAAAAGGCGGGTCGGTTTCTGGTACTGCTGGGTGACAATGACATGGCCAACGGACTGTTGGTGAGTGTCGATGACATGGGTATCGAACCCTTAGCGGGGATGGATGCGACAGACCCGATGGCTATCACTCTGGTGGACGACACCCTCTGGTTAACGGATTTCAGTGCAGGTGAGCTGCATCGCTACCGATTGGAAGGCAACCAGTTGATAAGGTTGCCCGCGCCGGCCGTCCACACTCTCCGCCAACTGGAGTCTGCGCGAATGCACGCTCGTCAGCAGGCCAGGCAATGGCAGTGGATGGGGGGCTTGGGATTTGGTCTGGTGTTTATCGCCGGCCTGATCATCGCCTGGCGATTGGAAAAGCCGCAGGCGTTGGAGGCGTTTGCGCGTTGGCGGGGGCGGGTGACACAGAGCCAGTTGGACGCAAAAGCCGCGCCTGTGGCAGAGAGGGAGGTTATCTGGATTGCCAACAATCAAACCCGGTATCTGCCCTGGCGACTGCCGGTTGTTGCGTTAGTGTTGGCTACCTTAATGGCGGGCGGCGTGTATGTGCTGATGAACCCCGATCAACCCCATCTCGCCGCCCTGAGGCCTTTATTGACGGCGCTGGGGGTCATGCTGTTGCCCATGTTGGCACTCCTGGTCTGGGTGATTTCTTATCATGGTGGACAGCGGTTGGGCGTCACCCGGGAGGCGTTGAACGTGTATTTGCCTTCACTGCCGTTTTCGCCCGCGCTCGCGCTGACGGTCCCGTTTGAGTCGATCCGTTTTAACGCCCGTCATCTGATCGCTGGCAAGGCCATTGTGGTGCTGGGCAGCGGGCAAATGCAGGTATTTGATGCGAAACAGCTGGCGCGCTATCTCTGGCCGCGTTTACAGGCTGCCAATGCCATTGCGCCGTCCGAGCTGGGGCGGGAATTACTCAAGCGCGGGCACCCGCTGAGTTGGTTGCCGGTGGTCGCGGCACTCTGGGCGCTGGCCTGTATGGCGCTGTTAGTTTGGTGAGGTCAGTCTTTCAGATGCCGGTAGCGACCGCCATGAAACAGCAGTGGGTTGCCATGGCGTTGATCAAAGCGGTGAACCCGGCCCACCAGAATGATGTGATCGCCGCCCTCGTAGCGATGCTCCAGGGTGCATTCAAACAGGCTGTTGTATTCCGGCAAAATCGGACTGCCATGCAGGCCTTTGGTGGTATTGATCTGGGCAAACTTGTTTTGCGGTCCCGGGCGTCCGAACAAGTCCGACAGGGGTTGTTGTTGCTCGGCCAACACGTGTATCGCGAAGTGATTGCATTGGTTGAACACGTCGAAGCAATTAGCGCTTTTATCAATGCTCCACAGCACCAGTGGCGGTTCCAGCGATACGCTGTTGAAGCTGCTGGCGGTCATGCCCACGGGCAGTCCCTGCGTGTCAGTGGTGGTGACAATGGTAACGCCGGTGGCAAAGCTGCCCAGGGCGTTGCGAAATGCCATTGAATCAAAAGTCGACTGCATGGGTAGAAAACGGGCTCACGGTTCAGGGCGCGCAGTGTAGCGCGTTGGGGCAGATGTGACAAAGTATAGCTGCGGCAGGGGTTTCCGCTATATCAGGGCGGGGAACCATCCCAGCGCTTGAGGTCGGGCACCTCGATATCGAACAGATCCAGAGCCCGGGCCAGGGTAAAGTCCACCATCTCTTCCAGGCTCTCCGGTCTGGCATAAAAGGCGGGTACCGGCGGGGCGATAATGGCACCCATCTCCGACAGCTGCGTCATGGTGCGCAGGTGGCCCGTGTGAAGCGGCGTTTCGCGCACCAGTAACACCAATCGGCGGCGCTCTTTCAGTACCACATCGGCCGCGCGCGACACTAAGCCGCCGGTGTTGCCGGTGGCAATTTCGCTCATGGACTTGATTGAGCAGGGGGCGATAAGCATGCCGCGGGTCTTGAAGCTGCCACTGGCTACACTGGCCCCGATATGCTTGGGCGAGTGGACTTCGGTTGCCAGCGCCTTGACCTGATCCGGGCTGAAAGCCGTTTCATAGGCGAGCGTCAGCTCAGCGGCCTTGGACATTACCAGATGAGTGGGTACGGCCAGTTTGGCCAGTAATGAAAGTGCACGTACGCCGTAAATGACGCCGGAGGCACCAGTTATGCCGACAATCAGTGGTAGGGGGGTGGACATGGTGTGGCTCCAGCTGACGAACGCCTAATATACACCAGCACGCATGAGGATATTCAATCGCAGGCCGGTGTTCTATGCCATAAATGTATGGGTTCACGCACATTTTGGCGACCGTGGCTGCCGTTGGTCTGCGACCATCGCACGCGGGGCTTTAACTGATGCATAATTATGTGCATAAAGTTTTGGAAGTGTATTACGTGCAGCTACGGCCATCCGGATTTACTCTCATCGAATTGATTGCGGTCATTGTGATTCTTGGCGTTGTGTCCGCACTGGCGGTGCCGCGCTTTTTCAGTTTTGCCGAAGATGCGCAAGCGGCGCACGTGGCCCGGGTGTTGACGGCGCTCAAGGCCGGAGAACAACTGGTGCAGGCCCAGTTTTACGCGGCCGGTTCCCCCGGTCAGGGCGTGAATGCCAATCAAACGCTGACCATTGACGGTATTCCGGTGCGCTTCCGCAACGGCCAGATCCGCACCACGTTAAACTCCGCTCACGTGCCGACGGTGCCGCAAAACCGCAACGCCGCCTACACCCGGTTGTTTTTTTATTTTTGCAGGGTGCGCCAGCGGATATAGTTGCCCGCAATTCGCCGGACCGTGGCTGGGCGATGCTGGGGAACAATAACGCCTGTGCAGCAGGGCCCAATCCGCGTCGCTGTTGGGAATACCGGGTTGGTGGTGCGCGCGTGGCCCGGATAACCTATTTCACCACAACCGGAACATTTGCTCAGGATTGATGTGCTTGCGTTGCATCTTCCGCATAGCGCGCGAGCATGTCGGTGAATTCATCGACCGGTAACGGTTTGGACCAAAAATACCCCTGGCCCATTTCACAGCCCATGCTTTTCAGTTTGGTGAGTGTTTCCTCATCCTCGATGCCTTCGGCCACTGTTACCAACCCCAGGCTTTTGGCAATGTTGATGATTGCGAGCGTGATGTCCTGATCCTGTTTGCTCGATAACAGTTTGCGCACAAACGACTGGTCCACCTTCAAGGCTTCTAACTGGAATTTACTCAGATACCCCAGATTGGAATAGCCGGTACCAAAATCATCAATGGAAAAACTGATGCCGTGCGTGCGCAGTTCATTTAACTGGGTGCGAATATTTTCCGCGTCCCGCAGCAGTAACGATTCGGTCAATTCCAGCTCCAGGTGATGCCCGGCCAGACCGGAAGCGTCCAGTGCCTGGCGGACTTCGGCCGTGAGATTGCCCCGGGTGAACTGCACGGGTGACAAGTTGACCGCCATTTGCAGGTTGCGGTAGCCGAGCTTATGCCACTCAATGCACTGATGACAGGCCTGCTTGAGCACCCATTGGCCAATGCCCACGATCAAGCCGGTTTCTTCGGCCAGATCGATAAAACGGGCCGGCGAGAGCAGCCCTTCGCTGGGGTGTTGCCAACGCAGCAGCGCTTCCGCGCCGATCCAGCGACCGGTTTGCAAATTCACCTTGGGTTGGTAGTAGAGCACGAATTCGTCGTCTTTCAGGGCTTTGCGCAGGCCACCAATCATCCGGAACCGTTCTTCGCTCAGGCGGTTCATGGTGGGGTCGAAAAAACGGTAGAGATTTTTGCCGTCTTTTTTAGCCTGATACATGGCAATATCCGCGTGCCGGCAATAGCTTTCAAAATCGGTCCCGTCAGTGGGTGCCATGGCGATGCCAATGCTGGCGGATGTTTCGAAAAAATGCTGGTCGGATTCGATCGGTTTGCCGAGTTCGTGCAGGATTTTATTGGCTACGGTTTCGGCCTCTTGTGCGCTGTGCAGATCAGCCAACAACACAATGAATTCATCGCCACCAAAACGGCAGGCCGTGTCGGTGGCGCGCAGACAGCTGTTCAGACTGTTTGCCACATTGACCAGCAGCCTGTCGCCGGCGGAGTGGCCGAGGGAATCATTGATGGTTTTGAAATTATCCAGATCAATAAACAGCAAGGCAGATTTGGTATCGCTGCGTTTGGCGCGCTTGAGCATCTGGGTGAACCGGTCTTCGCACAGCGTGCGGTTCGGGAGGCCGGTGAGTGCATCGTATTGTGCAAGGTAAGAGGCGCGCTCTTCAGACTGACGGTAGCGGCGATTCTCGTGTTCCAATCGCACCAATGCACGGCGCAGATCGTAGGCCTGAAAACGTACGGCGAAGCCAATAATGCTCAGAATAATCAGCACATCGAAGACATTGGTCCAATCAACTCTGCTGTGCGCGGTGTCCCGCCATTCGTAAATATGTGCAATGGCCTGGACGGTGGCGGCCAGCAGGATAAAACCGAACAGGTACATGAATTGTCGCCGCCGGCTGAACAGGGCGGCAAAAATGAGGATGGCCGGGTAGCCCATCATGGCCGGATCGCGCAAGCCGGTATTCAGGGTGACGATTACGGTCAACGTCAGAGACAGCGTCCACAGCAGGACCGCTGCCGCGGTGTCGATGTGCCCTTGCTTCAGCCGGTGCAGGCCATAGAGCATGGTGCCAGTTGCAAGAAGCAGGATGCTGGTGGTTTTAAAGCCCGCAGGGAGGTTGGTGATGGCCGCAAGCAACAGACCACCCGCTACCACCCGCATGACCTGCCGCAACCGCCGGGCACGGAACTGGTCTACTTCGCTGATTGGAGGGGATGAGTCTGTCATGCGGCGCTTGCAGGCGGTCTGGATTCATCTAAGCATAGCAGCCAGAGACGACAACGCCGGGCGAACCCGGCGTTTTAATCGCTATCAACGAGCGGGAGTTTATTTGGATGCGCCTGCAATCCACTGGTTCACTCGCTCTTCCAGTACTGTCAAGGGTACCGGGCCCGAGGTGAGTACCAGATCGTGGTACTGGCGGATATCAAACCGGTCGCCCATTTCGGCTTTGGCTTTTTCACGCAGTTCCAGGATCTTGATCATGCCAATTTTGTAGGCGGTGGCCTGCGAGGGCATAACGATGTAGCGCTCGATGGCTTTCACACAATCCGCTTCCGGGTTGGGTGTGTTGGTAACCAGGTAATCAATGGCTTGCTCGCGGGTCCATTTTTTGTAGTGCAGACCGGTGTCGACGACCAGTCGTGCCGCGCGCCAGAGCTCCATGGCCAGGCGGCCAAAGTCGGAGTAAGGGTCTTCATACAGGCCCATTTCCTTCGGCAGGTACTCTGTGTACAGGCCCCAACCTTCGGAGTAGGCAGTGTAGTGGCCGAACTTGCGGAACTTGGGGACGCCGGTCAGTTCAGTGGCAATAGCCAGCTGCATGTGGTGGCCCGGAATGCCTTCATGGTAGGCCAGCGCTTCCATCTGATAGGTGGGCATGGACTTCATGTCATACAGGTTGGCGTAGTAAATACCCGGGCGGCTGCCGTTGGGCGCTGGGCGCTGGTAAAACGCTTTGCCGGCAGACTTTTCACGGAAAGGTTCTACCGCCTTCACAATCAGATCGGCTTTGGGCTTGGTGATGAACAGCTCATCCAGACGGCCTTTCATGTTGTCGATCATGGCCGTGGCTTCGTCCAGGTACCGCTGCTTGCCCGCTTCGGTGTTGGGGTAGTAGAACTGGTCGTCCTCACGCATGAATACAAAGAAATCCTGCAAGCTGCCTTCGAACTTTACCTGCTTCATGATGGCTTTCATTTCGCCATGAATGCGCGCCACTTCCTTCAGGCCGATATTGTGGATTTCTTCGGCGGTGAGTTCGGTGGTGGTGGTTTTGCGCAGGGCGGCGTTGTAGAACTCACCACCCTTGGGCAGCTTCCACGCGCCATCGCGGGTGTCTGCCTTTTTCTCCAGCTTTTTCAGGTAGCTGATCAGGTGGGTGTAGCCCGCCTTGAGGTTTTTCTTCAGCGCCTTCTCACCGTCTTTTATCAGCTTCGCTTTGGTTTTGTCATCCGTGTCCAGCGCGTTCACTTTTTTGCGCAGGTCGGCCATTAACGGGCTGTCTTCGCCTTTAGTGAACGGCGCGCCTTTGAGCAGGTTCTCGCTGTCGCTGATCACGTAAGGAAACACGAATTTAGGGGCAATAATGCCGGCCTTGGCGCGCTCTTCCAGATTGGCGGTCAGTTGTATCATCAACTTGGGTACGCCATTGATACGGCCGATATAGGCCTGGGCATCTTCGACAGTATCGACCCGGTGTTGATTAATCAGGAAAGAGGGCACCATGGAGTGAGTGCCGAACATCTGGTTGACCGGGTAGTTGTGCAGGCGCCACTGTTCAAATTCGATATCCTGCTTGAGGTCGTCTTCCAGCAATCGGTAGCTCAGCGCCACATCGGCGGACAATTTGGATTTGTCGATGGCTTGCAGACGCGTGAGGTGGTCACGGGTCTGGGCATAGCCTTCACGCTCGTGCTCGGGCGACAGGTCGTCCCACTGATCGTAATTGGTTTTCATGCCCAGGTAGGTCTGGAATACCGGGCTGCGGTCCAGATTTTCGTTAAATACCGCTTCAAACAGGGCTTCTGCCTTGGCGTCTTCAGTGGTGTCGGCCAGAGCGCCCAGGCTCAGCAGCAGACCGCCGGTGACACCGGCAAGCGATTTCAGGATGGGTTTCATAACGTCCTCTATCTGAATTTTCGGGAGCCGGCATGCGGCTGAGGGCTGAGTATACGGCTTGCTGGTCAGAGGGACGTAAAAACGCGTTCAACTGAGTGCAAGTTGCGGTTTATGGCATCAGGCTATAGCGGCAATAGCGCCTCACAGACTTCTTATTTGGCGGCAGACTCCGTAAAATACCGGCCGTTACGCGCTATACTGCGCGTGAATCGCTCGTCATATAACCTTACCTATCGTAGGGTTATTGCCCAGCAAGCTGGTGCCAGACGGCACCTGAAACCCGCAAGCTAAGCATGAATTAAGGTGGAAAACATGGCTATTGAACTGCCCGCGCTTCCCTACGCAATGGACGCCCTTGCGCCCCATATTTCCAAGGAAACCCTCGAGTACCACTACGGTAAGCACCACAAGACTTACGTCGACAAGCTCAACGGCATGATTCCCGGTACCGAGTTTGAAGGCAAATCGCTGGAAGATATCGTGAAATCTTCCCAGGGCGGTGTGTTCAACAATGCGGCTCAGATCTGGAACCACACCTTCTACTGGAACTGCCTGAGCCCGAACGGTGGCGGTGCAGCGACCGGTGCCGTGGCCGAGGCGATCAACAAGGCATTTGGCTCTTTCGACAAGTTCAAAGAAGAGTTCACCGCTCAGGCCGTGGCTAACTTTGGCTCTTCCTGGACCTGGTTGGTGAAAAAGGCCGACGGTTCCGTTGCTATCGTCAATACCAGCAACGCGGCTACCCCCCTGACCGATGCTTCAGTGACCCCGATCCTGACCATCGACCTGTGGGAGCATGCCTACTACATCGATTATCGCAATGCCCGCCCCAACTACATCAACGCTTTCTGGGCGCTGGTGAACTGGGACTTCGTGAACGCCAATTTCGCCTGATTAGCGGATTAAGCAGGCTATTGAAAACGTAGGCGAGGCGGTTTTCGCCAGGCAAAAACAGATGAAAAAGCGCAGTTTATGCAGAATAAATGAGCATTTTGATTCTGTTTTTAACGCCGCGAAAACAACGCAGGTAGTTTTCAACAGCCTGCTGGGTCACAAAAGAATGCCGGGCTTAGCCCGGCATTCTTTTGTCTGGCGCCTATTCCTGCTATAACAGCCGCTCATTCTCACTATTGAATGCCCTATGATCGAACGTAAAGAACCCACGCTGGGTGGCCCAGCACCCACTGATACCAGCGAAAACCGCACCCGCAAGGCGGCGCCGCGTCCCTCCGAGCCCTCCCGGCAGCCCCCGGCCAGCCGGCCTGCGCCGAGTGCCGCCATACGCGCGGCCGAAAAGCAGAATCCCTCGGGCAACGGGTTGCTGTATTTTACTTTCCTGCTGGCGCTGGCAGGCCTGGCCGGAAGCGGCTACCTGGCCTGGCAAGGCCAGCAGCAGGCGCAGAATGCTCAGGCAATCCGCGCAGATCTGGAAGCTCGCGTGGCCGAGCTGGAAGGCAAACTGTCCACCTCCGAAGATAATCTGCTGGAATCTGCCGAGGCTATGAAAGCCAAATTGGTCTGGGCTGACAGCGAGATCCGCAAACTGTGGGGCGTGTCTTACGACACCAATCGCAAGGCCATTGCAGCCAATACCGATGCCATTGAAGCGCTGAGTAAAAAGGTGGATGGCAACAACAGTAAGCTGTTGGCGGATATCAAAAAGCAGCTGGGCTCGGTGGACGGCAAGCTGTTGGCAGCCCAAGCGACCGTTGATGAACAGTTGGAGCGTCTGAATGCGCAAATCAGCAAGCTCAGCGGCCTGGAAAAGCAGATGGGGCAGCTACGCAACGACCTCACCAGCCGGATCAAAACCAATGAAGAGGCGGTGAAGGCGATTGATATCTACCGTCTTACCATCAATCGCGACCTGCTGGCACTCAAAGATCAGGTGAATAACCTGCAGTCGAAGTAAACCCCGAGACTTTCAGCGGCCCGCCTGGGCCGCCGGTAGCGCGTGATTGAACCCATGCGCTACGCCGTTCCACAAGTCTACCGCTTTCTCTACCCGTCGTTCACTCGGCCCGCAGGCGCCGCAATGTTGGCAGCATACCGCGTGGGTACACAGATGATGCACCAGGTGTAACTGGGTGCTGTGACAATAGGGGCAAGGCTCAGGTTGCGTGGCCATGGTTAACTCCGCAATGGTAATTTGGTTTTCTTATGGGGGAGAGCAACGCGCCGGTGTGGTGACGCCGGGAAGGGGAATAGTCGTTACAGCGTGGTATTGGCAGCATCCTGGCTGCCCTGACACATGTCATGTGCACTACTCACTGGTCAGTTAAACCGAGTCTAGCCCTATATCTAGTGAATGCAAGACCTTTAAGCCCCAATATAGACTATGGTCGGGGGTGATTTGCCAAATCCAGATTGGCGCGGGCAAGGGGCTGGAATTGGTGTAAAATCCGCACACACAAACCCAGCACAATGACGAGAGTTACCCCATGACCGTGATTCGCCAGGACGATCTGATCACCAGCGTGGCCGATGCGCTGCAGTTCATTTCTTACTATCACCCCAAAGACTTTATTCAGGCTGTGCACGAGGCCTACCAGCGCGAGCAGAGCAAGGCCGCCAAGGACGCCATGGCGCAGATCCTCATCAACTCACGCATGTGCGCCATGGGCCACCGCCCCATTTGCCAGGATACCGGTATCGTGTCGGTGTTCCTGAAAATCGGCATGAACGTGCGCTTTGAAGGCGACCTGTCGTTGGAAGATATGGTGAACGAAGGTGTACGTCGCGCCTACAAGCACCCAGACAATGTGCTGCGTGCGTCTGTATTGGCCGACCCGGATGGCGCCCGCAAAAATACCGGCGACAATACCCCGGCCATGATCACCTACAAAATGGTGCCCGGCGATAAGCTGGAAGTGCACGTGGTGGCCAAAGGCGGCGGCAGCGAAGCGAAAACCAAATTTGCCATGCTGAACCCGTCCGATTCCATTGTGGATTGGGTCTTGTCGGTAGTGCCGCAAATGGGCGCGGGCTGGTGCCCACCGGGTATTCTCGGCATCGGTGTAGGCGGTACGGCAGACAAAGCCATGGCACTGGCCAAAGAAGCCCTGCTGGACCCCATTGATATTCACGACTTGCAGGCGCGCGGTGCCAGCAACCGTTCGGAAGAGTTGCGCCTGGAACTGTTCGACAAGGTCAACAAACTGGGCATTGGTGCCCAGGGTCTTGGCGGTCTGACCACGGTATTGGATATCAAGGTCAAAGATATGCCCACGCACGCCGCTAACAAGCCCGTGGCCATTATCCCTAACTGTGCGGCAACCCGCTTGGCCAAATTTGTGCTCGACGGTTCCGGTCCGGCCACCCAAACGCCTCCATCATTGGATGATTATCCCGAGATTGCCTGGGAGGTGGGTGATTCCGTGCGCCGGGTAAATCTGGACACGGTGACGCCTCAGGATGTGCAGGATTGGGCGCCGGGTGAAACCATTTTGCTGTCGGGCAAGATGCTGACCGGTCGCGATGCCGCGCACAAAAAGATGATAGATCTGATCGCCAAAGGCGAACCACTGCCGGTGGATCTGAAGGGCCGGTTTATTTATTACGTGGGCCCGGTTGATCCGGTGGGTGATGAAGTGGTTGGCCCTGCTGGCCCCACTACTGCCACCCGTATGGATAAGTTCACCCGCACTATGCTGGAAAAAACCGGTTTGCTGGGCATGATCGGCAAAGCCGAACGCGGCCCGGCGGCGATTGAGGCAATCCGCGATAATAAAGCGGTTTACCTGATGGCGGTGGGCGGCTCGGCCTATCTGGTGTCGAAGGCGATTAAGTCGTCCAAGGTGCTGGGATTCCCGGAGCTCGGCATGGAAGCAATTTACGAATTTGAAGTACAGGATATGCCGGTCACCGTTGCGGTAGACAGCAAGGGTGAATCCGTTCATCAGACCGGCCCGAAAATCTGGCAAGCCAAAATTGAAGAGGGTGTGCTGGAGGTTAAGTAGCTAAGCTAGTAGTTCTTAAGGCCAATGGGTGCGAGGCAGGGCAGGCCTGACGGGGACGCATGAATACGTCCTTGTAGCTTGACGATGACATCCATGTCATCGACACCCCGGCAGGCCTACCCTGCCTCCCACTATCGTGATTCAGTTTACGTAGCTTCTAATGAGAGGTGCACCGCACCTCTTTTTTAATTGTCGTTTTATACCGCCGCACACACTGCGGCCCTTACCGGAGCCATCACCATGGGTGCCCAATGGAAAGCCAAACACCGCGCCGTAGCCGCGGATGCCAAAGGCAAGTTATTTACCAAGCTGGTTAAAGAAATTCTGATTGCCGCGCGCAATGGCGCCGATCCGGACATGAATCCGCGTCTACGCCTGGCCATCACCGCCGCGAAAAAGCAATCCATGCCACGCGACACACTGGAGCGGGCGATCAAAAAAGGCTCCGGGCAGCTCGATGGTCAGGTGAACTATGAAAAAGTCGTATATGAAGGTTTTGCGCCGCATCAGGTGCCGGTGATTGTGGAATGCCTGACTGACAATGTGAACCGCACCATCACGGCGATTCGCATGTTGTTCCGCAAAGGCCAACTGGGCTCCTCCGGTTCTGTGAGCTGGGATTTCGACCACGTAGGGTTGATTGAGGCCACGGCCGATTCGGCCGAAAGCGATATCGAAGTTGCCGCCATTGAAGCTGGCGCGCAGGATTTTGAAGCCGGCGAAGACGGCGACGCCCTGTTCATTACCGATACCACCGATCTGGACCTGGTGCAGAAAGCACTGCCCGAATTCGGTTATACCGTCGAGTCGGCCAAAATCGGTTATCGCCCGAAAAACCCGGTCACGCTCACCGGAGAAGCGCTCGAAGAGGTCGAGGCGTTTTTGGCGGCCATCGATGAAAATGACGATGTGCATGAAGTCTATGTGGGTTTAGCGGGATAGACATCAAAGGGACTTAACCGGCACATGGAATGTTTCAGTGCAGCAGTAAAATTCAAATACCCCTGG
Source organism: Simiduia agarivorans SA1 = DSM 21679 (assembly GCF_000305785.2). Lineage (NCBI taxonomy): Bacteria > Pseudomonadati > Pseudomonadota > Gammaproteobacteria > Cellvibrionales > Cellvibrionaceae > Simiduia > Simiduia agarivorans. The sequence goes on along the minus strand of NC_018868.3, from coordinate 1,814,661 downwards.
CGCAACTACCAGCAACGACTGCTCGATGAATTGCAAAGCCACATGGAGGATGATCACCTGCATGTGGTGGCACCGCCGGGGTCGGGAAAAACGGTATTGGGTCTGGAAGTGATGCGCCGGTTGAACCAGCCAGCGCTGATCTGCGCACCGTCGCGCGCATTGCGCGATCAATGGGTGGACCGCTTCTGTTCTTTGTTTCTTCATGCAGACTCACCACCGGACTGGATTTCTGACGACATCCGTACGCCCGGCCGGGTGACGGTAGTGACCTATCAGGCCCTGCACAGTGCTATGGCATCGGGTGATGAGCAGGTAATTATCGGCGCGCTGAACGCGGCAGGCGTCAAAGTATTTGTGTTGGATGAAGCCCATCACCTGAAAAATGCCTGGTGGCAGGCGTTGATGCAGGTGAAGAGTGCACTCAAACCCCGTGTGGTCGGCCTGACTGCAACACCGCCCTACGATGTATCCAGTACAGAATGGCAGCGCTACGTGCAGCTCAATGGCGATATCGATAGCGAAATCGCCGTGCCGGAATTGGTGCGGGCGGGTGACCTTGCGCCGCATCAGGATTACATTTATCTGAGCGAGCCCACTGAGCGCGAAGCAGAATTACTGAATAAAGCCGACGAGCAGCGCCGCAAACTGGCCGACAAACTGTTGGTGGATCAGGAAATCATGCGATGGATCGGAGCCCAGCCCTGCATGGCTGAGCCAGCGCAATCGCTCGACTGGATCTATGAAAATCTGAGTACCTACATCGCCGCGCAGTGCTTCTGGCGGGCTGCCGGTCACGAACTGCACCCGATGGTGGCGGACATTCTGGCAGTCGAAAATTTTACCTTGCCAGTATTTGCACCGGCACACCTGGCGCAGGTATTGAAATGGTTGTTGGCAGAAAAATCCGCCGTATGGGCTGAGCTGCAGGAAAGAATTATCCACCAATTGCAGCGGGCAGGGTTGTTTCATCGCGGTCGGGTGGATATAGAAGATTCAGAACGGCGGCAAAAACTGCTGTTGAACAGCGCCGGTAAACTTCGCGCCATTGTGGATATCGCCCGGGCAGAATGGGCTGATTTACAACAGGGGTTGCGGCAGGTCATTCTGGCAGATCACATCCGGCTGGAATACATGGGCAAAGGTGATCACGCTGTTCAGCTGAATAAACTGGGCGTGATCCCGGTGTTCGAGGCGCTGCGTACGCAGCCTGGCCTGCAGGCATTGGGTTGCCGGTTGGCGGTGCTCACGGGGCAGGAAGTGATTATTCCCAATGCGTTGGGTGAATCGTTGCAGGCAATGGTTCAGGCAGAGACCGGTACCCGGTTGGTCATGGAGGTGTTGGCCTGTGATGATAGATACAGTCGCCTGCTGTTGCGAGGCCAGGATCAGAAGCGCATTGTCACCTGGCTTACCCGTTTGTTGTGCGCCGGCGACATTCACATTTTGGTGGGCACCGCAGCACTGCTGGGGGAAGGTTGGGATGCGCCCGCGATCAATAGTTTGATTATTGCCTCGGCCGTGGGTTCCTATGTGCAATCAAACCAGATGCGTGGTCGCGCTATCCGGGTCGACCCGATGCAGCCGGACAAGGTCGCCAATATCTGGCACCTGGCCTGCGTCCGCACGGGTAAGCGTGAACAGGGCAATGAAGATCTGCTGATGCTGGAACGCCGTTTCCTCAGTTTTGTGGGGGTGTCCCATGGTGATGGCGGCGTAGGTATTCTGGCGCCCGCTGATGACAATGGGCGCGGTTCACAGGCTTCGATCTGCAGTGGTTTTCAGCGCCTGAATATGCCAGGCGCTTACGCCAATCTGGACGCACTGCAAGCACAAAACCGACATACGCTCGCACGCGCGCAGGATCGTGCACGGGTGGCGTTAAAATGGCAGCGGGCAAGCGAGCAGGGTGCAGAATTACGAAAAGGCATCCGCGTGCCCTTTGGTGGGCAGAAACCACTGCAGGATCTTAAGTTTCTGACCTTGTCGCGCACCTTACAATATTTGTTGGCGTTGGTTTTATTCTTCAGTTCGCTGTATTTTTCCTTGGTGCCCTACGTGATTGCGCGCATGGGGCACAGGATTCAGGATTTTCAAACACTGATCAAAGTGACAGCGGTAGGTCTGGGCATTGCCTTGTTTTTTTCGGCCATCGGCTTTGGCCGGTATGCCTGGCTGTGGTTGCGCTATCGCGATATCGGTAAGGATCTGCACAAAGTGGGCACGGCGTTGCTCTGCGCAATGCATGAACGGGGTTTGATGCACGCGCCCATGGGCCGTTACTCATTAAGTCAGTCAACCGATAAGAACGGCACCGTTACATTAATGATTGCGGGTGGTAGCGTCAGCGAAAGGCGTATGTTTACCGAGTCTCTCATGCAAGTGGTGGCCCCCGTGGCGAATCCACGCTATCTCATCACCCGCACCTCTGTGCTGGGTCAGATACTGACCCAGCGGGACTATCACGCGGTGCCGGATCTGCTTGGGGCCAGAAAGCAGGATGCTGAAAGTTTGTATCGGTACTGGCAGGAAAAGGTCGGTAAGTGCGATCTGGTGTACACCCGAAACCTGGAGGGACGAAAAGTGTTGCATAAAGCGCGACTGAATAACCTGGCGGTTGAGTTGGATGCGGCCATTGAAAAAATGGAACGCTGGGGGTTCTGATGGCCACAATCATGACGCACGCACTCGTGCCACTGGCCGTAGCGGCAATCGCCGGTCGCCAGTATGTATCCCCCAAACTCTGTTTCTGGGCGGTCATTGCCACGCTGCTGCCGGATGCCGATGTCATCGCGTTTAAGTTGGGCATTGCTTATGAGCACATTCTCGGCCACAGGGGATTTACCCATTCGCTGGGTTTAGCCTTGGCGGTGGGGTTAATCGCCAGTTTTTTTGCCGGCTATCTGCAGGCCCGGCGTTGGGTGGTATTCGTGTTGATGACGATCAGTTGCTTGTCGCATCCTTTGTTGGACGCGTTAACCGATGGCGGCCTGGGTGTTGCGTTGTGGTGGCCAATTGACGACGCGCGTTATTTCGCACCCTGGCAACCCATCGCTGTTTCGCCCATAGGCATCAAAAATTTTCTCACCGCGCGCGGCTGGGCCGTGATGCAATCGGAGCTGATAACCGTTTGGTTGCCGCTGGCGCTCCTTGTGGTGCCGGCGGTGCTGGTGCGGAAATGGAATACATTGAATACCCGGAGGCCAAGTCATGAAATGGAATAACTGGTGCTTGAGTGTGTTGGCGGCTTTCGCTTTGGTCGCAGAAGTGCAGGCCAATGCGGGCTGGACCGATGCCGCGCAAGTGCTTGAACTGGTGCCGTCCACCCAAAAGCGTTTTGTGGTGCGCCTGGCGTTGGACAAAAATAATTGCAAAAGCAAAGACAGCTTTTACATGGATTACAGCAGTTCGGGCTCGGAGCTGATTTACCACACCTTATTGGAGGCGTTACTGGCCAACAAATCCGTTGAGCTCTACGCCAATGGCGTGTGTGAGCTCAACGGTTATGAAGGCTTCAGCGCGGTGCGACTAAAACCCTGATCAGCGCAGGTTCATGCAGTTGGCGTAGAAGGTTGTAGTGGCCGGCCAATCTGAAAAGATGCCGATGATGCCCACGTCTTTCGCCAGCACGTGCAGACTCACTAACTTGTCGCCGTCATTATTCACTACCGCGTCAGTACTTTGGTGATACCAGGCGCCGTCATTTTCCAGCGGGGCTGAGCGCTCAAGTGTCCAGGTAATCATTTTCAGGCCGGCTTGTTTGGCCTCTTTTGCATAGGTGCTCGGTATAATTTTACCCTCGCTGCTGGTATCGAGCAGCATCCACATAGGCGGCGCTATAATTTTCACGCCATCGGCAACCAATTCCGCCATGCTGGGCTCATAGGTGGCTGGGTTGCGGAAATCAAAGCTAGGCTGTTCGTAGCGATCATCCAGGTAAACCGCTTGCCGGCCAAACGCCGGTTCGTTAGCCAGCCAGTATTTCACGTCTGCCAGATTGAAGGACTGGGCAAATACCTTGCGCGGCGATATGCCCGCAGCGCGATATTCGTCAATCATCTGCTGCGCATAATCTTCCTGAGTGTAGTCACCCTGAAAAGGCATTGGCGCCTGGGGAGATTTCAATTCAGGCGTAAATTTGGCGCCGAGGCTGGCAATCAGTTCAATACTTTCTTTGTGTGAAAGCAAGGTGCCCTGGCTATAAGTGTCTGTGCGCCAGCCAGCGGTACCGGCGAGATATTCAGCGCGCGTGGTGGCGCGATTGTTGGCGCCGTCCATTTTCCCTTTCAGGCTTTTGAATTCGGCTAGCGTAATGTCAGAGGTGCAGCACTGGGCGCTGGCGGCACGGATCAGTTCACCAGTAAGTGGATCGTATTCCGCCGGTTGAAAATCCTGCGTGCATTTTTCAGCCAAAGGCGTTTGCAGGATATTGGTGGTGGTGTGCAGATCGCATTGAGAGTGGCGGCAAACGAGCTCGCGGTCCTGGGTAAAGGTTACGTCGCATTCAATTATGCCTGCACCCATGCGGGCGGCGGCGATGTAGCTTTCTCTGGTGTGCTCGGGAAATTGTAGCGGTGCGCCCCGGTGGCCGATGGAAAAATCTGACCGGCGATAGAAGGGGCGACGATCGGCACATTCGCTGAGTTGATCTTTCAGTGCCGATTCATCCATATTGTCGACAAGGTAGAACGGGCGGGGCCCCAGTTGCGCGGGCAGCAGAGGGGCGTTGATGGATGTGGCATGGCTGCCGGCATCGGCGGTCGCACTCAGTATCAGACCCGTGAGGTACAGCGTAAAGCAGGTAGCGGGTAATTTCATGTTATCGTCCTGATGGTGGGTGATAACGTGATCATCGCCCGGCTTTATTGCAGTGGTATGCCGGAAATATTTCAGTCAGTCGACAAGGACGAAGGAAATGAGAAATGTGACGCAAATCTTGGTTATTGCTGGCCTGTTTGGCACTTTGGTGCCGGCTGTGAATGCCCAAACAAATCTACAGAATTTGCAATTAGAGGGTGAGCCCGGTGTGAGAGTGCAACGGCTGTCAACGGACGCTAACAGTTCCCAGTTTTACATTGAAATTGATCAGGCCGTGCGGCCCCACAAACACCTTACTCACAGCGAGACCATTTATGTGATCGCAGGAGAAGGCCGGATGCGGCTGGGTGATAAGACATTCACTCTCCGGCCTGGCGATTTTGTCCAGGTACCGGAGGGGGAAGTGCACGGTGTCGATGTGATTCGGACGCCATTGAAAGTGCTGTCGGTACAGGCACCGGAATTTGATGGAACCGACAGGGTATGGGTAGAGTAGCGTTTACTTTGCGGGTGTGATCTTCAACACCCGGTACTGCTCGGGTATTTGCTCCACGCCGGTGATGGGCTCGATCAGGTCTTTCAGGAGACCATCGCCTACGCCATAAATCCAGCCGTGAACGGTCAGCTTCTGACCGCGCGCCCAGGCATTCTGCACCACATTGGTCCGGCTTACCTGTTGTACCTGCTGCATAACATTCAGCTCGCACAAGCGATCAACCCGGGCCTGCTGGGTCGACAAAGAGTCGATGTGATCGCGGTTATTGTAATAAATATCGCGGATGTTGCGGATCCACAGATCGATAACACCCAGTTGCTGATTCTGCAAGGCAGCGGCGACACCGCCACAGCCGTAATGGCCCACCACCATGATATGTTCAACTTGCAGCACGTCCACCGCATACTGAATCACTGACAGGCAATTGAGGTCTGTGTGCAGCACTACGTTGGCCACATTGCGGTGAACAAACAGTTCTCCCGGCATCAGATCCACGATCTCGTTGGCCGGCACGCGCGAGTCGGCGCAGCCAATCCACAAATAATCGGGGTTTTGCTGGTTAGAAAGTTTGGAGAAGAAATCCGGGTCTTCGGATTTAATACGCTCTGCCCATTGGGCATTTTTTTCGAACAGATCTTGTAATTTGGTCATTTTTTCGTTCGTTTGGTCAAAATCCGGCGCAGTATAGCGTGCGAAGGGTGGTGGGTGCACCTTGGAATATTGGGTGGGTTGGTATCGGGGCCGGTTATTTCATTCGCGTTGCTCGGTGATGTGCTTTTGCGATAACAAAAATCGTAGTGAGCTGCAGCACGCCGAATCGAATCGTCGAACCGCGCCCTCCATGGCTCTTTTCGGCATACGACCGCCATGGATGGCGGAAGTGCAGGAATCGCAGGAGCATATCCCTGCCAGGCCATCCATGGCCATAAAAAAAGCCGGCATTACGCCGGCCAGGTGCAAAACGATCAGCGTCAGATCAAGCCAAGCTGAGCGGGAAGCCATTCGCTGATCGAGGGAAACAGGGTGACCAATACCAGTGCCACCAGCATGGCGAGATAGAGCGGCAGCATGGGGCGTATCAACGAGGCTATGGAGGTCTTGCCCACCGAGCAGCCCACGAACAAGACGCTGCCAACCGGCGGCGTACAGAGGCCGATGGACAGGTTCAGGATCATCATGATGCCGAAGTGAAGGGGCGAAAGGCCCAGGCTTTCGGCTACCGGCAACAGAATGGGTGTAAAGATCAGCACCGCCGGTGTCATGTCCATGAAAGTGCCGATGACCAACAGCAGCAGGTTGATAATCAGCAGTATGAGTATGGGGTTTTCGGTGACGGCCAACAGCGCTTCGCTGATCTGCTGGGGCAAAGTCGCGTAAGAGAGCAGCCAGGACATGGCCGCACTGGCGCCAATCAATAGCATGACAATGGCCGTGGTGGAAACTGATTTATTGAGTATGCCGGCCAGATCCGCCCACCGGATTTCCCGGTACAAACCTACGGCCAGTGCCAGCGAATACAGTACCGCGATGGCACCTGCCTCGGTGGGGGTAAACCAGCCGAGAATGATGCCGCCAATCACCAGCACAATCATGATCAGGCTGGGCAGTGCGCCCACGATGCCTTTCATCAATGGCACCGGCTCAATGGCCTGGCGGGTACTGATCCCTTGCGCTTTCAGATAAAGGGCGGCGGCTACCATCAGTGCCAGCGCCACCAATATGCCGGGGAGATAGCCTGCAATAAACAGTGCAGCGATGGAGACGCCGCCACTGGCCAGCGAATACACAATCAGAATATTCGACGGAGGAATCAGCATGCCGGTGGTGGACGCGGTTACCGTTACCGCAGTGCTGAAGCTGCGCGGGTAGCCGGCTTTTTCCATGGCCGGCACCATAAAGCCACCAATGGCGGAGGTGGCGGCTACAGCGGAGCCCGAAATGGAGCCGAACAGCGCACAGGCAATCACATTCACAAATGCGAGACCGCCGGGCAACTTGCCCACAATCGCCAGCGCGAAATCAATCAGCCGGCGGGCGATGCCGCCCTGGCCCATGATGTAACCGGACAAAATGAAAAATGGAATTGCCAGCAGCGCAAAACTGTCCATGCCGGCGGCCACGCGCTGGGCGATGGTGGTGACGGCGGGAAGGGCATCAATCGTGAGCAGCAGGGTGGCCAGGGTGGCCAGTGCGATGGCGATGGCAATGGGCACATTGGTGGCCAGCAGCAGAAAAAATACCACGATTAAAACCAGAGTCATGGTAGCCATTATTCGGTTACTCCTGCAGCGGTCGGATCGATAATGAATTGCACGGCGTAAAGGCAAATCAACACGCCGGACAACGGCAGCGCCGCATACACCAATGCCATGGGCAGGTGCATGGCGGGCGAGAACTGTTCCAGCGTCCAGGTCAGCCACATGAGATTGCAACCGCCAATGATCAGGATACTGATGGCGAATAAAAGGCAGCAGGCGTGGATAAATCGGTTAAGCCAGATACCCTGTACCGGGTTGAGTTTCTGAGCCAGCAGGTCGATGCCCAGATGCATCTTGTGCCGGTAAGCCTGTGCCGCTCCCACTAATCCAATCCAAATCAGGAGAAAACGGGCCAGTTCTTCAGTGATGGAGCTGGGGTCGGCGAGCAGAAAGCGGGTGATCACCTGCCAGGTCACATCCATCACCAGAAAGGCGAGCAGGGCATTCAAAAGTGTAGTGAGGTGTTGGTCGATCCCATTGCAGAGTCTGTTCATCGCGAGGCCTCCGCTGCGATTTGCTGCATCAATGGCAGCAGTGAAGACTGACTTGCCAGATAATCTTTCACGCTGGTCTGAAACAGGGTTTTATCGGGGCGGATGACGGTGACGCCGGCGGCTTCAACGGCGGCCAGTGCTTCATCCGACGCCTGTTGCCAAAGCGCGCGCTGGTACTCGGTGGAGCGATCCATGGCGGTTTTCAGCCAGGCCTGTTGTTGCGGGTTGAGCGCGTCCCATACGTGGGTGCCGATTATCATCACATCGGGAATGGCCGTGTGTTCATCCAGCGTGTAATAGCGTGCGACTTCGTAATGTTTGGACAAGTAAAACGACGGCGGATTGTTTTCCGCACCGTCTACTACGCCTTGCTGCAGCGCGGTGTAGAGTTCGCCCCAGGAAACTGGTGTCGCTGCACCGCCCATGGCACGCACCATGTTAATCGCGCTTTGGCTGTTCATTACCCGGATTTTTTTGCCGGCCAGATCGGCGGGCGCGTGAATGGGGGCTTCGGTGGCATAAAAGCTGCGGCTGCCGGCGTCGTAATAACCCAGACCGCGTACCCGGTAACGGTCGCCGGCGGCCAGTAGCTGTTGGCCTAAATCCGAATTCAACACGCGCCAGAAGTGATCGTTATCCTCAAACAAATAGGGCAGGCTGAAAATTTTCATCTCTGGTACAAACGCTTCCAGCGAACTGGCAGACACTTTGGTCATGGCCAGGCTGCCAATCTGCAACAATTCGATGACTTCCCGCTCGCTGCCCAGTTGGCCGGAGGGGTATATCGTGATGTGCATCGTCCCCTGCGACAATTCACGCAATTGTTCATCGAGATGCACCATGGCCAAATGCACGGGGTGGCGATTGTCCAGTCCGTGAGCAAGTGTCAGATTGATGCTTTCCTGCTCCGTTTGGCAGCCCGTAAGTGCCACCAGCCAGAGGAAGAACAGGGTGATATTACGCGCACTACGCATGACCGAGCCGCTCCATAAATTGTGCCCGCGGCACAATGGCGCCGGGGAACTGAATTACGCAGGCGGCACAGCGACTGCCTGCAAGTACCGCCTCTTCTGGCGCCCGGTTGACCAATCGGGCAGCCAGATAACCGGCGTTGAAAGAGTCGCCGGCCGCCGTGGTGTCCAGCGGCTGAATCAGCTCGGGTACCGGAATGGTGCGCAACACTTCTTCAGTGCACAGGCGCGTGCCGGCTTTACCTTGCTTCACCACAACTTCATTGCAACCGGCATCGCGGTATCGATCGATAACCGCATCGGCCGACAGGGGGCCGTATAGAGATTGCTCGTCGTCGAGACTCGGCAGTGCGATATCGGTGAGCGTCTGCATTCGGCTGAAGCACGCAATGGCTTCTTCGCGGCTGCTCCAATTGCGTGGCCGGTAGTTGATATCAAAGGCAACCCTGCCGCCTTGTGCGCGGAAGCCGGCTAATTTGTCGAACAGCATGTGGCGATGTTCTGGCTCATACAGAGACAAGGTGATTCCGCTGAGGTACAGCATGTCGTAACGCTGAAGGTCATCCAGCACCTGCGGGGCTCTGGCGAGCAAATCTCGCGCGGGTGCGGCGTTGCGCCAATAGTGGAAACTGCGTTCGCCAGTGACGTCGGTTTCAATCAGGTAGAGCCCCGGTAAACGCCCGGCAAAGCGTTCGACACGGCGGGTGCCAATGCCTTCCTGCTGCCATTGTGACAGCATGGCATCGCTGAAGTGGTCGTCGCCCAGGGCGGTGAGGTAATCCACCTCTACACCGAAGCGGGCGAGGTAAATGGCGGTGTTCAGGGTGTCGCCAGCGAAACCCAGACGAAAGTCGCCTGAGGCTGTGGGCGCGAGCTCGATCATGCATTCACCCAATGCGGCTATTTTGGGCATGGCCAGGTTCCGTTGTTCTGATGTTTTTAGCGGGCAATCCATAATTGGTCATGCCACCTGACCATATTAACGGCCGAGGGCCGTCAAAATCAAGCGCAGACTTCACTGAACCGGCCAATTTAGCTAGTATACGGCTATGCAGGGGGACTGATGGTCAGACAGATTTTGTGGTTCCCTATCTCACATCGACGCACGGGCGTCAGCAAGGGAGTGATTCAATGGAGCTTCAAGCCGTCAAAGCGGAGCGTTTGTATCTGAAGGTCGCGGAACAGTTATCGCGATTAATTACCGATGGTACCATCAAACCGGGCGAACGTTTACCGTCGGAGCGGGTGTTGGCCGACAAGCTGGGTGTCAGCCGACCCACCATCCGCGAGGCGATGATTGCCCTGGAAATCTCCGGCGTGATTGAAATCCGTACCGGCTCCGGTATTTATGCCACACAAAAACAAAGCCAGCAGCCGGAACTGGATTTGGGTGACAAAGGCGTCGGGCCTTTCGAGATTCTTGAAATCCGGTTTATCGTCGAGTCCGAGGCCTGTGCGCTGGCCGCGGCGCGTATCAGCGGCGACCAGATTGCAGCGCTCAAGCTTGCCATCAAAGAAATGGAAGAAGAGGAAAAACGTCCTGACGCGTCCGAGCAGGCAGATTGGAAATTTCACCAGATCATTGCCGAAGCGACCCAGAACAGTGCAATTGAAAGCATTGTCAATTGGCTGTGGGAATTGCGCAATCAGTCCGAACTGAGCAGTGCGTTTATGGAGCGGCTGCGCAGCGAGGGTGTGCATCCTTCCATTGAGGATCATCGCAAAATCGTTATGGCGCTGGAGCAGAAGAACCCGGAAAAAGCCCGCGCAGCCATGCGCAACCACATTGATAACGCCACCGCGGCGGCGGCCACCTATTTTGGAAAAGCGGCGGAATAATTGTGATAAGGGCCTCGCTATGAGGCCCGTAATATTCGATTTTGGTTTCTGCCGATCAGGCGTGCGTTAATTGCGATAAGAGTTTATCGGAGGTATTGCTCAACAAAGCCTGTACTGCAACCAGCACTTTATGCATCCATTCTGAATCTGCCAGCAGTGTGGCTGGCACAATGCCACTGTGGGTCAGTAAGGCGTTGACCTGATCTGTATTGGGGTAGTCGGTTTTTTTCTTGTGCTGTTCAATCATTTTCAGCAGCCGTTCGGCGCCCGGGTCGTTCACGGAATAGTTGCTTTGGTTATTGCTACCGATCAGAAACGCGAGCCAGGCGCCGACTACACAGGCAATGCCGTTGGCGGATTGACCCTTACGCTTCAGTTCTGTCGCCGCCGCTAACAGACGCTGTGGCAGTTTCTGGCTGCCATCCGAAGCCACCTGGTGGCAGCGATAGGGGACCCGGTGGTTGGCAAAGCGTTGCACAATGGTGGCCTGATACTGCAACAGATTCACGCCGGGCAAGGGCGACAGCGTAGGCGCCAGTTCTTTGTTCATCAGGTAGCTGACGAATGTGCGCAGCACTGGATCGGTGATGGCCTGATGAATGGTGTCGTGGCCGCGCAGCGCGCCTAAATAGGCCAGCGCCGAGTGACAACCATTCAGCAAGCGAAGCTTCATGGTTTCATAGGGCGCTACATTGTCCACCAGCAAGGCGCCAACCTGGGAAAAATCCGGATATTCGCCTTTGAAATTATTCTCTATGACCCACTGTCGATAGGTTTCCGCACTCAGGCTGCCACTGTCTTCCATGTCGCATTGTTCGCTGATGGCGAGTTGGTCGTCGCGAGTGGTGGCCGGTACGATACGGTCCACCATGGTATTGCAAAACGCCAGTTCGCGTTCGATCCAGTGCGCCAGATCAGTGTCCTGCAGGCGGGCAGCAGCAATCAGGGCCTGGCCTAACAGGTGTGAATTGTCGGGTAGGTTATCGCAACTCAATACATTAAAGCCGGGCAGCTGGCGCTGCATGCGCAGCCGGCAGGCAGCAAGCAAAAAACCATAAATGGTAATTGGGGCCTGGCCGCCGGTAATGTCGGATTGGATGTCTGCGTGTTGCAAATCCAGTTGCCGGCTGGCCGCTTGCAGGTAGTAACCTTTTTCGGTCACGGTCAGGCTCACCATATGCACATCCGGGCTGGCCATGGCTTCTATGACGGCGCTGGGGTTTTCCGGGGCAACCAGCACATCGGCAATGGCGCCAATAACCCGCAGTCGTTGGATGTGTTCATCCTGTTCGCGCAAGGTGTACAGAAAATCCTGTTCCATCATCTTGTCACGCATGGACCCGCTGCGCAGGCTCACACCCAGAATGCGCCAGTGGCCATCCGTTTTCGCCAGCAAATCATCCACATACACGGCCTGATGGGCGCGATGAAAATTGCCTATGCCCAAATGCACTATGCCCACTTTGCGCCGGGTCGGTGAGTAACCGGGCGCCGCCAGTGTGCCGGGCAGCTGATCGAGTTGATTGAGGCTCAGTCGGGTCATAATTTGTAAGCGTTTTTCGCGAGTGTGTAACTCAGGTCGTGGGCCAGTTCAAAAGCGTCCTGCTCGGTCAGGCGGTGATCGGCCACCCATTGCGCCAATACAGCACAGTCCATACGCCGGGCCAGATCGTGGCGGGCGGGTATGGAGAGGAACGCACGGGTGTCGTCGTTGAACCCTACCGTGTTATAGAAACCGGCGGTTTCGGTCACCTGCTCGCGGTAACGGCGCATGCCCTCGGGGCTGTCGTGGAACCACCAGGCTGGCCCCAGTTTCAGCGCCGGGTAGTGGCCGGCCAATGGCGCCAGCTCGCGGCTGTAATTGGTTTCATCCAGAGTAAACACAATCAGGCTCAGGCGCGGGTCATTGCCGTATTTGTTGAGCAGCGGATGCAGCGCTTTCACGTATTCGGTGCGCACCGGAATGTCCGCGCCCTTGTCACGGCCGAAGCGTTCGAACAGTGGGCCATTGTGATTGCGGTGGCAACCCGGGTGCAATTGCATCACCAGGCCATCTTCAACACTCATGCCGGCCATTTCTGTCAGCATCTGGGCACGGAACAGATCGGCTTCAGATGTATTTAATGTACCTGCCAACGCGCCGGCAAACAGGGTCTCGCATTCGGCCCGGCTCAGGTCTGCGGTGTTCGCCGTGGCGTGGCCATGGTCGGTGGAGGTGGCGCCCATGGATTTGAAATAGGCGCGCCGGTTGCGCAAGGCGTTGAGGTAGCCGTGCCAGCTGCTGGTGTCTTCGCCAGTGAGTTCGGCCAGGCGCGCAAGATTGTTGGTAAAGTCGGGCTGGTCCGGATCGAGCACGTCGTCGGGCCGGTAAGCGGTAAGTACCCGACCGTGCCAGCCACTGTCGTTGATCGCTTGATGGTGACGCAGATCATCCAGTGGTGATTCGGTGGTGGTGAGTACTTCGATGTTAAAGCGTTCAAACAATGCCCGCGGCAAAAACGCCGGTTGGGCCAACTTGTCGTTGATAACCTTGTAGTAATGCGCTGCGGTTTGCGCGTTCAGGGGTTGGTCGATGTCAAACACCTTTTCGAACACGTAGTTCAACCACAGGCTTGAGGGCGTGCCGCGGAACAGGTAAAAGTGCCGGGCAAATAACTGCCATACCTGCTCCGGGTCGGCGTCTGGATTGCGAATCCCCAATTGTTGCAGTCCAATACCCTGTGAATACAGCATGCGGAATACATAGTGATCGGGTTTGATCAGAAGCTCGGTCGGATTGGTGAACGGTTGATTGATTGCAAACCATGCCGGGTCCGTATGGCCGTGCGGGCTGATAATGGGCAATTGCGCCACCGACGTATAGAGCGCGCGGGCAATGGCCCGGGTGCCGGGCTCGGCGGGAAATAATCGATCGGGATGAAGTAACACGCTGAGGCTCCGGTAACTACTGGCGCAAGGTATAGGTCAAGGCGTGGATCACGCCGCGCAATTCTGCCAGGCCTTTTAGCCGACCCAAGTAAGAATAGCCCGGTTTGGTGCCGGGTTGATTCACCTCGTCCAGCATCAGGTGGCCGTGATCGGGGCGCATGGGAATGTGCGGCTGATGGTGGCCTTCCTGACGGCGGCGTTGCTCCTCCGTCAACAATGCGGTAATTAAGCCCACCATATCGTTGTCGCCATCCAGATGATCCGATTCATAAAAAGAACCGTCCTCTTCGCGTTTTACATTGCGCAGGTGCGTGAAGTAAACGCGGTCACCAAATTCACGCGCTATCTCCACCAAATTGTTGTCACAGCGTGCACCAAAGGAGCCGGCACACAGCGTCAGGCCGCAGGCCTCGCTGGGAAACGCTGTGAAAATCGCGCGCGCGTCATCGGCAGTGGACACCACCCGCGGCAAACCAAAAAGCGAAAAGGGTGGGTCATCGGGATGGATACACATGCGCACGCCGGCTTCCTGGGCTACCGGAATGATTTCTTCCAGGAATGCAAACAGGTTCGCGCGGAAGCCTTCGTTGCCAAGTGCAATAAAAGTTTCCAGCGTGTCGATAATACCCTCTCGCGTGTGCGAGCCTTCACCGCCGGGCAAGCCGGCAATAATATTTTTTTCCAGCAGCGCAATTTCGGTGGGCGACATGGCCGCCACTCTGGCTTCGGCTTGCGCCAGCAGAGCGGGCGCATAATCTTTTTCGGCACCTTTGCGCTTCAGTACGTAAACGTCGTAGGCGGCAAAGTCGGTCATTTCAAACCGCAAAGCCTGACTGGCGTTGGGCAGGGTGTAGCCCAGGTTGGTGCGGGTCCAGTCCACTACCGGCATGAAGTTGTAGCACACAGTATTGACGCCGGCGGCGCCCACATTGCGGATGGACTGGCAATAATTATCAATCATGCGTCGGTAGTCGCCGGAGCGTGATTTGATGTCATTGTGTACCGGAATGCTTTCAATCACTGCCCAGTTCAGACCGGACGCTTCAATGAGCGCTTTGCGTTCAGCAATGGCTTCAAGCGGCCAGACTTCGCCAGCGGGGATTTCGTGCAGGGCTGTCACAATACCCGTGGCACCCGCCTGGGCAATGTGTCTGAGAGTGATGTTGTCCGAAGGGCCGAACCAGCGCCAGGTCTCTTGCATTCGCGTATTTCTCTGTGGTTGCAGGGGCCAGCCAGCAAGGCGGGCGGCAAAACATGTCGGTCTCTGTCCATAACTGGTAAGACCACATGACCAATTAAAGCGAATTTTACCGGCGATGGCAAGCGGTTTACGCTGCCACTTTGGGGTTCTGGTGCCATTTCAGGGGTGGATTGTTGCGTATGATGCGAAAAGGTAGATGGCAAGGTTGTCAGGCCAGATGGGCGTAGCTACATATTGAGCACTGCCCAGGGGGAGTGAGTACTGAGGCAGCATAGGGGATGTCAACGGACTGGCTGTGGTTTCCCTCTACAGGTCAACCGATACCCGGAGATAACAATGAAAAACTCCTTGCTTACCGACCGACACCCCGTCGGCTACTGGGCTGCCTGTGCGGCCCTGTGTTTCGCTCAATCCCTGCAGGCGGCGCCTGGCTTTCAATCCGGGCAAAACCTGCCCGCTAGCTACGCGCAAATCATTCAGGCCAGTGATTTTGGCGTGCAGGCCAATGATGGCCTCGATGATGCCCCGGCGTTGCAAGCCATTATCGATAATCAGATCAGTGCGGGAAATTCGCCGTCGAATCGTATTGCGATCCAGTTGCCGGCGGGTGAAATCCATTTGGACCAGGAGGTGCATCTGGATAAATCCGGCGTAGTGATTCTTGGTGCTGGCAGTAATCCTACAAACGGCACGCGTATTGTCATTCGTAGTTGGCGACCTTATGGCGTGGATGCAGAAGGGGCGCCGGATTTCGATAAAAAATACTGGCCTGGCTTTGCCGCTTTCCGGGTGGAAACCCGCGCGAAGCACCCCAATGAACCCAACTATGAAGGCAGCATCAATTTTCACTGGAAGCACGGCATCGAGTTTACCCAGCCTGCGGCCCAAGGTGATCTGGTACTGAAGCTGGAGTCGGGTGCCGCATCAAAATTTGCTGTGGGTGATCTGATCTACGTGGGTGCGGCCAATGACACCGCATTTCTCGACCAGGGTCAGGTGCCGGCGGCTAAACGCAGCTACGGGCATATCACTACCGGCCATATGCGTACGCAGATTTTCACTGTGGCAGCGCGCAATACCACGGCCAACACGGTTACCTTGGACAGGCCGTTGGAATTTGATGTGCCGCTCAGTAACAACAGTAATTACAAAAGCCGGGTGATGCCGGTTACGGCAATTGATAACGTGGGCTTCAGGGATTTTTATCTCACGATGTCAACATTGGGTACCGACTGTTCGGGTTATAACAGTGGCGATTTTTCCAGTGCCAACCCAAACGGTGTGGGGCATAAATATGAAAATCTTTGCCCGCGTGATGCCATCCACGGCATTCTGTTCAAATTTGCGGTCAATGGCTGGGTAGACAATGTGCGCATGGAAATGACCGGCTCGCATCCATTGGTAACCGAGTTTGCGCGCCACATGACGTTCAGCAATAACCAATTTTCGGGTTCGTGGAATAAGGGCGCAGGTGGCAATGGCTACTTTCGTGGTTCAAAGTTGTATGAAAGCCTGATTCAGGGCAATGCCCTTGAGCGGTTGCGTCACCTCACCCTGCAGTGGTCTGCCACCGGTAATCTGGTGGAAAACAATACGTTGGATTGCGACATTAACTTGCACGGCGGTTGGGAGCGAAACAACCTGATCCGTAACAACACGGTGAGTGTGCCGTTCGAGCACAGGAGCTGGGAAAATGGCCAGCCGGGTATCGGTACCTGGCAGCCTATCTGGTACGGCTCAGGTGATCACGCGAGCAACTGGTCCGGCCCCACGGGCCCGAACAATGTGTTTGTGGACAACGTGCTCAGCAAGGCGCTGACTGCCGGTGCACCCATTGCCCGTTGGGGATTGTTTGATAGTGCAGGTGTGGAATACGCGTTTGCCTGGGATGGAACTGCGTTTAAACACCTGAACACGGGCGGCACCCCGGTGCCGAGCTGGGATCAGGCGATTGCAGAAATTGTAGCGCAGGAAATGCCGCTCTCCGGTGTCTACACGGGCGCCGATGGGACAGATCCGGGTGATGGCACAGACCCTGGCGATGGTGGCGACACAGGTGGCAGTTGCGCTAATCCGGTGGATATTGTCTGGAAAGCCAAAACCGAACTGACGTTGACGGCCGGCACCTGTGCACGATTCGATCGCGACCTCGCGGGCAGCACTGTGCAGGTATGGGATAGCGATGCCAATCCGTCCTGTGACTTCCGCGGCATCGTTTCCTCGGAAGATGGCAGCGGCAGCTTTGAGGTGACTTCCAATTACAAGGCTTATAACGGGGTTAGCGGCCGCTTGATAAAGCTCACCAGTAATAATGGATGTGCGTTTGTTAAAGTCAGAGCGTATTAATTATTGATGGTGTTTTTTGTATGAAGAAGCTGGCCGGTTGGTCAGCTTTTTTAATGGGAATAGGGGTAAGAAAATTTTTTTGGCCCGCACGCTGGATGGAGGATCACCTTGGTCATTTGCCGGTGCGATTCACCACCCAGCGTGCGGGTTGCTCTTAAAATCTATCGCAGTGATCTGCAGCACGCCGCCGACGTGTCGGACCACCGATTCGTCGGACCGTCGCATCCACGGCTCCTTTCGGCATACGACCGCCATGGATGGCGGAAGTGCACCAATTGCAGGAGCAAATTGGTGCCAGTCCATCCCTGGCCCGCCGGTTTTTGCTCCTGCAAAACCGGCATTCCCGCCATCCATGGCGGTCATAAAAAAAGCCCTGCCGGTTGGCAGGGCGATAGGGCGAGATAAATGTGAGAGCAGTTACGCCTGAGGTCTACTCTAATCTCTCATGTCATATTGGTCAAGTGGTAAGGCCAGTATTTCAGCCCAGTTGATCCATGGTCAGGTGGTCCATGTCGTCAAACTGCTGGTTCTCACCGCCCATGGCCCAGATAAAGCTGTAGCTGCAGCTACCGGCGCCTGAGTGGATTGACCATGAAGGTGACGCAATGGCGTGGCCCGGTGCCAGCGTGAGGGCGCGGGTTTCTTCCGGCGCGCCCATGAAGTGGAATACCCGCTGGCTCGGGTCAAAATCAAAATACATGTACACCTCAGTGCGGCGGCGATGGGTGTGGGGTGGCTTGGTATTCCACACGCTGCCGTTGTGCAGTTGGGTAATGCCCATTACCAGCTGACAGGAATCCACAATGCCGGGGCAAATGGATTGGAAAATCGTGCGTTCGTTACTGGATTGCTGGTCGCCCATGGCCACCGCATTGGCTTCGGCTAACGGCACGTGTTGGGTGCGGGTAGTGCGGTGGGCGGGGTAACTCACCAGATAAAATTGCGCTGGGCTTTTCTCATCGTTGCTGATGAACTGGATGTCTTTGCTGCCGCGGCATACGTACAAACTGTCGAGTTTGGTCATGGCATAGGTTTCACCATCCACCAATACCTTGCCGTCGCCGCCGATGTTGATAACACCCAGCTCGCGCCTTTCGCAAAAATACGCGCTGGCCAGCTCTTTGTGTGTGGGCAATGCCAGGGATTTTGCGAGCGGTACTGCGGCGCCCACAATGGCGCGATCCACGTCGGTATAGGTCAGGTTGAGTTGACCGGGTTCAAACAGCGCTTGCATCACAAACGCGTCTTTCAGTTCGGCGTTGGTCATGCGCTGGTAGCGCACCTGATCCGCAGTGTGAAGAAATTTCATTTGATGTATCTCCGTTATTTCACCACCACCTGAATAGGGTGGTTCAAGATTTTCTGGGTGGCTGCAAGCCAGTTCTGGAAGGCGGATTTGGTTTGGCTTTCGGGCTGGCGCCAGGCGGCGGCCAGGTAGTAATGCTGATGGTTGCCACTGCCAAGGTCCTGTAGCAGGTTGTATTCGTTGTCGACGGCCGGGGAGTTGGTTTCGCGGTAAAAAATCGCCATGCCCAAAGCATCATCTGCCAGGCTTTGCTTTCCATAACTGGCCAGATAATTCCATTCGCCCTGTTTTGCGCTGCCGCGCAGTTCGTCCACCCCGTGGCGCACGATGCCCGTGGCCCAGCGCGCAATCGGCGCGCTTGCGTGTACGCTGACACGGCTTAACAGGCTGTCGGGTTCAATCCAGATTTCGGTGCGGGTATCGCGCGGGCCATCGGCCGATTGCCAGCCCCGATGATTGAGCGCAATGCCTGACGCGGCCGGCGTGTTGAAGACTTCTGCGCTGGCGCCGGCAAATTGATTGATGCCCACAAGCCGGCCGTCCTGGCCAAGACTTGCGGGGCTGCCCAGGCCAAGACTCGGGCCCACTTTCAATACATCCATGCCCCAGTCGGCCAGCGTGTGATAATCGCCACCGTCCAGACCGACCTCGGGCAGCACCAGCCGGCTGACCTGCTTGCCAAAAATATCAATGGCGTTGCGGGCGTCAAAATACACCCGGTAGGCCACCCGTGCAGACTCCCAGCCCAGGCCCTCATACTTGTAGAGTTTGTCGCCCACCGTGTGGTTGGCGGGCAGCGTAGTTGCGTTCACGCTCACATACTGGCCACCTTTCAGCACGCCCTCTTTGTCCGCCTCAGCGTTGACCCGTTGGGCCAGCTCGGCGTACGTCGCCGTCGCGTGTTGGGGGCTCAAGCGGGCTCCGCCAGAGCTGGCGAGCGTGAACGTGAGTGTTTCGCGGGGTCCGAAATCCGCATGGGTGAGCCAGCTGTCTGTCTGCTGATCGCCGTCGCAATCGAAGGCCGATACGGCCAGCCGTTGCTGTCCCAGTAAAACCACTGGCTCTGATTCGATGCCTTTGGTTTTCAGGTTGCTGAAGGGCAGGCAGATGCGCGCTTGTGCGCGGCCTTGGTCCAGACTGTTAGTGGCTTCCACTGTCACGCTGGGCGCGGCAGTGCAGGCGCTGCTGGCCAGCGCGGCTACCACACAGAGGCGGCTAAAGGCGATAGTGGGCATGGGCGTTCCATCCTGTAGACATCGTGGTCAGGCCACTATACACTACGAAAATTGGTATTACCACATTACCAATTTTTGCCGGCATGGACCGGTGCGGACACAATAAATGCAATGACAAAGGGTTACCGGATGTTCAACAAATTTGCCCTGGCTGGAATCAGCCTCGCCATCGCCCTGCAGGGTTGTGGCAATGCCGAAGCGCCGAGTGCGCCAGACACCCACGCGGGCCCTGACGCCGCGCATGCATCAAGCGCCGCCGAGTGGCCGGTGCCCGTGAGCTACCAGTTACCGGGCACCTCGCCGGCTGAGCTGTCGCCAGCATTGACCCCCGCAGCCATCCGGCAGGTCGCCAATCAGGTGGCCGATTGGCAGCTGTCCCAATACGATCTGCGCAGCAATATGATGCGCGCCGAAGGTCGCCCGAGCGGTATTCCGCAAGGGTGGATGTACGCCACCTGGCAAATCGGTTTGTTGGCCTGGGCCGATGCCAGTGCCCAGCCTGCGTATGAATCGGCGGCGTACCACGCGAGTGCCGCAAACGGCTGGTTATTGGGTCCGCGTGTCTACCATGCGGATGACCACGCCATGGGCGCGGTGTATATGAGTCTGTACGAACGCGCGCCGGTGGAGCACAAGATTGCTCACACCCGCCAGATGTTGGATGCGGTATTGGCGGCGCCGTCAGATATCGATCTGCTGTTTGATGATGACAACAAAACCACCGAGCTGTTGGCGCACCGGGACTTTATTGATCCGGCGTGCACTGTGCGTTGGTGTTGGGCAGACGCCATTTTCATGGCGCCACCGGTGTGGGCGCAGATGGCAAAAATTACTGGTAACGCGGCCTATCTGGATTTCATGGACCGCGAATTCTGGGCCACAACAGAATACTTATATAAGCCCGAAGAAAAACTCTATCTGCGCGATTCCCGCTACTTTGATCGCCTGGACGATCAGGGCCGGCTGATTTATTGGGGCCGTGGAAACGGTTGGGTGTTGGCGGGAATCGCCCGTACCCTGCAGCAATTGCCGCAGGATTATGCCGGTCGTGCTCGTTACGAGCAGCTGTTCAAAGACATGAGTGAGCGCCTGGTGGCATTGCAGCAGCAGGATGGTAGCTGGCCATCGTCACTGCTGGTTACCGAAACTGTTTCGCCACCCGAGTCGAGCGGAACCGGTCTGCTGGTTTACGCGCTGGCGTGGGGTGTGAACACCGGACTACTCGAAGGTGACGTCTATCGCGCCAGTGTAGAACAGGGCTGGCGCTCGCTGGTGGCAAGTACCCACCCCAACGGCAAGTTAGGTTGGGTTCAGCAGGTCGCGTTTGCGCCCGGTTCGGCCGGCGCGGACGACACCCAGTTGTACGGCACGGGTGCGTTGTTGTTGGCGGCCTCAGAAGTAACGCGCTTGGCAGCGGAGGCGTCAGGCAATGAGTAATTATCTGAAATCTTTGTTCAGCCTGAACGGAAAAGTTGCTGTTGTTACCGGCGCCAGCCGCGGATTGGGGCAGGGCATGGCGTTGGCTCTGGGGCGTGCCGGCGCGACGGTCGTTGCGGTGGGGTCACAGTTGGCGAGTGTGGAAAAAACACTCGCGTTGCTTGCGCAAGAAAAAATTACCGCGCACGGCTTTGGCTGCGATCAGTCAGATCCTGCCGCGGTTGCCGCACTGGTTCAGGCTGTGCAATCGCAGGTTGGTCAGGTGGATATTCTGGTGAACAATGCCGGTACTATCCGGCGCGCGCCTGCGGCGGAATACAGCGACGACGATTGGGCTGCCGTGATGGATACCAACATCAATGGCGTCTTCCGCCTGTGCCGGGAATTCGGCCGGCAGATGCTCGCCAACGGGAGCGGTAAAATCATTAATATTGCCTCGTTGTTGAGTTTTTCCGGTGGCATTACCGTGCCCGCCTATGCCGCGAGTAAAGGTGCAGTGGCACAGCTCACCAAGGCGCTGGCCAACGAGTGGGCCGCCAGTGGTGTACAGGTGAACGCCATTGCCCCCGGCTATTTTGAAACCGACAACACGGAAAATCTGCGCAAAGACAGCGACCGCTTCGCCGCCATCAGTGCACGCATTCCTGCCAATCGCTGGGGCTTACCTGAAGATCTGGCCGGTGCCGCGGTGTTCTTGGCATCACCCGCTTCCGATTACGTGAATGGTCACCTGCTATTGGTGGATGGCGGATGGATGGCTCGCTAATGCGCAGGCAGTTGTGTCTGGGTGGGCTGGCATTGCTGCTGTTGGGCTGGGCCGTCACCGACCAAACCGTGGCCATCGATACATCGGTGGCTGCGGTCTCCGAGACTCGCGTGTTGCGTCTGGATCATCAGCAATTGATTGCAATCCGCGCCGCCTGGCAGGAAGGGCAGGCACCTTACGCCAATGCAGTGGATACCTTACTGACCGAAGCCAAAGGCTTGCTTAATTTGCCTGCACCGACGGTGAAAAATTCCGATCCGGGCATTACCAAAGCGCACCCGAATGATTACGTGAGCCTAGCGCCCTATTGGTGGCCGGACCCGGCCAAACTCGATGGTTTGCCCTGGATAAAACGCGATGGCCAACGCAACCCCTGGGTGGACAGCGAGCAGGGCGCTAAAGCGCAGTGGAACCGGTTTGCGCGCGGCGTTGAAATCCTTGCGTTGGCCCACTTTTATTCGGGTGACGAAGCTTACCGGCGGGCGGCAATACATTGGTTTGACGTATTTCTGGTTCAGTCCGACACGCGCATGAATCCTCACCTGAATTATGCCCAATCGGTACCGGGTGTGGCGGCAGGGCGGCCCTATGGCATTATCGATACGGTGTATCTGCCGCAGGTGATTGATGCCTACCGATTACTTGCGCCGGCTATGGCACCAGCGCAACGGCACGCTGTGCAAGCCTGGTTCGGCGAATTCTATCAATGGCTGACGGAGAGTCCGTTGGGAGTAGAAGAGCAGCAGGCGCATAATAATCACGGCACTTTCTATGATTTGCAGGTGCTGGCGTTGGCGCTACAACTGGCGCGCAACGAAGAGGCATTAAAGATTCTGGCGCGAGCAGGTCAGCGACTTGCCACGCAGGTTGAAGCCAACGGTGCCCAGCCTCACGAGTTGGCGCGCACAAAACCGTTTCACTATTCGGCCTATAATTTACGGGCGTTTGATGGGATAGCGTCCTTGGCGCGGCATTTGGATCAGCATTGGTGGCAGGACAAAGCGCGGCTGATTGCGGCGCTGCATTATCTTCAGGCCGGCAGCGACAAAGCGCACTGGGGCGGGAGTGAAGAGCCTTCTCTTGAGCGGACGTTACTGACCTCGCCTTGGTTGTCAGCCGCGGTAGCCGGCGCTGATCTTTCCCCCATCGCGGTGATGACCGAGGCCTGTTTTGCCCGTCAATACCTGGCCGATTTGGCTTCCTCCATTGCAACGGCGGTTGGGCGCTGCGACTACTAATTCACTTACGGGATCTGTTGTGATTATCAAAAAAACTCTGGGCTTAATGGGTTTCTTTCTTGTGTTTTTGGCAGGCCTGGCCCAGGCCATCGAACGCCAGCCTCTCAATACCGGCTGGGCGTTTGTCGCCGATGAAGCGCTGCAGCCCGATGACATCAGCGCGACAGCATGGCGGGCCATTGATCTGCCACATACCTGGAATGCAACGGATACCGTAGACCCCATGCCCGGTTATTATCGGGGCGCAGGTTGGTACCGCAAAATCGTCAAGCTTGTGCCGGGCAGCTATCGATTGGCGTTCGAAGGTGCCAACCGGGAAACGCGCGTGTGGGTTAACGGGAAACCGGTAGGCGAATTCGTCGGCGCTTATCTGGGGTTCACAATACCGCTTGGCAGCGACCTGAGATTCGATGGTACCGACGAGCTGATGATCCGGGTGACCAACCGGGTCAATCGCGATCTGATTCCTTCGCAAAAAGCCGATTTTTTTCAATTCGGTGGTATAACCCGTGATTTGTGGCTGGAGCGTTTGCCGTCCGCTTATTTTGACTGGATTCAGGTAGATACACCGCAGGTCAGCGAGCGCGAGGCCCATACCCATTTCCGCTTTGCGCTGGCGGGCGAACACCCGAAGGCGGCCAGCCAGATAGCGTTTGCTATGACCTCGCCCACGGGCGACGCCCTTTGGCAAAAAAACTATCGCCTGCCGTTACCGGAAGGGGTGAGCTTGCCGGTACTTAAACAGCCGAGTCTCTGGTCGCCAGACAGCCCGGCCTTGTATCAATTGAATATTGAACTGAAAGATGACGCCGGCAAGGTGTTGCATGCCAAACGCCAGTCGGTAGGTTATCGGTTTTTCAGCATGCCCGATGGCAAAGGCTTGTTGTTGAATGGTAAGCCGCTGTTGTTGCGCGGCACTCATCGCCATGAGGAACACGCCGGTGTGGGCGCGGCTATGTCCAATGAACAGCACCGCGCGGACATGGCGCAGATCAAAAAGCTGGGCGCTAACTTTGTACGCCTGGCACATTACCCGCAGGATCCGAGCGTGTACCAGGCGGCCGATGAATTGGGCCTGATTCTGTGGGACGAGTTGCCCTGGTGCCGGGGTGGCATAGGCGGCGATGCGTGGCGAGCGAATACCGAAAGGCTCTGGCGCGCGCAGATCCGGCAAAACCGCAATCACCCCAGTATTTTCTATTGGTCTCTGGGCAATGAAATTTATTGGGAGGCGGATTTTGAAGGCGGTGGCGATGATAAAAACATTCTGCCGTTTTTAGAACGGCTACAGGCGTTGACCAAATCGCTCGATCCATCCCGGCTGACCAGCTTGCGTAAATACTATCCCGGTGCCGATGTGGTGGACAGCTTTTCGCCATCAATCTGGGCCGGTTGGTATGGCGGCGCTTTTGGTCAGTATGCGGAGGCATTGACTGACGCGCAGAAAAAATACCCGGCGTTTTTGCACATGGAATACGGCGGTTCCAGCCACCGGGGCCGGCATACCGAAACCCCGTTGGACGAGCTCGGCTTGTTGGGGCAACAGTTATCGGTGGCGGAAGCAGTGAATCAGGCCGGCGTGACCAGCGTGGCCAAAGACTCCGATTGGAATGAAAATTACATGGTGAGTCTGTTTGACTGGCATTTGTCGGTAAGCGAATCCCAACCGGATTTTGCCGGCAATGCCCAGTGGGCGTTTAAAGATTTCGGCACGCCGCTGCGACCCGAAAACCCCTTGCCTTACATCAACCAAAAGGGCCTGGTGGATCGACTGGGCCAGCCCAAGGATGCCTATTATGTGTTTGCCAGTTACTGGAGTCCGGCGCCTGTGTGCTACATCGAGTCCCATAGCTGGACGGTACGTTATGGTCCACGCGAAGGCCGGCCTGTGCGGGTGTATTGCAATACCGACAGCGCGGAGCTTTGGCTGAATGGCAAAAGCCTGGGACTAAAGCAGCGGGTGCATGGCGCATACCCCGCCCATGGCCTGGTATGGCAGGTACCATTTGTTGAGGGCAGCAATCAATTGCGCGTGCAGGGATACAATGACGGCGAATCCGTTGCCGGTGATGCGTTGGCGCTCGAATACCACGAGGGCAAGGCGCCAGCCATGGCCAGGGTTTCCCTTTCGGCCGAGGACCTGGGCGACGGCCACTGGCTGATCACCGCTGAAGCACTGGGTGCCAATGGACTGCGCGCGACCGGGTTCAACGACCGGGTGTATTTCTCGGTTGCCAATCACCAGGGCCGCTTGCTTTCGGACCAAGGGCATTATCAGGGGGCTTCGGTCATTGAAATGGCCAACGGGCTGGCAGCTATTCGCTATCAGGCCGGTGCCCGTGCTGGCCTGATTGAACTCCGCTCACAGGACCTGAAAGGTGTTTACCTTGAAATTCCCCGATAATCTGGTCAGGTGGTTAGCCTATCAGGGGTAATTTAATTTTACGTTCGTCCAGTTAATATCCCGTTATGGCGCTCCGTTTGAGCGCCATTTTTTTATAACTTGTTGTAAAAAAAGAGGTTTTTCCGACATTTCTGCACTGTTAACAATTATTGCGCACCCGGCCTTAAAACTGGTAAGGCCACTTGACAGTAAGTCATAATTGGTGAACCATGTGAATCATCGTCAATCACGTATTCGACGATGTCTGACAGGCAGTGGGTGGTCAGAATCCGAGAGACACCAAATAAGAACCATAAGGGGACTTGAGCATGAAAAATCAAACCCGCACCGTTTTTACCAAAACCGTGCTTAGTAGCGTCATCGCGCTGGCCGCCTCGCCAGCAGTGCTGGCTCAGCAGACCACGGCCGAAAGCGCCGTGCTGGAAGAGGTGGTGGTCACCGCCGAATTCAAACGCAACCTGGAAAACGCCCTCGACGCCAAGCGCGATTCGGCTACCATTGTGGACGGCATCTCGGCAGACGATATCGGCACGCTGCCCGCATTGGATATGGGCGAAGCCCTGCAAGCGGTGGTGGGCGTGCAGCTCAACCGCGAAGGCGAGCGCCGCGAGTCCAGCATCAACTTGCGCGGTATGCCTTCCGGTTTCGTGCTGACCACCGCCAATGGCCAGGCCTTTGCGACGCCCAGCCGCAGCGATAAAGCCTTCGGTGCCCCCAATCCCTTTGGCGCCTATGACCCGGCAATTTTCAATGGCACCTACGTAGTCAAAACCCAATCTGCCGATATGCAGGAGGGTGGCATTGCGGGCGTAGTTGATCTGCAGATTGCCCGTGCGCTGGACAAACCCGTGAACGCCTTGAGCCTGAGCGTGGGTGGCCGGTCCGAACAGCTGGCCGACACCATTGATCCGGAAATTGTCATCTCTGGTTCCAAGCACATTATCGAAGACACGTTGGCCGTGACTGCCACTCTGGCAACCAGTCAGCAGACTTTCCGTCGCGACACCATCAAAATTAACCGTTATGACAACATTCCCACTAACGGAAACTTTGTGGGCGCTAACGGTGAAGATTTTGCCACCTGGAAAGCGGATAACGGCATTCCCGATAACGCGGTGGTAAAAATGCCCGGCGAATTGCGTCAGGGTTCGGAGATCAATGAAGGTCAGCGCACTTCATTTGCCGGTGGCATCGAATGGCAAGCCACCGATGCATTGAAACTGGGTGCCAATATTTTCTATACCGAACGCGATATGGATGACAATGGTCAGCAAGAACTCGACCTGCGTACCCGTAGCGGCGGCACCAAAATTACTCCCAACTCCACGCCGTTTGATACGGGTAGTGTGAACGACAATGGCGATCCGGTATGGACTGTTTCCGACATCCTGTTTGACGATGTGGATTACCGCAACACTTCACGCATCTGGGATACCTATGAACAGTCCCAAGCAGTATTGTTGGACGCCGAATGGGTCAGCGACAAGTGGACCGTGGATGGTCTGATCAACATTTCTTCGGCGGAGAATAACTGGAGCGAATTGTTTTACACACCATACTTCCGCGCTGGCAGCAGCGGCATTAATGGCCGTTTGTATACCGGTGAAAACAATGTTGAAAACTTTGTTGTTGAACTTAACGACACGGATAACCTGAACCTGGACACCAATTGGCAGGTGAAAGATACCTTGACCAGTTCGGGTGAAGTGCAGAGTCTGGACAATAGCCAGATCCGTACACTGGTAACCGGTACTTATGAAGAGTTGAAGCGTGATACCAACAGTTTCGAAGTGAACTTCGAGCGTGAACTGGATATGCCAGTGTTGGCGAATGTGCAATTTGGCTACCGTTACTCCTCTGATAAGCAGGACTCGGATCGTCTGCGTAAC
Organism: Simiduia agarivorans SA1 = DSM 21679; assembly: GCF_000305785.2. NCBI lineage: Bacteria > Pseudomonadati > Pseudomonadota > Gammaproteobacteria > Cellvibrionales > Cellvibrionaceae > Simiduia > Simiduia agarivorans. The sequence continues at coordinate 1,787,038 of NC_018868.3, read as the reverse complement.
TCGCCCACCGGTCTGGATTTGACCGGCATTATCAACAACGCCGCCAAAGGCAATCCCGCTTATGCATCACAGGGTAATTTCTTCGGTGGTAACGTCGCGGGCATTGCGGGTGCGGGTCAGGGCTGGTTTGCTCTGGATGTGGATGCAGTGAATGCAGCGGCCATTCAAACCATCGGCACGGTGAATCCCGATGCGGTGACTGGGGAGCAACCCGTTATTGTTCCCGCCACTGGTTTGGTCGCTCGCGGCGGTCAGCAGAGTGCGGGGCTTGTGTATGACGTTGAGCTCAACACCAATGCGCTGTATCTGATGGGTGACCTGGACTTTGAAGTGGGTGGTAAAGTGGTTACCGGTAACGTGGGCGTTCGCTATGTGAGTTCAGAGCAGGATGCGTCTGCGCCTTTCTGGGCTTTCGGTGCCACCGATATCAATAACCCAGAGCAGCGCAGCGTCAAGAATGACTACACCTATGTGCTGCCCAGTCTCAACCTGGCGATGGACGTTACCGACGACGTGAAGGTACGCTTTGCTTACAGCGAAACCATGTCTCGTCCTAATGTGCGGGCCGCAACACCTTCCTCAACCGTCGTCACCCGGCCCGGTGAAGTTAACGTAGGCCTGCCAGGTGCTGATGTGGATCCGTTCACGGCCAAGGGGCTGGATGTTTCCGTTGAATGGTACAACCGCGAGGGCAGTGCCATTACTTTTGCCGCGTTTACTAAAGATATCGATAATTTCTTCACCGATGTGGGTACTTGTGATACCGAAACACTCGCCGGCTACGGCCTGAATGTAGGTAGCCTGTCGGTGGTGGGTGATAACTGTGTGACCGACGGCCAGGATGCCTACGATGCTATCGATCCCGATTACATCATGGCCGGTGACATAGTGAATGCCAGCAAGCTGCTGAACAGCGACGAAAACATCACCGTATCCGGTTTTGAATTGTCACTGCAGCAAGACCTGAGCTTCCTGCCTTACCCCTGGAATGGCTTCGGCGGCGTGCTGAACTACTCCAACACCAAGCAGGATTCCTCTGATCCGGATCTGTACATTCCCGGCATTTCCGATCACACCTATAACGTGATTGGTTACTACGAGCAGGGGCCTTTCGGCATCCGTCTGGCGTACAACTACCGTTCCGATTATGAGTTGGAAAGTGTTGGTACCTTTAACGGCGAAGGTAATAAGAACGTGAAAGCGGCTGGTCGTGTGGATTTGTCGGCCTACTACAAGGTGACTGACAACTTCCGCCTGACGCTGAAGGGCTACAACCTGAACGAAGCCCTGTATGAAGAATACCAGGCCACCGAGTTCCAGCCGCGCGCTGTGCACTATGACGGCCGTACCTGGGTATTGCAGGCCAGCTACAACTTTTTCTGATCGCCTCTTAGTGACAGAATTGTCGCCCGACTTGATCCCGGCTTCGGCCGGGATTTTTTATGGGCGTACCGAAGCACATTGCACTCGGATAAGGGTGCGGCTTGTTCGATGATGATGAAAATTTTTTGGGGCAATTCACACATCTGGGTATGATGGGTCTTGGGAAACCAAGGATCCGCCTATGACCAGCCTCTATTGGCACGACTACGAAACCTGGGGTGCCACACCCGCCAAAGACAAACCGGCACAATTTGCCGGTGTGCGTACCGATGAGGCGCTCAATATCATCGGTGAGCCGCTGATGATCTACGCCAAACCCACTGCGGATTTACTGCCCCAACCCGAGGCCTGCCTGATAACCGGGATCACGCCGCAGAAAGCGCTGGCCGAAGGATTGCCGGAGCCGGCATTCATGGCGCGCATTCACGCCGAATTTGCTGTGCCTGGCACCTGTGCGGTGGGGTACAACAGCTTGCGCTTTGACGGCGAGGTCACCCGTTACGGTCTGTACCGGAACTTTTACGACCCCTACCGCACCGAATGGGCCGACGGCAACAGCCGTTGGGATCTGATTGATTTGGCGCGTATGACTTATGCCTTGCGCCCGGACGGCATTGAGTGGCCGCTGCGTGAAGATGGCAGCCCCAGTTTCAAACTGGAGCACCTGTCGGCTGCCAATGGCTTTGAGCACGCCAATGCCCACGATGCCTTGTCGGATGTGTATGCCACCATCGATTTGGCCCGACTGATCCGCGCACGCCAACCCAAACTCTACGACTATGCTTTCGCGCTGCGCGATAAGCGCCATGCGGGTCAGATGTTCGATTGGGTCAAGCGCACGCCCGTGCTGCATACGTCGTCCCGCTTTCCGGCCGCCCGTGGCTGCACCGCTCTGGTCATGCCGTTGGCCACTCACCCCACCAATAAAAATGCGGTGATCGTGTACGACCTGAGTGTTGATCCGTCGGCATTATTAACGCTGGATGCCGAGACAGTGCGCGAGCGCCTGTATACAGCAGGGGATGTGTTGGCCGCTCAGGGGCTGGACTCAATCGCCCTTAAATTGGTGCACCTGAACAAGTCGCCCATGCTGTCACCGGTCAGCGTGTTGACGCCGGCGTTGGAGCAGCGGCTGCAATTGGATATGGCGACAGCGCGCCAGCATTGGAAACAGCTGGCAACGGCCGATGCGGTGGCACTGCAGGCCAAGTTGGCGAAAGTGTATGGCGAATCGGGTTTTGCCGAACCGAACGACCCGGAGCAGCAACTCTATGGTGGGTTTATTCCCGACCAGGATAAAAATGCCATGGCCCGTGTTCACACCGTTGAACCGCACCAGTTGGCGTCCATCCACTTTGATGATCGTCGCCTGAGCAAGCTGCTCAGCCGCTACCGCGCGCGCCACTTCCCGGAAACCCTGACGCCAGACGAGCAACTGGCCTGGGAGGAGTGGCGCTACGAACGCCTGACCAATCCTGACGCGGGCGCATCGATTGTCATGGAGGATTATTTCGAGCGCCTGGCCCAACTGCGCGATGACCCGGCATATGCAGATAGGCGCGCGCTACTGGATGCGCTGGAGGCCTGGGGCGATGGCCTGCTCTGACCCATGCGTGGCAGGCGGCTAGCTGGTAATGCGATTGAACTCGATTTCGTATTTGCTGGCGGCGGCTTTAGCCTGAAACACTTTGGCTTGCGGGTATTTTTCCTTCAGCAGCGCATAAATCTCGCGCATGGACTGGGCGTCGGCGAAGGCACCGAAATACACCGCCGTAATGTCCGAGCGTTCGAACTTCACGTCGTCGAACCAGTCCGCTTCCGGTTTGGCGTCGGGCCCGACTTCATCGGCCACCTGGCGAAAGCAGCGCCATTCGGTTTCGGCTGCAAAATGCAGTGATTTACTGGTGAACTTATCGAAAAAGTACTCTTCGGCGTGAAACGCCTGATTGGTGAGTACCACGTCCAGTTGTTCTTTCAGCGAGGTGATTTCCGGGCGCGTGGGCCGGTAGGCCACTTGTTTCGGGTGGGGCAGGGAAGTGAACTCGCCACACTGCAGGCGAATCGCGACACCGCGGTTGTTGTCGGCAAAATGCGTCCAGGCGGCCAGATTGTCGGGCTTGGCGGTGAAACTGCAAATGCGCAGGGTGCGACAGAATTTACGCCAGTCGGCCATGAGCTTGTCCAGGGCCTGCAGTCGGTTGTCGACCATTTGGGACAGCAATTCTTTCAGTACATCGTGCGCCTCTTCAGGCGACTGGAACCGCTCTTCGTCCCGCCAGCGGCGGATGACCACGGTCAGGGGCGAGGTGCCGCGCGGTTCATCTTTCGCAAACAGCATGCCGGTGGCGGTCTGGATGGCGGCAGTCAGGATGGATTGGGGGTCAAAGGTCAGGCCGGTGCGGTGATTGAGTTCGAACGGGTCGTTGAACAGGTTGGGCGCACTCCAGCGCAGGGTCTGGCTGCCCAGAATCTGCTTGGCGGTTGCGACTGAACAATATTTAACCAGTGTTTCCGGGTTGTGACTGACCACCGGGTCTCCTTAAGTTTCGTGTTGATGAAGCATTCTAAGCGTAGCCACTTTAGAGGGTGACCGCTAAAATATCGGCTCTTTTCCTGCATCCTGAAAGCCTGAGGTCAACGTGGATTTTACCGGTAGCCATATTCTGTCCATCGATCAGTTCGAACAATCCGATATCGAACACGTGTTCCGCGTGGCTGATGCCATGGAGCCTTATGCCAGTCGTCGGCGGGTGACCCGCGTTCTTGAGGGGGCGATTCTGGGCAATATGTTTTTTGAACCCAGCACCCGCACCCGGGTGAGTTTTGGTTGCGCGTTCAATCTGTTGGGCGGTGAAGTGCGTGAAACCACCGGCTTTGAGTCATCGGCCATTGCCAAAGGGGAATCCCTGTACGATACGGCCCGGGTGCTCTCGGGTTATTCCGACGTGATCTGTATGCGCCACCCGCAGAATGGTTCGGTGGCCGAATTTGCCGAGGCCAGCCGGGTGCCGGTGATCAATGGTGGCGACGGTTCCAACGAGCACCCCACCCAGGCGCTGCTCGACCTCTATACCATCCGCAAAGAAATGGCCGCCAAGGGCAAGGGCCTGGATGGCTTGCGTATCGCCATGATCGGCGACCTGAAATACGGCCGCACGGTGCACTCGCTGTGCCGCTTGCTGGCGCTGTATAAAAACGTACAGGTGACACTGGTGTCGCCGGTGGAGCTGGCCATGCCCGAATATCTGGTGGATTTGCTGCGGGCTGCGGGGCATCAGGTCAGCATTACCGATGAGTTGACGGCGAGTATCAGTAAGGTGGACATCGCTTATTCCACCCGGATTCAGGAGGAGCGTTTCGCCAGCAAGCAGGAGGCCGACCTCTACCGCGGCCGGTTCAGGCTGAACCAGAGTATCTATACCGAGTTCTGCGAGCCCAACACCGTGATCATGCACCCCTTGCCCCGGGATTCCCGCGCCGAGGCCAACGAGCTGGACAATGACCTGAACGCCAATCCCAATCTCGCCATCTTCCGGCAGACCGACAACGGGATTCTGGTGCGCATGGCGTTGTTTGCCCTGGTGCTGGATGTGGTGGATCAGGTGGACAAGCATGCGCGGGAAGTGCGCTGGTACACCGGCCGATAAAACCCGCTGAAATGGGATTTGCGTCTCATATTTCCAATTCGTATAACGCTAGTACTGTTTTGTGACCCGTTCTTCGGTAATGTGGTGGGCTTCTTAATACTATCGAGCTAAAGGAACGGCTCGTGTGCCGCCCGCAACGGAGTGCCCGACTAAAACCAACAACAATTAGCGGGTGTAGTATGAACGTGTTTAAGCTAACAGCAGCATTGTGCCTGGCGAGCGTTGGGGCGCTGGCCCAGGCAGACAGCAGTGCCAGCGGCAATAACTGGTTACTGGCCAAGTACGACCTGAACGGAGATACGGTAATCTCCCAGGAAGAGATCACCGCCAAAAAGCTGGATATATTCCGCCTGATGGATCTGAACACCTCGGGCGGCGTGAGTTTTGATGAATACGAGCAGGTGGATGCGGCCCGCCGCAACATGCTGCTCAAAGCCCGCTTCAACAAGCTGGACCAGGACAAGAACGGCGAAGTCACCGAAGCGGAATACAGCAGCTTTCTGGGTCAGTTTTCCAGTATCGATGCCAACGGCGACGGCATCCTGGACAGCCAGGAGATCATGCCCGAAGAAGAGCATGAAACCCACTGCTTCTACTGGTTCTGTTTGCGGTTGGACAAAGATTAATACGAAGACCTGAAAACAAGGTCCAGGGTGTCAAGGGCAGCGCAAGCTGCCCTTTTTTATGACCGCCACGGATGGGGGCGTCTGACCCCACTAATCCTCAATGCCTTCCGGAAACTCCCATCCCCCCAGTTCCTGCCAGCGATTGACGATCATGCAGAACAGGTCGGCGGTTTTTTCCGCGTCATAGGCGGCCGAGTGGGCGGCGCTGTTGGAAAACTCGATACCCGCCAGCTGGCAGGTTTTGGCCAGCACCGTGTGGCCAAAGGCCAGGCCGCTGAGGGTGGCGGTATCAAAGCAGGAAAAAGGGTGAAACGGATTGCGCTTGGCATCGCAGCGGTTGGCGGCGGCGTTGACGAAACCCAGATCAAAGTGGGCGTTGTGGCCCACCACCACGGCGCGGGTGCAGCCGTTGTCCTTCACCGCCCGGCGGATGGATTTGAACAGTTCCGGAATCGCCATCAGTTCCGGAATCGCTTCGCGGTTGTCGATGTCGATGCCGGTAAAATCCAGCGCCGATTGTTCAATATTGGCACCCTCGAAAGGGTCCACGTGGTAATCGAAGGTCTGGTCCCTGTGCAGGATGCCGTTTTCATCCATGCGCAGGGTGACGGCGGCAATTTCCAGCAGGGCGTCGGTGTCGGCATTGAAGCCGCCGGTTTCCACGTCCACCACCACGGGTAAAAACCCCCGGAAACGACGTGCCAGTAAGGATTTCGGATTGGATACAGGTTCAGCTGGGTTCAAACCAGGGGTGCCTTCTGCAATCAGCGCGCGACGCGCCAGGTCAGTGTTTCGCCCGCACGCAGCGGAACCAGTTGGGTGCCGGCCATGGCAATGGTGTCGGGCACCTGCCAGTCGGCCTTTTCCAGGGTGATGGTATCAGTATTGCGGGCCAAACCATAAAAGTCCGGTCCGAAATGGCTGGCAAAGCCCTCCAGCTTGTCTAACGCACCCGCCGCTTCAAAGGCTTCTGCATAGAGTTCGATGGCGGCATAGGCAGTATAGCTACCGGCGCAACCGCAGGCGGCTTCCTTCTTTTCTTTGGCGTGCGGCGCCGAATCGGTGCCCAGAAAAAACCGCGCACTGCCGCTGGTGGCGGCGGCGATCAGGGCTTCCTGATGGCTGCTGCGCTTGAGAATGGGCAGGCAGTAGTAGTGCGGGCGGATGCCACCGGCGAGCATGTGGTTGCGGTTGTACAGCAGGTGATGGGCGGTGATGGTGGCGGCTGTGTTGTCGCAGGCGCCGGTGACAAACTGTGCCGCATCGGCCGTGGTAATGTGCTCCAGCACAATTTTGAGGCTGGGCATGGCGGCGCGCAGGGGCAGCAAGGTGCGGTCAATGAAGGCTTTTTCCCGGTCGAAAATATCGATGCTGCTGTCGGTCACTTCGCCGTGTACCAACAGCAACATACCCACCTCAGCCATCACTTCCAGTACCGGGTAGAGGCGGGTGATGTCGGTCACGCCCGAGGCCGAGTTAGTGGTGGCGCCAGCCGGATAGAGCTTGGCGGCCACAACGCCCGCGGCGCGCGCCGTGCGGATATCATCAGCGCTGGTGTTGTCGGTGAGATAGAGCACCATCAGCGGCTCAAACTGGCTTCCGGCCGGGCGGTTGGCCATGATCCGGCTTTTGTAAGCGAGTGCTTGCTCCGCGTTCATCACTGGTGGCACAAGGTTCGGCATAATGATGGCGCGGGCAAAGTAGCGAGCGGCATCGGGCACCGTGGTGGCCAACTGGTCGCCGTCGCGCAGGTGAATGTGCCAGTCGTCGGGGCGGGTGATTGTCAGAGTCTGAGCCATGGGAGCTGCTACCTTTTAGCCAGTGGATGCCGTTTCAGGCCGCGCATCCTACCTAAAATAGCGCCCGATTTCGACTCAAGCCAGCGGCAACCGGGTCGATAACCCGGGTAGGTTCTCTGGCTTTGGTGGAATCAGACCCCATGTACCGCTTGCTTACACGCACATTATTCTGGCTGCCGTCGGTATTGGTAGTGCTGGCCGTTGGGCCTGCCCGGGCCACTGAATATGCGGCGCCCATGGATAAGAGCGAGTGGCAGGTGAGCAGTTCCATTTTTGCCTGTGAAATGAATCAGCCGGTGCCCTACTACGGTAACGCCCGGTTTTACCGTCGGGCGGGTGAGCCGCTCACGCTGGAGCTGCTGCCTTATACCCCCCGGCTGGAATCCGGCAAGGCACGACTGGTGGCGCGCGCACCCGTGTGGCGCCCGGATGGTGCCGATATCAACCTTGGCCTTATTCCGGTGACCCGCGGCGAGCGCCCCGTGGGCTTGGATAACAAGCTGTCAAATCGGGCATTGACCGAGCTCCATGGTGGGCGTGAGTTGGTGTTCACTCGCTACCCTTGGTACGGCGCCAGTGAGTCATCCCGCATTGCCTTGTCGCCGGTTAACTTTCAGGCCGCCTATGGCCAGTATCTTCAGTGTCTGGGCTCATTGCTGCCGGTCAATTACGATCAGATCGCCCGGTCCGCCGTTTACTTCCCGTCGTCCGGCGATGATTTCCCTCCGGCGGAAAATCGCAAATTGCGCCACATTGCCACCTATGTGCTGGCCGATCCGCAAATCGGCCATCTGTTCATTGATGGTCACACCGATAGCAAGGGGCTGCGGGACGAAAATCTTGAACTGTCCAAGCGGCGGGCAGAATCAGTGGCAGCGTTTTTGCGCAACCTGGGGGTGCCGGCCGACATGATTACTGTGCGCTGGCACGGTGAGCGCTATCCGGTTGCGTCCAATCAATCGCGCGTGGGCCGGGCGCAAAACCGGCGCGTCACCGTCAGGGTCGACAAGCGCGAGGATCAGACGGTTGCCGCCGCAGAATAACGTCCTATCCGCAATTAGTCTGCTAGACGCCCTGTGAATCTATAACGATTGGTTATACAATTCGCCCCCGATTTTTACAGGCCGGGTGAGCGCAATGCGACCCGGGACAGCGCGGCAAGCGAACGGAGTTTTCTATGGCGTCCCTCAAAAAGGTAGTACTCGCTTACTCAGGCGGGCTTGATACATCGGTTATTGCTAAGTGGCTACAAGAAACCTACCAGTGTGAGGTGGTGACGTTTACCGCCGACATCGGTCAGGGTGAAGAAGTGGAGCCCGCGCGCGCCAAAGCACAGGCCATGGGCATCAAAGAAATCTATATCGAAGATCTGCGCGAAGAATTCGTGCGCGATTACGTGTTTCCCATGTTCCGCGCCAACACCATTTATGAAGGTGAATACCTGCTGGGCACCTCCATTGCCCGCCCGCTGATCGCCAAGCGTCTGGTAGAAATTGCCAACGAAACCGGTGCCGATGCCATCTCCCATGGTGCGACCGGCAAAGGCAACGACCAGGTGCGCTTCGAGCTGGGTGCCTACGCACTCAAGCCCGGTATCAAGGTCATTGCACCCTGGCGCGAGTGGGATCTGAACTCCCGCGAAAAGCTGATGGCCTACTGCGAAGAACACAATATTCCGGTGGATTTCGCCAAGCAGAAAACCAAGTCGCCTTACTCCATGGACGCTAACCTGCTGCACATTTCCTACGAGGGCGGCATTCTGGAAGATCCATGGGCCGAGGCGGAAGAGGGTATGTGGCGTTGGTCGGTATCACCGGAAGCGGCACCGGACACACCCACTTACGTGACCCTGACCTACGAAAAAGGTGACGTGGTGGCCATCGATGGCAAGGCCATGACGCCGGCGACCGTGCTGGAGCACCTGAACAAGGTGGGCGGCGCCAATGGTATTGGTCGCTTGGATATCGTGGAAAACCGCTATGTGGGCATGAAGTCCCGCGGTTGCTACGAAACCCCCGGCGGCACCATCCTGCTCAAGGCGCACCGCGCCATCGAGTCGCTCACTCTCGACCGCGAAGTGGCGCACCTGAAAGATGCGCTGATGCCGCGCTACGCCGAGATGATTTACAACGGTTACTGGTGGAGCCCTGAGCGGCAGATGCTGCAAAAGGCCATCGATGACTCCCAGACGGTGGTGAACGGCGATGTGCGGGTCAAGCTCTACAAGGGCAATGTGTCCATTGCCGGCCGTCGCTCCGAGGACAGCCTCTTCGACGACAAGATCGCCACTTTTGAGGACGATGCCGGTGCCTACAACCAGAAGGACGCCGAAGGCTTCATCAAGCTCAACGCGTTGCGCATGCGCATCGCGGCGGGCAAAGGCCGTAAATTGTCCTGATCTGCCCGTCATGGCGTATTCCAAGGAATACGCCTTTGTGGGTAGATCGCCTGCGCGAAACAGGCCTTTATGACCTAAACTCTGGGTTTTATCCGGTTATATAAACCGGACGGGGTATCCCTTGATTCACATCAATATCCCGTCATGTTGAAACCCTACAATGCCAGCGGTGCAACCTGTCGTACTACTTTAGAGGGAGCTCTGTTCCTAGGGGACCGGTCTTGAGGTACGCAGGAAGTCTGGCGAAGACGATTTTTTAAGCTCTGAGACATTGGGAAACTACTATGAGCAGTCACGCAGCTGCTGGGGAACACCCAGCCTATAACTATAAGGTCGTGCGTCAATTCGCCGTCATGACCATTGTGTGGGGCATCGTAGGTATGGCTGTGGGTGTGCTGATTGCGGCACAGCTGGTATGGCCAGAACTGAACGATATCCTGCAACCCTACAGCCACTTCGGCCGTTTGCGTCCCCTGCACACCAACGCGGTGATTTTCGCCTTTGGTGGTTGTGCCTTGTTCGCCACTTCCTACTATGTTGTGCAGCGGACTTGTCAGGCCAAACTGTGGGGCGGCTGGCTGATCCCGTTTACGTTCTGGGGTTGGCAGCTGGTGATTGTACTCGCAGCCATTACACTGCCTCTGGGTATTACTTCCGCCAAGGAATACGCCGAGCTGGAGTGGCCCATCGATATCCTGATTACGCTGGTATGGGTGTCCTATGCCATCGTGTTCTTCGGCACTATCGTCAAGCGTAAAACCGAACACATTTATGTGGCCAACTGGTTCTACGGCGGCTTTATTCTCACCGTCGCCGTCCTGCACCTGGTGAACTCGGCGGCGATTCCCGTGTCCATGACCAAGTCCTACTCCGCCTATGCCGGCGTGATGGATGCCATGGTCCAGTGGTGGTACGGCCATAACGCGGTGGGCTTCTTCCTGACCGCGGGCTTCCTCGGCATGATGTATTACTTCGTGCCCAAGCAAGCGGGTCGTCCGGTGTACTCCTACCAGTTGTCCATCGTGCATTTCTGGGCGCTGATTGCACTTTATATCTGGGCCGGTGGTCACCACCTGCACTACTCAGCGCTGCCCGACTGGGCCCAGAGTCTGGGCATGGTCATGTCACTGATCCTGTTGGCGCCGTCATGGGGCGGTATGATCAACGGTATCATGACGCTGTCCGGCGCCTGGCATAAGCTGCGTACCGACCCGACCTTGCGATTCCTGGTGGTCTCGCTGTCCTTCTACGGTATGTCTACTTTCGAAGGCCCGATGATGTCGATCAAGACCGTGAACGCCCTGTCGCACAATACCGACTGGACTGTGGGTCACGTGCACTCCGGTGCGCTGGGCTGGGTCGCAATGATTTCTATCGGCGCCATCTACCACCTGATCCCCAAGCTGTTCAACAAAGAAGAGATGTACAGCGTACCGCTGATCAACACCCACTTCTGGCTGGCGACTATCGGTACCGTGTTGTACATCGCCTCCATGTGGGTGAACGGCATCATGCAGGGCCTGATGTGGCGTGCATTCAACGCCGACGGCACCCTGACCTACAGCTTTGTTGAATCCGTTGAAGCCAGCTACCCCGGTTACTTCGTACGTGTTGTGGGCGGTGCTTTCTTCCTGGCTGGCATGCTGATCATGGCCTACAACGCCTACCGCACCATCGCTGACGAAAAGTCAGCCGACGCTGCGCCACAAGCGGCCGCGGCCTGAGGGAATAATCCATGAAGAATCATGACATTGTAGAAAAGAACATCGGCCTGATGGCCGTACTCACCATCGTGGCCATCAGTTTTGGTTCACTGGTTGAAATCGTGCCGCAGTTTTTCCTGAAGGAAACCACGACGCCGGTGGAAGGTCTGAAGCCGCTGGGTGCAGTCGCTCTGGAAGGGCGTGACATTTATATCCGTGAAGGTTGTCACGTGTGCCACACTCAGATGATCCGTCCACTGCGCGCCGAAGTGGAGCGCTACGGTCACTACTCGCTGGCCGGCGAATCAGTCTATGAGCACCCGTTCCTGTGGGGTTCCAAGCGCACCGGTCCCGATCTGGCGCGTGTAGGCGGACGTTACTCAGACGCCTGGCAAAAGGCGCACCTGTACAACCCGCGCAACGTTGTGCCTGAATCCAACATGCCGGCGTTCCCCTGGCTGTTTGATAACGTGCTCGACGGCAAGGACACCGGCAAGAAAATGGCGGCCTTGCGCAAAGTGGGCGTGCCCTATACCGACGAAGATATCGCTGGTGCAGAGGCTGCTGTGAAAGGTGTGAGTGAAGTGGATGCATTGGTGGTTTACCTGCAGCAGCTCGGCACCCTGGTTCAACAGAAGCGCTGATGATGGATATCAACGATTTGCGTTCGCTAGGCACCGTGCTGGTCACTCTGGCCTTTATCGGCGTCTGTTGGTGGGCCTTTGCGCCCAGCCGCCGCAAGCGGTTTGAAGAGGCAGCTAACCTGCCTTTCGCCGAGGACGAGCCAAGCAAAACACCCCAACAACTTCATCCCGAAAACAACGATGAAGAAAGGCAGGAAAAATTATGAGTACTTTTTGGAGCCTGTGGATCATTGTACTGACTGTCACATGCCTGGTGCTGGTGACCTGGGTACTGTTTGCCAACCGCAAAGTGGCGGTCAGCGACGAAGATGAACCGGAAAACAAAACCACCGGTCACGTATATGACGGTATTGAGGAATACGATAACCCGCTGCCCAAGTGGTGGTTCCAGATGTTTGTGGCAACCATTCTATTTGCCATCGTCTATCTGATCATGTACCCCGGTCTGGGGGCCTGGAAAGGCTTCCACCCGCTGTATGAAGGCAATACCTGGACGTCCCACAAGCAATTGGAAGTGGAACAGAAAAAAGCCCAGAAAACCTTTGCTGAGACCTTCGGTAAGTACGAGCAGATGTCCATTGAGGATCTGGTGAACGAGCCCAAGGCGATGAAAATGGGCATGCGTTTGTTCGCCAATAACTGCGCCATTTGTCACGGCGCGGACGGCGGCGGCAGCTACGGCTTCCCGAGCTTGATTGACGGTGATTGGCTGTACGGTGGCACACCGGAAAAAATCAAGGAAACCCTGATCAATGGCCGCGCGGGCAACATGCCGCCATGGGGGCCGGTCATTGGTGAAGCCGGTGTGCAGTCCAGTGCCGAGTACGTATTGAAAATCTCCGGTCAGGAGCACGATGCCGCGCTGGCAGAAGCCGGTGCGAAAGTATTTGCCGCCAATTGCGTAGCCTGTCATGGCGCCGACGGTAAAGGCAATCAGATGTTGGGCGCGCCTAACCTGACCGATGATATCTGGCTTTATGACGGTACCCGTAAAGGCATTCGCCACTCGGTGCGCGAGGGGCGTGCCAACGTAATGCCTGCGCAGAAAGACCAGTTGCGTTCCGACAAGATTCATTTGTTGGCCGCCTATGTGTACAGCCTGTCGCTCGATCAGAACGACGCGCAGTAACCGGTTAAAAGGGCAGCTCAGGCTGCCCTTTTCGTTTTTCTCGTGGTAAACCCCCTGGCTTTTCAGGGTCATTTCTCAGTCAGTACGTAAGAGCAGTTGCATGTCCGAGCAATCTTCAAACGAACAGCGTACTGCGGACCAACAAGAAGAAAAAATCCGCTACGTCGATATTTATCAGTCTTCCGGTCGTATCTACACTCGGAAAATTTCCGGCTTTTTCCAGAGCCTGCGTCGCTATACCGGTATTCCGTTAATTGCCGGTTACCTGCTGATGCCCTGGTTTGTCATTGATGGTCGGCCGGCCATGTTATTTGATTTGCCCGAGCGGCAGTTTCATATTTTGTGGCTGACGTTTGGTCCGCAGGATGCCATGTTGTTGTCCTGGTTGTTGATCATCGCCGCCTTTGGCCTGTTTACCGTTACCGTCATGGTGGGGCGCGTGTGGTGTGGCTTTACCTGCCCGCAAACCGTGTGGACCATGATGTACATCTGGGCCGAGCATTTTTTTGAGGGCGATCGCAACGCCCGCATGAAGCTCGATAAAGAGCCCATGAGTTTGCGCAAGTTCAGCAAAAAATTCGGCAAGCATTTCATGTGGGTGACCATCGCCCTGATCACCGGCATTACCTTTATTGGCTATTTCACGCCCATCCGTGAACTGATCACCGGCCTGGTCACCTTGGATGCCAATCCAATAGCGGCTTTCTGGGTGCTGTTTTTTGCTGTCGGCACCTACATGAATGCCGGTTATTTGCGCGAGCAAGTGTGCAAATACATGTGTCCCTACGCGCGCTTCCAGTCGGTCATGTACGACCAGGATACGCTCACGGTATTCTACGATTTCAAACGCGGTGAAACCCGTGGCCCGCGTAAACCCAAAGAGGATTACAAAGCTGAAGGCAAGGGCGACTGCATCGATTGTTCCTGGTGTGTGCAGGTGTGTCCGGTGGATATCGATATTCGCGACGGCGTGCAATACGAGTGTATCGATTGCGGGCTGTGTGTGGATGCGTGTAACAGCGTGATGGACAAAATGGGTTATGAGCGGGGGTTGATCCGCTTTACCACGGAAGACGCCATCAAGAACGGTACCACCCACGTGTTCCGCCCACGCCTGTTGGGTTATGCATTGGCCATGGTGGCAATGATTAGTGTCTTTGCTTACACAGTCAGCAGCCGGGTGCCTTTGAAAGTGGATGTTCTGCGCGACCGTGGTGCCAACATGTACCGGGTGGTGGGTGACGATATTCAGAATGTGTACACACTGAAAATTCTGAACCTCGACCCGGAAGATCAGATCTATAACGTCACGGTCACCGGTGATCACACCTATTCGCTCGGCGGTTATCGCCCCGCCCTGATCGAGCAAGGCGAGTTGCTGAGTTTCCCTGTGCGGGTTTCGGTGCCGCGCGATGAACTCACCAGTTCCCAGAACAAGGTGACCTTTTATGTGGAAGCACAGGATAAACCGGAACTGAACGTGACGGTGGAAACCAGTTTTATCGGTCCCAGCCAATAACCGCCGGGCCTGTGTTTTATGGCTAAGGCCCCTGTATCATACAGGGGCTTTTTATTTGGATACTGTCATGCAACAAGACTCTCAATCACCCAAGCCCTGGTATCGTCAGCCCTGGGCCTGGTTTCTGCTCACACCGCTGATCACTATCGTGATCGTGATGACGGCGTTTATCTCCGTTTCCATCAAGATGGCCGATGATGTGGTGGTGGACAATTATTCGCGTGAAGGCCGCATGTATAACGAACGCCTTGAACAGGATATGCAGGCGCGGGCGCTCAATATGCAGGCAGACATCAGCTTTGATATGGAAACCTTCGAGGCCTGGTTGAATCTGACCGGCGAGGATGATCCCGAATCGCTGGTATTGTTGCTGCAACACCCCACCGAGGCAGATCTCGATCAGGTGGTTGTGCTCAAGCGTACCGCCACCGGGCGTTACCGCGGGGATCTGGATGCCGGCCTTGCCCATCGCCGTTATCTGCAGTTATTTGCTGGCGAGTCGGAAGCCGACCGGACCAGCGCCGGTTGGCGCCTGAAAGCGGAACTCAATTTCTCCGATCAACAGGCCGTGGTCATGGTGCCGCTGGAACGCTGATCGATGGCGGACCAGTGCTATCACTGTCGCGAACCGCTGCCCGCGGTGGGGCGGTTTCCGGTCACCGTCAACGGGGAAACCCGCTTGATGTGTTGCCCCGGTTGTCAGGCCGTGGCCGAGGCCATTGTGGCCGGCGGGCTCGCCAATTTTTATCAATACCGTGAGCAACAGGCAGCCCGGCCCGATGCGGTGGCCACGGATTATGCCGCCTACGACCTGCCGGAGTTGCGCCAACAATTTGTCCAATCGGAGGGCGCTGCAGAGCGAGCCGATTTACTGATTGAGGGCATTACCTGCGCGGCCTGCGTCTGGCTGATCGAAAAACACCTGTCGGCCATCGACGGCGTTCAGCGGGTGAGCGTCAATGCCAGTACCCACCGGGCTCGCATCCTGTTTACCGGCGTGCCCGTGTCCGTGCTGATGGCCGCCATCGCCCATATCGGTTACCGGCCCATGTCGGCCAGCGATGAAAACCAGCGCGCACTCTGGGCCCGGGAACGCACCACCCTATTGATGCGCCTGGCAGTGGCGGGGTTTGCCATGATGCAGGCGATGATGATGGCCGGCGCCTTGTATCTGGGTGATTACCAGGATCTGGAATCGCGTTGGCAGTCGTTTTTCCGCTGGACCAGTCTGGTGGTGGCGTTACCCGTGGTGTTTTTTTCGGCCCGGCCTTTTTTCACCGCCGCCTGGAACAGCCTGAAGCAGCGCCAATTGATCATGGATGTGCCTGTGGCTATTGCCATTGGCGGTGCCTTCAGCGCCAGCGTATACGCCACGGTGATGAACACCGGAGAGGTGTATTTCGAGTCGGTGGCGATGTTTACGTTTTTCCTGTTACTGGGGCGCTTTCTGGAACAGCGCTTGCGGCACCAGAATGCCAATAGCCTGAGCCTGGCGGCACTGCGGTTGCCCCTGACAGCAAGGCGATTGACCGATGCGGGCGAAGAGGTGATTCCGCTTGCGCGCTTGCAGGTGGGCGATAGGGTGCGTGTGGCCGCGGGCGAAACGCTGCCGTGTGACGGCCGGATCCTCGACGGCAGCTCGGCGGTTAACGAAGCGTTACTGACCGGTGAATCGGCCCCCAGGGCCTGCGCGCCCGGTGACGAGGTGATTGCCGGCAGCATCAACACCGACAGCCCCTTGTTATTGAGCGTCAGTGCCGTGGGCCAGAACACCCGCCTGTCGGCCATCGAGCAGTTGGTCAATCGCGCCGAAACAGACAAGCCTTCACAGGTCAGCCTGGCCGATCGGTTGGCGCGCGCCTTTGTCGCCCGGTTATTGATGATCGCGGCGCTGGTGGGGGGATTCTGGTGGTGGTACGACGCCGCCCAGGCGTTCTGGATTACCTTGTCGGTGTTGGTGGTGACCTGTCCCTGCGCCTTATCACTGGCCACGCCAGTGGCACTGACCCGCGCCAATTTGTGGTTGCGACAACAAGGGCTGCTGGTAACCCGGGGTCATGTGGTGGAAGCTCTGGCCACGGTGGATACCGTGGTATTCGACAAGACCGGGACCCTGACGCTGGGCGAGCCGCGTCTGGCGGCTATCCGATTACTGGATCCGGCCTGGACCGACGAGCGGGTGACCCGGCTCTGTGCCGCACTGGAGGCGGGTTCATCCCACCCGCTCGCCAGGGCTTTTACCGGTATCGTGCCGGCGTCGGGCGTCACGGCGGTAGCCCAACAGATTGCCTTGGGTGTCGCTGGCCACTGGCAGGGCCAGGCTTACCGTTTTGGCCGTCCCGCGTTTTTTGAAAGCTGGTTTGTGCCCCCATCGCCACCGGATGAAGGTCAGTGGTTATTGCTGGCGAGCGAACAAGGTCCGGTGGCCTGGTTGGCCTTTGACGATAAATTGCGCCCGGATGCGGCGGCAGCGGTGGCCAAGCTGAACGCCTTGGGGAAAACGGTGGTTTTATTGTCGGGCGACCGCCCCGCACGCGCGCAGGCGCTGGCTTCGCAGCTGGGAATTGCCGAGGCCTGCGGCGGCTTGTTGCCGGAACAAAAACTGGCGCGGGTGCAGCAGCTGCAGGCTGCAGGCGGGAAGGTGCTCATGGTGGGTGACGGCATTAACGATGTCCCGGTGCTGGCAGGGGCGGACGTGTCCGTCGCCATGGCCGGCGCCACCGCACTGGCGCAGGCCCGCGCCGACAGTTTACTCACCAACGGCCGCCTGATGACCCTGGCTCATGCCTTTGCGCTGGCGGGGGATACCCGCGCGATTATCCGCCAGAACCTGGCCTGGGCCATTGGCTATAACCTGCTGGCCTTGCCCTTTGCCGCAGCGGGTCTGGTTCCGCCCTGGCTGGCGGCGGCGGGCATGAGCGCCAGCTCATTGGTGGTGGTGCTTAACGCATTGCGCCTGGGGCGCAGGATTCACGTACAATAGCGCCAAACACAACGCGACAGTTCCATGGATATTCTCTATCTGCTGGTGCCGCTGGCACTGATTTTTTTCGTCATCGCTTTGCGGCTGCTCTATTGGGCGGTCAAAAACGGGCAATACGACGATCTGAATACCGAAAGCCGCCGCATCCTGTTCGACGAGGATGAGAGCCCGGCAAAATCCACCGATAAAACCCCTGAGTCCTGATCGATGGAGCTCGGCTTTGCCTTGCTGTCGCTGTTCGCGGCCGGCCTGCTGGGCGGTGGCCATTGTCTCGGCATGTGCGGCGGGATTGTGGGCGCCTTGTCGCTTTCTGCGGGCAGTCGCAGTGCGCGCCTGACCCGCATGCTGTGCTACAACCTCGGTCGCGTGATCAGCTACAGCCTGATGGGTGCACTGGTGGGCTGGGGCGGTGAAGCGGTGTTCGGCACTCAACTGACCTGGCCCCGGTTAATGGCGGGCGTGCTGTTGGTGTTGATGGGTCTGTATCTGGCGGATCTCTGGCGTGCGCTCACCTGGCTTGAACGGGCGGGTGCTGTGTTATGGCGCCGGCTTCAGCCCCTGGGTAATCGATTGCTGCCGCTTAAACACCACTGGCAGGCGCTGCCGCTGGGGCTGGTGTGGGGGTTTCTGCCCTGCGGGCTGGTCTACACCGGCCTGGCGTTTGCGGCCGCTCAGGGTAGCCCGCTGAGCGGCGGCCTGGTAATGCTGGCTTTTGGCCTGGGCACCTTGCCGGCGGTTCTCCTGGGTGGCTGGTTTGCGAGCGAACTGCAGGCCATCATCCGCGCCCGTGGTCCACGCCTGACGGCGGGCCTGTTGTTGATCGTATTTGGCCTGTGGACGCTGTGGCAGGCATTGTCAGCCGGGCACCACTGAAACTGCACACCGTGGGGTCAGACTCCACGGTGAATGCTGATTATTTATTGTGCGAATGTGCATTGCAGTAGCAACTGCGTTCGCTTCGCTGGGTAATTGCGAAACAAAAAATAGCCAGTCTGTTTGTTTAATCTTCACTTTCTTGACGCCTGCAGCCACATTGCGCACTCTGGGCCTGCGTGCCGGTTCGGACGAGCACCCATCCCAGGGCGCTTTGATCAACAGCGCAGTATCGATTGCTCGAAGCTCTCTACAGCCGTGTTTGGGTTCACTAAATAAAAACAACAGTGAAACAGCAAGGAAGTAGTGATGTTGAACCATGCCTTTGGTTTGTTAGTTCATCCCCGTAAACAATGGCAGTCGCTGCAGGCGTTGCCAGACAAATCCCTCAAGCGTTTAAGCCCTTTTGCCATCTGGTGTGCCATGTTGCCGGCTTTGGCCTGGTATCTGGGTACCACGGAATTCGGCTGGCGCATCGGCGACGGTGAAGCCATTCGTATGGCCGATCACAGTGCGCTGTCGATGATGGGCGGTTTCTATTTTTCGTTACTGATCGCTGTCATCGCCATCGGTTACTTCATTCATTGGATGTCGCGCACTTACGGCGTCAAAAGCGATCCGCTCAAGGGCTATGTGTTCGCATCCTATGTAGCCACGCCGATTTTTCTGGCCGGCATCGCAGGTATTTATCCCCACATCTGGGTGATGGTACTTCTGTCGCTGGTGGCCGTGAGTTACGCGGTGTATTTGCTCTACGTGGGTTTGCCTATCATGTTTAACCTGTCGGAAGAGCGCGGATTTCTATTCGCCAGCGCCGTACTGGCGGTATCGCTGGTGGTGGGCGTGAGCATGATGGGCGGCATGGTGATTTTCTGGGATATGGTGGCGCACCCGGAATTTGTTTAGCGGGTAGATAACTCCCCCGTAAACCCTCAGCGCGGTCGGAGTATGTACGGTGTTGTCACCAGCCTGCTATGCTCACCTCTCGACTGAGAGGTAACCATGAGTCCGACGGAATTAATTACCCAGCAATTGCAGGCGCGCTTTCCGGGCGCGCCGCTGCAATTGCCACCACCCTGTTTTCTCACCATGGGCGGCGAATTTGTCGCCTTTGATCCTGATGCCAAGCGCCTGCGCACGCGCTTTCCGTTCAAGCCTGAATTCACCAATCCTATGGGCTATATGCAGGGTGGGCTGATCGTAGGCGCCATTGACAATACCATCGGGCCGCTGTCTTTTCTGGTGGCGCCACCCTCGGTGACGACCCAGCTCAACACCAGTTATATCCGGCCTATTACCAGCGAATTAAGCCACTTTGAAATTGAAGCGGTGGTGACAGAACAAACCCGTCGATTGATTTTTATGGACGCCGTGGTGTGGGCGGGGGATAAACAACTGGCGCAAGCGCGCGCCAGTTGTACTGTGATGGATGCCTTTATTGAGGGCGGAAGCTCAGGAAAGGGTTGAGCAAGCGGGCAAACGTGCCGGTCATTTTTACCGGCGCTGCCACCACTGATAAGCAGATGCAGGGAGCATCCCGGCTGGCCAGCGGACGATGTACCTGACCGGCTTCACGCAGCAGGAAATCACCCTCATTGTAAATACCGGCTTCGTCAGAAAAGCTGCCTTCCAGCACCAGTGTAATCTCGGTGCCTTTGTGGTCGTGTTCGGCCACACTGCCACCGGCTTTGATGCGGTGCAGCGAGACTTCGAATTCCTGCTGCCCGGTTTTCAGACGGGCCATGTGCAGCGATGGCGTCAGGAATTCCCATTTCTCCGGGCCACTGGCCGACAGAATCTTTTCGAGTACCCGGGGCTTTTGCGCCGGTGCCGGTGCTTTGGGTGCTGGTGCCGGTGTTGGGCTTTGATCCAGCTGGTCCATCACCGACGCCAACAGCGAATCGCTGACAGCTTCCGGTTCGCCGTGTTGCAGCAAGTCGGCGCCCAGGGTGTTCAGGCTGGCAACCCGGGCCCGGCAGCGGCTGCAGTAATGCAGATGGGCGCTCACAGCAATGGACTGGCCGAATGCCAGGGTGCCGGCGCTGAACTCGGTCAGCAGGTTGTCGTCGGGGTGGTGTTTGATCATTGTGTTCATCGTATCTTGCCTCAGGCCGCCAATTCTCGCCCGATTACATCCTGGAGCTTTTTCAATGCCAGGCGCACACGGGATTTCACCGTGCCTAATGGCAGATCCAGTTCTTCTGAAACTTCCGAGTGTGACTTGCTTTCCATATAGACTTTGCGCAGCACCAGCGCTTGCTCTTCGGGCAGAGTGGTGAGGGCTTCGTGTACGGTTTCTTCCCGCCGGGCCTGCTGCAATTGGGTGAACGGGGTTTCACCCGTTTCATCTTCATACAGGTCGTCGGCGATGAGTTCTTCAGTCTCTGCGTTGGATTGCCGGCGCAGCCAGTCAATGCGTGCGTTTCGCGCAATGGTGTAAAGCCAGGTGGAGGCGGACGCCTGCGTGCTGTCAAACTGGGCCGCACGCCGCCAGACCTTGATCATGATGTCCTGCACCAGCTCTTCGGCCTGCGCGCTGTTCAGGCGCGAGCCCTTCAGCAGGAACCCTTTGAGGAGCGGGGAAAAGTGGGTGAAGAAGGCCGCGAAGCTTTGCTTGCAGCGCTCCGTAGCGATTTTTTCGAGCGCAAGGCTCCATTCATCGTCGCGCTGCAAAGAGCGTCTCCCTTTCGCGGTCCGGCGTGTTGATCCGGTGCCTGGGCCTTTAAGTATATCCATCGCTATCATAGTCCGCTCAGTCTCAGGTGGCTACTGCTGCTAAAGTTGCTCTTGGATACGGTTGCTATCACCGAGTGGATCACTCCGGCGAGGGCCTTGACAGAAGGTGTGATCTGAACGGGTTGCGGGTGCGTAAGATGCTGAAACTACAGGAGTTTATATGCAAGCCAAATGTCAGACACTGATGGCATTTTATCGCTCGTTCGACACGTCGACCTGGCGCCAGGCGCGAAGTGTGTATCACCCGCAGGCCGTGTTCATTGACCCGATCCACCGGATAGAAGGGCTCGAGAGTATCGAATCCTATTTCAGGCAGATGAGCGAAAACCTGATCAGCTGTCAATTCGAGTTTACCCACAGCATGGAGCAGGGCGACGAGGCCTTCCTGCGTTGGGTGATGCGCTACCGCCATCCCCGCCTCAGGGGCGGGGCGGAAATTGCCATGCCGGGCATATCGCGACTGCGGTTTTCCGGTGACAAGGTAATCGAGCACGAAGATTGCTATGACATGGGCGCCATGGTGTACGAACACGTGCCTTTGATTGGCCGAGTCGTGCGTTGGTTGCGTACCCGCTTGGCCGATGACGCACCCGAAAGCGCGGTTGCGCCGGTACAGCCATCGTGATCGTCGGCAAAGTGGTCTGGGTAACCGGCGCCTCTTCCGGTATCGGCCTGGCGCTGGTCGAGCGACTGTTGGGGTGGGGCAACACCGTTATCGCCTCTGCCCGCAATCTGGGGTCGCTGGAATCATTGACGGTGCCGCTGGCCAGCAAACTTCACCTATTGCCTTGCGATATTGGTGACGCAGACAGCATGCGCGCGGCAAGCGCGGCAATGGAAACGCTGACAGAGCATTTGGACATTGCCATTCTGAATGCGGGCATCTGCGAATATGTGGACTTGCCCCGTCTCGACAGCGAATCGGTGGCCAGAGTGTTTAATGTGAATATGGTGGGCACCAGCCGCTGTGTGGAAATCGCCTTGCCTTTGCTTGAAAAATCCCCTGCCGGTGTGTTGGCCGGAATTTCCAGTTTGTCATCGGTGGTGCCGTTTCCCAGGGCCGAGGCCTACGGCGCATCCAAAGCCGCATTGGATTACTTTTTTGACGCCCTGGCCATTGACCTGCACGACAGTCCGGTGACGGTTTCGGTGATCCGGCCTGGTTTCGTGGCAACACCCCTGACCGACAAGAATGATTTTGATATGCCCGCCATTGTGCAGCCCGAGCGCGCTGTGCGGGAAATTCTCTGGGCAATCGAATCCCGTAAGCGCTGGCATGCCTTTCCCAAGCGGCTGGCCTGGACTCTCAACCTGATGGCTATGTGCAAACCGTTCTGGCGTCGTATCTTGGCGCCGCGCATGCGCAAAGCGTGAAGCATTCACTAAGGAGCTTCCTTGAAAATAGCAGTTATCGGTAGCGGTATATCCAGTCTTACCGCCGCCCACCTCCTGTCCGGTCTGCACGAGGTTCACGTGATTGAATCCGACGAGCGCATCGGCGGCCATACCGCCACAAAATCGGTGCAACTCGGCGGGCGCGAATTCGCGGTGGACACAGGATTTATCGTGTACAACGATTGGACCTATCCTAACTTCATCAAATTGCTGAATCGGTTGGGTGTGGAATCCCGTCCCACCGAGATGAGTTATTCCGTTTCCGACGATCGGGATGGGACGGAATATTCAGGCACCAATCTGAATACGCTGTTCGCGCAGCGGCGCAACCTGGTGAGCCCGGGTTTCTG
Organism: Simiduia agarivorans SA1 = DSM 21679; assembly: GCF_000305785.2. Lineage (NCBI taxonomy): Bacteria > Pseudomonadati > Pseudomonadota > Gammaproteobacteria > Cellvibrionales > Cellvibrionaceae > Simiduia > Simiduia agarivorans. The sequence goes on along the minus strand of NC_018868.3, from coordinate 1,763,853 downwards.
GTCGATGATTCGCGACATCCTGCGATTTAATCGCGAAGCTGTGGAGCACTGGCAGGCAGGGAAGATTCCCGAAGACCTGCGCCTGGCCGACTACCTTGAACAAAATGGCTACGGTACGCGGTTCATCTACCAATATCTGGTTCCCATGGGGGCGGCGATCTGGTCCTCCGGCGATCAGGTGATGCTGGATTTCCAGGCGCTGTTCTTCATCCGTTTTTTTCACAATCACGGATTGTTGAGTGTGAATAACCGGCCCCAGTGGCGGACGCTGGTGGGCGGCTCGCACGCTTACCTGGCGCCGATCACCAAGCCATTTGCGGATCGCATCCGGTTAAATTGCCAGATCAGTGGCATTGCGCGCGATGAGCAGGGCGCAACCATCCGCTTTGCCGACGGGTCGCAAGAGTATTTCGATCAGGTGGTGATTGGTACGCATTCCGATCAGGCGTTGGCGCTGCTTGATGATGCCAGTGATGAAGAAAAAGCGGTGTTGGGGGCGATTCCCTATCAACCCAATGAAGTGGTGTTACACACAGACAGCCGTCTGCTGCCCAAGCGTAAACTGGCCTGGGCCAGTTGGAACACCCGACTCACATCGGACCAACATGCCAGGCCTGTGCTCACTTACAACATGAATATCCTGCAGGGTCTGGATTCGCCAGAGACAGTGTGTGTGACCCTCAATCATACGCAAGCGATAGACCCTGAAAAAATTCTGGGTGTGTACCATTACGATCACCCCGTGTTTACCCCCGCCGGGCATCATGCACAATCGCGCTGGAGCGAAATCAACGGCGTGAAGCGCACCTGGTTTTGCGGTGCCTATTGGGCCAACGGTTTTCACGAAGACGGCGTGGTGAGTGGCATCCGGGTTGCCACCGCACTGGGAGCCCGTTGGTGATGCTGGCCAGCGGCATCTATACCGGCAAGTTGATGCACGCGCGTTTTGCGCCGCGCTTCCATCGGTTTCAGTATGACGTGTTCATGGCCTATCTGGATCTGGACGAGATCGATCAGGTCTGTGCACGCTCCTGGGCCTGGTCTTCTCGTCGCTTTGCGCCTTTCTGGATCCGCCGTAAAGATTATTTTGGCGATCCGCAGCGACCGTTAAAACAATGTGTGTACGACGAGGTTGAGGCCGCGTGCGGCGTGCGCCCGTCGGGGCCGGTACGTTTGCTGACCAATCCCCGCTGTTTCGGTGTGCGCATGAACCCTATCAGTGTCTATTATGTATTTGATGATAACGCCACCACCCTGGCCTTTATAGTGGCCGAGGTAACCAATACGCCCTGGGATCACCGCGCGTTGTATATATTGGATTATCGTCAGCGAGCGGTAGACACCCGCGTGGATTTTGCCAAAGCCATGCACGTGTCACCGTTCATGCCCATGCAGCAATTTTATCGCTGGCTGACTAATCTGCCGGGTGACGCAATCCGTATCCATTTGCAGAATCTGGCGACAGGTGCGGAGGTTTTGCCGGAAGAGTCGGGCGCAGAGCGCAAGTGTTTTGAAGCACTGTTGAATCTGCAGCGCGAGGAATGTACGGCACCTGTGCTGAGCCGGTTGGTCTGGCGGTTCCCCTGGATGACGCTGAAAGTGGTCTGGGGTATTTACTGGCAGGCGTTCAGGTTGTGGCGTAAGGGAGCGCATTTTTACAGCCATCCCGGGGCGCCTGAAGTCGACACGGAAAAACAAAATTACTCAAGAGAGAGACTCAGATGACAGAACAGTCGCGCACGTCCCGCATGATCGATGCCTCAACAGGCTCCCTGTCCTGGGCCGATAAGATCGCCCGCCGGCTTTTATTGCGGGCGTTGGAGTCGCTCAGGGTGGGGCGGCTGACCATCACCGACGGTGATCAGGTCTATCGTTTTGGCGGTCGCGAAGCCGGGCCTCATGGGCAGATCCAGGTGCTCGACCCCGGTTTTTACAGTGCCGTGCTCACCTCCGGTACTGTCGGTGGCGGCGAGTCCTACATGCAACGTTTCTGGGATACGCCCGATCTGGTGGCGGTAGTGCAGGTGATGAGTGCCAACATCAACGCCACCAATGACCTGGACTCGGGCTGGACCAATTTCCGCAGTCTTGCGCTCAAGGCGTTTCATTGGCTGCGCGCCAACACGGTCAAAGGCAGCAAGAAAAACATTGCCGCCCATTATGATCTGGGCAATGACTTTTTCCCCCTGTTTCTCGATAGCACCATGATGTATTCATCTGCGGTGTTTGAGCGCGAGGACATGTCCCTGCAAGAAGCTTCAGAGGCGAAACTGCATCGGATATGTAAGCGCCTGAATTTGTCAGAACAGGACCACCTGTTGGAAATCGGCACCGGATGGGGCGGTATGGCCATCTACGCGGCCCGTCATTTTGGTTGCAAGGTGACCACGACAACGATTTCCAAGGAGCAGTTTGATTACGCCAGCGCCTGGGTTTCGCGCGAAGGTCTGCAGGATAAAGTCACGTTATTGCTGGAAGACTACCGCAATCTCAGCGGCCAGTACGACAAGCTGGTGTCAATCGAGATGATCGAAGCGGTCGGGCACGATTATTACGACGAGTATTTCGCGACCTGCTCCCGCCTGCTTAAGCCGGAGGGGTTGATGTTGATCCAGGCCATTACCATTGCCGATCAACGCTACGACTATGCCCGCAAGCATGTGGACTTTATTCAGCGCTACATTTTCCCTGGCGGCGCCTTGCCCTCGGTGAGTGTGGTGTGTGATTGCCTGCGCCGGGCAACGGACATGCAGTTAGTCGGGCTGGAAGAGATTGGCCAGCATTACGCCCGCACTCTGGCGGAGTGGCGCAGCCGTTTCTGGCATGCCATCGACAAAGTCCGCGCCTGCGGTTTCGACGACCGCTTTGTGCGCATGTGGGACTACTACCTGGCCTACTGTGAAGGCGGTTTCCGTGAGCGGGTGATTGGTACCAGTCAGCTGTTGATGGCCAAGCCGGGTGCCCGAGCGCTTCCTGATCCGCTACCGCTCTAGATATGGCTCTGTGGATCAATGCAATAAGTTTTCAATTGGCGTGGTGGGGTCTTGTCCTTTATCAGGAGGCATTGGCGTTCCCTGTGCTACTGGTGTTTTCGGGTATCCACTTTTTCTGGGTTGTACCGCGCATGCCAGCGCCCGCGAGTCGGGCGCGGTATTGGCTGTGGACAGCTGCGGTTTTGTCGATAGGTTTGGGTATTGATCTCACCTTCTTTCAGGTTGGATTGCTCTCGTCTCCGGAAGGTTTCCCCATTTGGCTTCTTTGTCTCTGGATTTGTTTTGTACTGAGTCTCCCCGTTTGTATGCGGTGGTTCCTCTTGCGTCCCATATGGGGTATTCCGGCTCTGGCCATAGGTGGACCGTTAACCTATCTAGGCGGAATGCAATTTTCTAACATAGTTCCCGGTTTGGGGATGGAGTCTTGGCTGATAGCGTCTTTGATTGCCTGGTCGTTTTTGGCGTGTGTAGGAGTGCTTGGTTTTTCGATTCTCGGCGCCTCGAGGTTAGCGCCATCAAATCGCTGATACGCTTTCAACAGGCTGCTTGTGCCAGGATGTGTCTTGGAGCGACAATTTCTCTACCGACATATGTTGGTCAATGCTTTGCCGGTGTATCCTCCAGAATCAGGCGATCTACAGGCATGGATGATGAGAAAAAGGACGACTATCGGATGGTCTCGCTTTCTGGCATTTCTGCGGCAGCTCTGTCGCAGTTTGTCGATTGCTAACAGTTTGCATGTGTTGCGCCAATTGGTGCATTTTGGTCCATGGCGGTGGATGGCAATAGGTGTGATACGCTGGCGCCGGCCTTGCCTCAAAACGTACCGCCAGGAAAAAAGCGCTTTAGCGCATTTCGAATTATCCAAGACGCTAAAAGAATTACGTACTGATAGCTTTAGCTTTTTCGGTTCTATAGATTCTGATTTGACCCGAAAACTGGTGAGGTTGGTGAGTCACCTTCCTCCCGAGGAGTATCTTTACGCCCACGAAGTGTCTGAGGATGTTGCGGCGCTCGCCTACGATCCCGCAATTTGGAATCTGTTACGACATTATTTCGGGTGTGAGCCGGTCCTGTTGGAGTCCTCCCTTTTCGTCTCTAAAGCGGAACACTCGATGCCAGTCTTGGATCAACACAAGTTCCATTTTGACTATGCGGGTTGGCAATCTCTGAATGTGTTTGTTTATCTTACAGATGTGGATGCTGGAGATTCTTATCATCAAGTGATAAAGGGCAGTCACAGAAGCATAGGCTTCTGGGATATTCTGCGCGGCACTTTGTCCGAAGATCGCGTCAGTCGGCGCTTTGAAGGCCGCATTCAATCAGTATTTGGTCCTGAAGGATCACTTTTTTTTGAGAACACTGAAGCGTTCCATCGACGAGTACGGGGGAAATCTCGCCGGGTAATGCTTAATTTATTGTACGCGAGCCATCGAGGTTTATTCAGTCACGGGAGGGCTTCTGCGGCGCAAATTGCACACAGGGACACAGTCTTTCAACGCGCCCGGGCATGCGTCGCGCAGGAATTATCGGGATGATTCCAGTCCTTCCCGTGCAATGGCGTTCTTGTGCTGCCAATGGCCTGCCCGCCAGCGGGCATAGTAGATAAACGACCGGCATCCCTCATCCAACGCTGCCGAGATCAATACGCCCACCAGTCCCATGCCTTGTTCAACTGCGAGCCACCAGGCGAGGGGCACGGCGATGAGCCAGCTGAACAGTATGCCGGTGACCGATATATACCAGCCATCACCGGTGCCACGCAGTGAATTACCCACAATGATATTGACGGTGCGGCCGGGTTCCGCCAGCAGGGACAGTCCAAAATACACATAGGCCATGGCAATCAGGCTGGCCTCGTCCGTGTACAGGCTCATGATCTGTGGCGCCAATGCCGTAAACATGACACCGATCAGGCCGGCGCCGATAAAGGCGGCTTTCAGACTCTGGTGTAGCTGGGCATTGGCTTTGCGGTAATTCCTTGCGCCCACATACTGGCCCACCATGACTTCGGTGGCGGTGCTGATGGCGATGGTCACGATCAACAGCGCCATGAAAGTATTGAAGGTGTAGGCGCGCGCTGCCAGTTCGGTGGCGCCACCGACCGCGACGATGGCACTCAGCACAATCATCTGGCCGTCAAAGCTGAGTGGTTCGGCAATAGAGGGCAGGGCAATGCGGCCCAGCTGGCGGCTGTGGCGCCGGAATTCGGTCATCACCCGGGACCAGATTATGGCGAGCCTGAGTCTGATCACAATCGCCATTGCCGCAACCAGCACGCCCAGCAGCGACGACAGCACACTGACCCAGGCAACCCCCACCAAGCCCATTTCCGGCGCCCCGAACAGGCCGAAAACCACCACGGAATTACCCACCACATTGCTGATGAAGTAGGCGCTGTTGGCGACCAGGTTCCAGTGCGGTAAGCCATAGATAGTCAGCACGCTATGGGTGAATGCATGGATTCCCCACACACCGATCATCCAGGCGGTGATCTGCAGGTAGGTGACCGCGTCGGTATTGATCGTGCCGGGCAAACCCATCAGGTTGGCAATCACCGGGCCACCGGCGTAAACCGCCAGGGCTGCCAATACAGAAAGCCCCGTGAGCCAGAGCCCGTAGACGCCGATGGTGGTGTTGGCCTGATCGTAGTCATCGTTCCCGATGCGTTGGGACGTGAGCGCAGAGCCGGCAAAGGCCACAACCCACAGGCAGGTAAAGGCAAAATAAAGAATGGGGGTGATCGCGCCCACGGCGGCGGCTGCATCGTCCGAGACCCGGCTCAGGAAAAACAGGTCGGTCATGGGGATGCTGAGCACCAATGCTTGCTCCAGCAGCATGGGCTTGGTCATGCCCCAGAGTCCCTTGTCCAGAACCTGGCTACGACGTTGGGCGGTAGAATCCTGCATAAGTGGTCTGTTGGACAATAAGGTTTGGGCGAGGGCGCACACCTTACCCCAGAGTATGGGCCAAATCCAACCTTCAGAATGGCCCGTATCAGAGGTATTGAGGTAATCAGAGGATAGTAGCGTGCGTTGGCTTGTCTTTCTAATCGCGATGGGCGTTGCAGGGGTGACATTGGGCTGTGAGAAGCCGGCCGATCTGGTGCAGGTTGGCGAGGGCAAATTGCGGGTCTGGGGTTTTTCCATTTACACCGCCACCAGTTACCGGTGTGCCGATACCCGCCTGGGCGATGGTTCGCAGGTGCAGGGCCCCTTCATGCTGTCGCTGACCTACGCCCGCGATATTGATCGGAACGCGTTACTCGATGCCACCCGCGACCAGTGGCAGCGGCTCGGGCTGGCAAAAGACCAGGGGCCTGCCTGGTTGTCGGCGTTGGCGTCACTTTGGCCCGATGTGAAAAAGGGCGATCGGTTGAGCCTGTTTATCGACCGCGCGGGCCAGAGTATGTTTTATCTGAATGACCGGCGCCTGGGCGAAATCGCCGAGCCAGCCTTTGGCCCGGCGTTCGCCGCCATCTGGCTGCACCCGGATGCGAGTTATCAGCAGGTGCGCACTGCGCTGTTGGGAGGTTCATGATGCGCTGGTTGTGGGTTTCTGTGGTGTTTCTGGCCGGGTGTGGTCACGTGGATATCGATCACTACCGGTCGTCGTCACCGGCATTCAATCTGAACGAATATTTTACCGGCCAGACCAAAGCCTGGGGCCTGGTGCAAAACTACCGGGGCGAGGTGGTGCGTCGCTTTAATGTGGGGCTCTGTGGCTACGAGCGGGATGGGCAGTTGATACTGGACGAAGATTTTGTCTACGACGACGGCGAGACCCAATTCCGGCAATGGCGGATCAGCCCGGATGGCGATGGCCGTTGGCAGGGCCGTGCCGACGACATTATTGGCGTAGCCGAAGGGGCTGAAGCCGGCTTTGCGCTTCAGTGGGCCTACCAGATGGATCTGGAGGTGGACGATACGGTCTACCGGGTCAGTTTTGACGACTGGATGTACCGCCTGGACGAACAGCACGTGTTCAACCGGGCGGCCATCAAAAAGTGGGGTTTTACAGTGGCCGAGGTCACGCTGTTTTTTGAAAAACGGGCGCCTGATTGTCAGCCGGTGACGCGTCGGCAATGACGGAGCACGCCGGTCACCATCAGCCCTTGAGCAGCGTAATAGGTCACCATAATCACCCAGCTGCTGGCGCTGAAAGGCCATAGGAACTTGTTGATGGCGATGACCGAATCGGACAGGACAAATAACAGTGCACCCACGAATACCGTGGCGTTGCCTGTGTTGTAGCGGGCCGCGCCCAAGGCCATAAAGGCAATCGCACACAGATACAGGCTGACCGCAATCAACAGTCCGCCACTTGCCGGCAATATCACCGCCGCCAACGCAGCGCTGATACCCGCGACAAAGAGAAAGCGCGACTTTGTCTGACCCGAGAGCGGCGCGCGATCGCGCCAGAACCCGAAGCCGTAGCACAATTGCGCAACTAAAAATGCAGCCAGTCCGAACACAAAGCCCTGCTCGATCGGCAGCGCCAGCAGTAAGTCGCCGGCGGCTGAAAATATGACTGCCGGCCACAGCCAAAGCGGCCGCTCGGGAGAATGCACCAGTAATGCCAGCAGGAGCAGAATAGGCATCACCTTCAGGCCGGCCATAACGGCCACCGGCAGCGTAAAAAAGAGGGCGATAAGATAGGCCAGGGCGAACAGGCTATAGATAGGCCAGAAATTAAAACGCGGCATTTTATTACTCATTATTTTTATCGGACGAAGCGCCAGTATAGCGGGATTCTATTCTGTGAGGGGTTCTTGAATTTCGGCCGAAGACCGGCTCTACTGTAACCAGAGCAGTCAAACTGATGTTGAGGTGTGCACATGGTATTGGTTTCGGCAGGTCTTCTCATGCTGGTGTTTGCGTTTCTATTGGTTCGCTTTCCATTGTTGGCTGAAGCGTTAAGGCAACACCATAGCCAGCTGTGGCTGCAACTGGGGCGTCCCGAGCCCTGGAGCTTTCACCAATCGTTGGGACTGTTCAGCTGGGTGCTAGCACGCGGCTTTGACCAGACCCCGGGCCTGTTAATCCTGGGCGAGCAAGCCCTGGTGCGGGCCAGATGGGCGCGTTCCCTGTTTGTGGTTGGCTTTGGTTGTCTGGTGCTGGGTTATTTCTGGGCCTTATTGGCCTAGCAGGTTGTTGACAAGCTGCTGCCATGAAACAAACACGGTCAAACTGCCCATCTCCTGTTTGACGGTCAATAAAAAGGCCAGCAAATGCTGGCCTTCAATTCCGTTTCCCTAAGTCTCGGTCTTAAATCATCCGTGATCCGTATTCCCTGACCGTTATAATTTGCCCTTTTCATCCTGAGGGCGCGTCCTTTGACCTTCAGTGGTCAACAAGTACTTCCTTGTCTACGTCCTTGTTGGTGGCCATTGTCGCAATGGCTGAGGTTTTGGCCCAGTGGTTGGGTTCGCCAGTGTGTGTGCGTATTGGCTGATGCCTGTGTAGGAGATTGTCCTTCTGCCTAGCGCATGACGTGTAACCGCAGAATGAAAAAAGCCGGCATAGCCGGCTTTTTTGTAACTTTTTCCCTAAGCGTGGTCTGGCGTCGTCCCTGTTCCTTCTTCCCTGACCTTTAATCGTTCCTTCGTCGTCCTTTGGCGCATCCTTTGACCTTCAGTGGTCAACAAGTACTTCCCTGTCTACGTCCTTGTTGATAGTTATTCTGGTCAAAGCTGTGTTTGGTTGCCAGTGGGTTAGAACGCCAGCTTATGTCAGACTTTTACAGTCGGCCTGTAGGTTATATCGCACAGCGGGTGCTGGAGCGATGTTGTGAATCCGCGTGAACCCAACCACCGACGCAAATGAAAAGAGCCAGCAATGCTGGCTCTTTTAAATTGGTTTCCCTAAATGTCGGTCTGTTCAGTCCCTTTTGGCCTCCTGGCCTGGCTTCATGCCGCTTGCTGGCGTCCTGCCGCGTCCCTGTAATCCCTGTCCTTTTCCTTGACCGTTATTATTTGGCCCTGTCTTCCTAAGGGCGCCTCCGTTGACCGTCGCTGGCCTCAAACACATCCGTGTCGACTTCCTTGTTGATGCTTATTCTCGGTCAGGAGCGTTTGCATCGAAAGTGGTAAAAAGCTGAAGCTCATGTACGAAATGTCGCACAAGCCGGCGTTTTTGTCCGCGCCCGGCCTGCAGGACGTGGACCCGGTCCGGTTTGCCTGTGAGCGGTGTCGCACTTTCGATGCGGTGTTGGTACTTTGTTACCATTTGGGTGAAGGGTGGGAAAAACCTGACTCAGACGCCGGAAATCACCCGGTTGCGCCCCTCTTCTTTGGCGCGATAGAGCAGGCGGTCGGCACGGTTCAATAATTGGTCAAACGCCTGTTCTGCCCCGGTATATTCGGTAACCCCCATACTCACCGTAAACTGTGCCGTTTGGCCATTGCATTCGATCACCTCTTTGGCAATCGCCTCCCGGATACGCTCGGCGATGCGGATGGCGCCGTCCACGGTGGAGCCTGGGCAACAAATAGCAAACTCTTCACCGCCCAGGCGGGCAAGTATGTCTGACTCGCGGATACAGCCTCTGGCGACGTCCGCGATACGCAGTAAGGCTTCGTCACCCATGGCGTGCCCGTAAGTGTCGTTGATTGCCTTGAATTTGTCCGCATCCAGCATGATCACCGAAAGCGGGTGGGCATGGCGCTTGGCTTTGGCGAACTCTGAGCCACTTAATTCAAAAAACTGCCGGCGATTAACACATTGGGTGAGGGAGTCGGTGGATGCCAGCATGGCCAGCCGGCCGTTGGCTGCTTCGAGCTCTTCCTGACTCTGTTTGAGCCGGACCGCAGAACGCACTCTTGCTTCAAGTACGGGGTAAATAAAGGGTTTGGAGATGAAGTCGTGCGCGCCCTGATCCAACGCATCAATAATGGAGTCGTCGCTGTCATTGGCCGACACCATAATGACCGGAATATTGTCCATGGCGGGCAGGGCTTTGAGTGCCGTCAGGGTCTCGATGCCGCTCATTCCCGGCATCATCATATCGAGCAGAATGACGTCTGGCTCGAATCCGGGTGCCTTGTCCAGGCATTCCTGGCCCGACATGGCGGACGCTACCTCGTGGCCGTCATCCTCTAGGTTGTACCAGAGGAGTTTAATGTTGTCCTCTACGTCATCGACAATAAAAATCTTGGCCATGCAGCAATAATTCCAATGCTTTTACCGAGTATAGACGATATCCCGCCAGGGCCATGATTGGGCCTAATGGAAAGCATTGGAGGCTTGTCTGTCGCTGGCACGGCGGCCGCCGGCACGGCTGTCCTGGGTCTTGTCGGTGTTTTCGGCGATTTGCTGCTTGAGACGGCTGACAACCTTGGCCATCACCTCGAGGGTCTGGCTGAGTTGATCCAGGCTGATAAGAATGGCTTCTTGCTGTAAGTCTTGGTGATCGCGGGGCGGGTGCGACATGGTTCCTCCTTGCAGGGTCCTTGCAGGTTAGGTCGTTAGGGGCGCCAGTTGCGCCCCGGATCACCGGTGATGATTACTCCCAGCTCAGGGCACCACCGGTCTGGTATTCGATCACGCGCGTTTCGAAGAAGTTCTTCTCTTTGCGCAGATCCATGATTTCACTCATCCACGGGAAGGGGTTCTGTGCACCCGGGAACTGTTCACCCAGGCCCAGCTGAGCCAGGCGGCGGTTGGCGATGAAGTGCAGGTACTCTTCCATGGTGGCCGCGTTCATGCCCAGCACGCCGCGGGGCATGGAGTCGCGCGCATAGGCGATTTCCAGTTCGGTGCCTTCCAGCACCATCTGAACCACTTCCTGTTTGAACTCGGCAGTCCACAGGTGCGGGTTTTCCAGCTTGATCTGGTTGATCACGTCGATGCCGAAGTTCAGGTGCATGGATTCGTCGCGCAGGATGTACTGGAACTGCTCGGATACACCAGTCATCTTATTGCGGCGGCCCATGGCCAGAATCTGGGTAAAGCCACAGTAGAAAAAGATGCCCTCGGTCACCACGTAGAAGGCGATCAGGTTGCGCAGCAGTTCCTGGTCGGTCTCGGGCGTACCGGTTTTGAAGGTGGGGTCCGACAGCGACTGGGTGTGTTTGAGGCTCCAGGCCGCCTTGTTGGCTACCGACGGCAGCTCGCGGTACATGTTGAATACTTCGCCTTCATCCATGCCCAGTGATTCGATGCAGTACTGGTAAGCGTGAGTGTGAATTGCTTCTTCAAAACCCTGACGCAGAATGTACTGGCGGCATTCGGGGTTGGTGATCAGGCGGTAAATGGCCAGTACCAGATTGTTGGCTACCAGAGAGTCGGCGGTGGAGAAGTAACCCAGCGAGCGCATCACGATGCGGCGTTCATCTTCGGTCAGACCGTCGTTGGATTTCCACAGGGCCACGTCGGCGGTCATGTTGATTTCCTGGGGCATCCAGTGATTGGCGCAGCCATCCAGGTACTTCTGCCAGGCCCATTCGTATTTGAATGGCACCAGCTGGTTCAGGTCGGCGCGGCAGTTGATCATGCGTTTGTCGTCTACCTGCACCCGGGCGGCGCCCATTTCCAGATCCGCGACGCCCGCCGCTGTGTCCAGGTTGGCGATCGCTTCGCGCGCCTTGGCCACAGCATCGTTGGCGGGTTCGCTGGCGGCCGCTTGGGCCGCTACCGGCTCTGCCTGAACAGCCGGCTGCACGGGGGCAGCGGCTGGGGCAGTGGCCGGTTGCGGTTCGGGTTTGGCAATGGGGGCTTCTGATTCGTAGTCGTCCCAACTCAGCATGGTCAATGGTCCTTAAACGGCTATAAGTCTTATGGTCTGGTTTCTGTGTGTTTCGGTTCGTTTTTTATGGGCCTGATTGTTGGCAATCATGTTGTTCTATAGGGTCGGCGAGGGCACCTGAAACCCTTGGCCAACCAATAAACAGGAGGAGAAAAACGGCTACATCCTGTTACCCGGTGCAATGGCGCTGCTGGTTAACCAGTCTGGCCAGCGAAATCTGTTGAACCCACCCGCGCCGTTATCTGGCGTTTGTGCTGGTGGCTTCGATAGGGGGTAGTGTAACCGCTACCACTAGATATGCAAATTCTAAATGGCAATAACACAAGATATAGTTGTCCCTGTGGATAAGGTGTGAATTGTGTGTGTATCGGTTGTGAACCCTCTGCTGCAGGCCAGGGCTGGCCTGCAGCAGAGGAATGAGGGGCCCCGTAAATAGCCTCGACGGTGCGAGATTCCGGTTAGTAATAAATAACCTGTCAGCTACCGTGATCCCGCGGGGCGCAGTTTGGGGCGCCGCCAGCCCGACGGCGGACGCTGTAATATCGCAATCCCAATCACGATCAGCGCCATGCCCAGCGCATGCTGCAAACTCAGGACTTCTCCCAGAAATCCGACCGCCAGAAGGCTGGTGATAATCGGGCCGGCATTGCCCATCAGGCTCACCTGTTGCGGCCCGAGCCGCTTGACCGCCTCACTGCCCATGAATGCCGGCGTCACCGTGCAGAGGCCGGCCAGCAGCCCGGCAATCACCCAGATTTCAAGCGGTTGGGCCGCCAGTGACGTGTGCTGGTCCGTCATGGGGCCGACCACGGCATGATGCAGGCAAATCGCGACAGTGGCGCTTAACATCATGATCGCCGTAAACGCAACGGAACCCATGCGGTGAATGGGTGGCTGGCTCAGAATCATGTAGAGCGCAAAGCTGAAGGAAGCGGCCAGCACCAGCAGGGTACCGACAGTGATATTGTCGCCGTGCAGCGCGTAATCGGCGCCGAACATCAGAGCCAGGCCGGAATAGGTCAGCAGCATGCACACACCAATGGCGCGCGTGACCGGGGTTCTGCACAAGAGCCAACCCAGCAGCACCGTAAAAATAGGGTAGGTAAACAGCAACATGCGTTCGAGCTGTGCCGGAATGAACATCAACCCGGCCATATCCAGCCAACCGGACAGGTAGGCACCCAACAGGCCAAGTCCTGCGGCCAGCACCCCATCGCGCACACTGGGGCGTCGCTGGCGGATTGCCCACGCGCCCGCCAGCAAGAAAAACGGTGCCGAGATCAGCAGCCGCAGGGTCATCAGCGTGGTGGCGTCCACGCCGTATTCGTAGGCCCACTTGATAAAAATGGGCTTGGCTGAAAACAGCGTAATGGAGCCGACGGCGAGCCAGGCGCCGGTGCTGTCGCGTTGCGTGTGTTGTGGTGGTTCGTCCATGGCGTATTCCCCAAACGGTAATAGTGACCGGGATCAGCAGCGGGGGAATCGAATATCGGACGTTGGATTGAAAATCGGATTCGGCACACCGCGCTGCTGAGAGCAGCCGGTGTGAAGGTTGTTTAACGTTTGCCTGATCCACACACGGCCGCACTGCCCGCCCATAGCCAAATGGCCACCGGGCACAGCTCGCGCACGACACAAAGTGTGTGATGAGTGAAAGACAAATAGTTAAGCATGATGATTTCCCTAGAAGGAATGGAGACGATAAACTGCAGGCATCGAAATAACAATACTTTTACAGGCATGGAGCTGAGATTCAGTGAAAAGTCGGAACCTTACTGAAGTCGCGCGGCCACTTGGCCTTGTTTCACTGATCCTGCTCGCCGTTTTATCCCCGGCGCAGGCACAGAGTCAATCCGGGGAACCGGTATTTGACGCGGCCGATCTCCGGTATTTTTCTCCCGATGCCCTTCAGTTGGCCTCGGCCGATGAGCCAGTGAACGAAGACCTGAGCTGGCGTGAGCGTCGCGCACAAAAACATGCCGACAAGCCCTTGTACACACCACATGCCGAGCCGGACTTTGTGGTAGACCGGCAATGCCAGCTTGATCGCGGCCGATTTACGGTAGACATTTTTAAGCCCGCCACCTGTGGTGAAGACCGCGAACTGTTTCTCGATCACAACAAGCTCATTATGGTGGGGGGCTTCGGTGTCATGTACGCCCTGTACCTGATGCCGCCCGAATACACCAACTGGGACCCCGAGTCGCGTGAAGCGCCGTTGAAAAACTGGGTTGAAAATGTGCAGAAAGGGCCAGTGTGGGACGAAGATCCATTCTGGATTAATTATATTGGCCATCCTTATTTCGGCGGTGTTTATTACCAAGCTGCACGAGCGGCGGGTTACAACCAGTGGAATTCCTTCGTATACACCGCGCTCATGTCCACGTTTTATTGGGAATACGGGCTGGAAGCCTTTTACGAAATTCCTTCTTTGCAGGACATGTTTGTCACGCCCATTGGCGGCGCCTTGTGGGGTGAATTTGCGTTTCAGAAAAAATTGCAGCTGAAGGCGTCCATTGCGCGTCGGGGCGAAGCCAGTTTTCTGGATAAAGCCGGTCTCTTTGTGCTGGACCCCATCGATTCAGTCAGCGGTTGGATCAATTACGGCATGGGTTATCAATGGATCAAGCGCGGCACCGTGGGCTTTACCAGTGCACCGCCCGTGGCCATGAATGTGCAAGGCTATCAGGGGCTGCAGATCCAATTGGAGTTCTGATTCTGTCGTAACGGTGGGGTGGCCATCCGCTCCAGCTTGCCCCCAAAAAAAAGGCCCCTGTAAAAGGGGCCAGAGGGAGTCAATCAAGAAAACGCTTTACCAGTGGTAGGAGAAGTTCACGCCCACGGTGCGTGGCATGGTGGTAATCAGACGATCGCCCACGTAGTTCTCAGATTGATAAGACACCTCAGCGCGTTCGTTGGCCAGGTTCTGAATCCACAGACCGGCATCCCAGTTGTCGCTGCTGACACCTGCGTTGGCGTGCCACAGGGTGTATGCATCGTACTCGTACACTTCCTCATCCGGTGAGTCGGCGCGATCGCTCTGGATTTTGCTGGTGTAGGACCCACGTAAACTGGCGCTAAGCCCCAAACCGTTATCGAGCGTAGTGTCAAAATTCACACCGAGTTTATGGCGCCACTTAGGTGCGCCGCCCAGCTTGCCGCCTTTCTCCCAGGTGCGACACTCGGAACCATCGGAATAGGTACATACTTCCTTGGTTTCAGCCCACTCGGCCTGTGTAGTGGCAGTGCCATAGGTCAGAGAGATGTGATCGGTCACGCTCAGACGAGAAGAAAATTCCCAGCCTTTTGATACCGCATCCGGGCCGTTCACGGTGCCGTTGAGCGGGAAGAAATTCACGTCCTGGCTGAAGTAGGTCTGGGTGTTTTTCCAATTGATGCGATAGACGTTAGTCTGTACATACAGCTTGTCGTCAAACAGGTTACCCTTGATACCCAATTCATAGTTGTCGACAGAATCCGGCTCATAATTCTGGGTGGTGTCGGCCACAGTGTTGCCGCCCAGATCTTTAAAACCGTTGGTGCCGCCGCGGCGGAAGCCCTGAGATGCGGTCGCGTACAGCATCATGTCATCGGTGAGGTCATAGGAGGTGTTCAGCTTGTAAAAACGCTTACCGCTTTCTTTGTTCTCGATGGCGCCTTTGGTGTCCACCAGGCCGAAGGCATAATCGGTAATTTGCGGGTCAGCTTCATCGGAGTAGTTGAATACCCGGATACCACCGGTCACATCCCACTTGTCGGTAATGGCATAGGTCAGCTCGCCGAACACAGCCAATTCCTTATAGTTGGAGTTGATGTCTTCCGAATAACCTTCATCCACGTCACCACCCACCGCGTCGCGATCGATGCCGCCCACCTGATCCAACGTCGGGAAGCGCTCGGAGAACGTCAGGTTGCGTTTTTGTTCGGTGTAGTAGATACCGCCTACCCAGTTCAGCGGGCCTTCATTGTTGGACACCAGGCGGGTTTCATGGCTCAGGCCGGAATAGGTGTTATCGAACAACATGTACGGGCTTTCGCTGGTGTTTTCCGGTGTCAGGCCGCTCCAGCCCCAGTCGCCGTAGTACACAAAGCCGATGCCGTAGTTGGCCTGGCCTTCGCGGCTGTCTTTAAAGTAGGACGTAGAGGACGCCAGATCAGCAAAGCCAAGTGCCCACTCCAGATCCACACTGGTGAGGTCAAAGCTGCGGTCGGAAAATTCTTCGTAGCGGCCAACAACGGTATCCATGTCGTACTGGAAAGTGTCTTCGGCCGCATCCGGGTCCAGGGTGCCGCCGCGTGAACCGTGCGCCAGTTGATTCTGGGTGGCGTGGGTCAGGGTCAGCTTGGCGTCGTCGTTGATCTTCCAGGCCAGTGCCAGTTTGCCGGTGGTGGCGCGCTGGTAATCGTCGTTTTCATACACGCTGCGGTCGGAACCGTTCGGGTTGGTCCAGGCCGGTGGGTTGCCGTTCTGGCCGTCGCGGAAGGACGGTGAAATTACCCGGTCGGTGTAACCGGCTTCGTCCAGATAGGCGAGCGAGCCGCGCAGAGCCAGGTTTTCACTTAACGGCAGGTTTACTACGATATCGGTGTCTGAGCTCAGACCGCCGCCGGCGGTCTGATACAGGCCGGTATTGAAGTCGGCGGTGAATTCATCAAATTCCGGTTGGTTGGTAATGTAGCGGATGGTGCCGCCCAAGCTGCCGGAACCGTACAGGGTGCCCTGTGGGCCGAGCAGGGTTTCCACCCGGGCAATATCCTTGATCCGGTAGCCGATGTTGGGCAGCGGCGTTTCATCCAGGTAATAAGCCAGTGTAGAGCGGACGAAAAACTCCAGGTTGTTCTGGTTAACCGGCGAGACGTTCAGACCGCGCACGGTGACGGAGTCTGCTACCCGCGCCGAGTTGGCCGGGGCGCTGATCTCAACCGAATCCTGCAGCAGGGCTTTCAGGTCGGTGATGTTGCGCTTGCGCAGTTCTTTCTCACCAATGGCGGAAATGTTAAAGGGAATATCCGCCACGCTGGCGGCACGCTTGGTCGCGGTGACGGTAATTTCTTCGAGCAATTCTTTGTCTTCGGCATCGTCCTGGGCCAATGCGGGCAGGCTGAGCGCCAGCACTGAGGCAGATATCAACAGACTGAGTGGGTGTTTGGTAAATGGGCGCATAGCACCTCCCCCTTTGGAATGACCTTTATAATTTGATATTTCATCTTCATCGAGCTGAGAAAATAAATAATTCCTTGCCCAGCTGTGGTCAGACCATCTCACAGGCGAGAAGCGGAGATAAAGTTAATATCCATCGGTTATTGCGATAGGTCGGCGGCGATCTCAACAGGGCTTGCGTCTGATGCGTAAGAATAATATATTCCTATCTGCTGATTATGTGGAATCATCTATTGTGTCCGATTCCACCCAGCACGCGCGGCGGATGCGCTGCGTGTCGACCTGGAGCCGATAGCAAGAATGCGTTGTTCTGGGGCCTGTTAGCACTATTTTTACTGCCGCTGTTGCGGCTAAAAAAGCGTCAATTTAGGCGCGATGAGTGTGATTTGGTTATTCCAAATGAGCGAAGAGCAACGACAAGTGACGCTTTTTTAGCCACAACCCGAAGGGCTGGCCCCATTTTCGCGCCAGCTTCGTTGTCAGTCGCTCATTTAGCCCGCTAGATCACGCTCCTTCCGCCTTGCTGGGCACAAAAATGGGCTCCAGCAGCGGCAGTAAAAATAGTGTTAACAGGCCCTAATACTATTGGCGTTGAGGGGCACCATCGGGTGCCCCATTTTTTATTCCCTTCTCGCGCACCAAGGGGAATAAATCATCATAGGTTGAAGCGATAGCTTGTAATTTAATATTCCAGTGGATTTTGGGGACAGTTACGTTGCCGGTGGGCGGTGCCAGGGATCTGCGCCTGCGGTCAATGCCGGAAGCGGGAAGGCCCGCGCGAGGACTCGATAACACCATAACAACGATGAGGAGTTCCCCATGAACCCGATGGTTAAACGCATTGCCGCCGCCGCGCTGTTTGCGGCCGGATGGCTTGGCCTGGCGGGCCAGGCCCATGCCGTCTGCCCCGATGGCGCCAGTTTTGATAACAACCTCAGTTTCTGTACCAACAGCACCGATGCCTTTGGCCCCTTTACCAAAGCCATGGTGGATCGCTGTGTGCAATTCGGCGGCGGCAGTGCCTGCACCACCAAGCGCAGCTACCTGGTAAATGGCCAGCACACCATCAATGTGCTGCGTTGGAGCAAGAGCTTTACCCAGAACATCCGCGGCACGGCCGACTGCCCACGCGGCACCGTGCGCTCCAGCCAATACGGCGGCCACTGTTTTGAGTCGGTTTCCGGTGGCACCAATAATGTGTATGGCAATTTTACTGCCGATGAAGTGGCCAAGTGTGAATACCTGAACGGCGGCAACGCCTGTTATACCACCCGTTGGTCGGCGAACTTTTACCAGAGCGTGCAGAACACCACCTTGCCGCCCGCCGGTGGTGGCAGTGCGGCGGTGAACAAGTTTGGCGCCTGGTTGTGGTACATCGATGAACTGGGCAAAACCCATACCCAACTGGCGGATGAGTTGGCGGCGTTGGGGGTGAAGCGCATCTTCATTAAAATTGCCGATGACACGGCGTCATGCTCCCTGTTCACCGACGCCTGTTCCAACGCCACCACCCAGATTTATAAAGACCGAGGCATAGAGCCCTGGGCCTGGAGCTACAACTACCCGGGCGACGAAGCGGCGCAAGCAAACGCGCTCTACTACGCCGCGCAATACGGTTACGTGGGCTTTGTGCTGGACGTGGAGGTGGAATTCAATAACACCACTACCGCATTACATTCACTGTTTCAGGCCTTTGTGCAGGCGCGCACCGATGCCCGCAACGATGGCCTGATTACCGGCGACTTCCCGCTCGGCGCTACCACCTGGGGCAACCCGCTCGACCAGGGTATGCGCGTGGACATCATTGATCAGTATGTGGATTTCCACATGCCGCAAACCTATCTGGAAGTGTGGGGCGCCAGCTACATGGCCGATCCGAAATACTGGATCGAGTACGGCAACTGCGAATACCGCAACATGGGCGCCAACAAACCCATCTGGCACATTGTCTCTACCGAGTACAACGTCATTACCCCCGCGCAGCTCAACACCTACATGCAGTGGGCCGGCCCCAACACCAGTATCTGGCGCACACCCGGTGGCCAGGTGCCATTGGCCGTGTGGGATGACTGGGCCGCGGTGAATTGGGATCGCGAGGATTTCCCTACCGCCAATTGTGGCGCCAACAATAATGAAATCATTGACCTGGGTGTTGATCACGGTACCGGCGGTGGCAGTGGCGGTGGCACGCCCACACCACAGGCAGTGCCTTATTGGAATCAGTTGCAGAATGCCTACGATCCTTACGGTACCTGTTCCATTACCTCGCTCGCCATGGTCACCGATTATTTCGGTCTCACCAATCCCGCCACGCTGGGCAAGCGCACGCCCGACTACTTATACGAGCGCTTTACCGTGTTGCAGGATGTGCCGTCGCTGGCCTGGGGCTTCAACACCATTGCCCAGGAAGCCGGCAGCTCAGTGCGGGATTACGGTGTGACCAATGGCACTCTGGCGCAGCTACGTCAGCTCGCCAGCGAAGGCAAGCCCACCATAGTGCACGGTTGGTTTACCTCGCCCGGTCACATCATGGTGGTCACCGGTTATGACGGTACCCACTACACGGTGAATGATCCCTTCGGAAAATGGAATCTTCAAAAGTGGGGCAGCTACGACACCAGTGTCAGTGGTAAAGGCCAGCGCTACCCGAAAGCCGCGTTTGAATACGCCATTAACGATAACGGCGCGGGCAATGACCTGTGGCTGCACGTGTTTGAATAAATCCGCATGAGTGATTCTCTGTAATAGTTGCAATCGTTTTGGGGGGCGAAAACCCCCCGATTTTTTTCAGGAAGATAAATGATGCTGTTAAACAAGGTACTGGTGGGATTATTCATAGCCTCTGGACTGATTGCCTGTGGCGGCGGAGGCGGTGGCGCGACCAATACACCTGCACTGACGCCCGCGCCTAGTCCAACACCAAGCCCAACGCCTACTCCCAGCCCAACACCTGCGCCCGAAACCGGGTCGGTGATAACCAACAAGCTGGGCGCCTGGCTCTGGTATATCGATCAGAATAATGACGGCCAGACCCACGCGCAGCTGGCGCAGGAATTATCGGATCTGGGTGTGAAGCGGGTGTTTATCAAACTCGCGGATGACACAGTGAACTGTTCGCTGTTTACCGATGTGTGTGATGCCGCTGTGCCAGACACCTACCGCGCCGCCGGTGTAGAACCCTGGACCTGGTCCTACAATTACCCGGGCGACGAAGCCGGCCAGGCCGAAGCGATTTACCTCTCGGCCCAATACGGTTACGCCGGCCACATTCTCGATATCGAAGTGGAATTCGATGGCCTTTCCACCGAACTCAGCGCGTTGATGCAAGCCTTCCGTGCGCGACTGGATGATGCGGTCGCCGACGGCCACGCCGATGAAACTTTCTTACTGGGTGCCACTACCTGGGGTAATCCGCTCGATCACGGCATGCGGGTGGATATCATCGATGACTATGTGGATTTCCACATGCCGCAAACCTATCTGGAAAACTGGGGCGCCAATTACATGGCCGACCCGCAATACTGGATTGAATACGGCAATTGCGAATACCGCGACTTAGGTGCCGAAAAACCCATCTGGCATATTGTGTCTACCGAGCACGAAGATATAACGGTAGAGCAATTGGCTACCTTCATTGAATGGGCCGGCCCCAACGCCAGTATCTGGCGTATTCCCGGCGGTGAAGTGAGCAACGCCATCTGGGATGACTGGCGTGCACTCAACTGGGAGCAAACGGAGTTTCCGGAAGCGGAATGCGGTGAAAACAACAACGCCATCAGCGAAGCGCCGGTGAGCATCACGCCGCCTGCGGCCGTGGCGCATTACAATCAACTGGAAAATGCGCAGGAACCCAGCGCCAGTTGCAGCATCACCTCGCTCGCCATGGTCACCGACTACTACGGCATTACCGATCCGGTGGCGCTTGGCCAACGCACGCCAGATTACCTGTATGATCGCTTTGGGTTGCTACAGGATGTGCCCACGCTGGCGGCCGGCTTTGATACGCTGGCGCAGGAGGCCGGCAGTAATCTGCGCGATAACGGTGTGACAGATGGCACCTTACAACAACTGCGCGCGTTGGCGCGCGAGGGGCAGCCCACCATTGTGCACGGATGGTTTACCGGCCCGGGTCACATATTAGTGGTCACCGGCTTTGACGGTAACTACTACACCGTGCAGGACCCGAATGGTCGCTGGAATCTGGAGAAGTGGGGCAGTTACGATACCAGTGTATCAGGTGCCAACCAGCGTTATCCGAAGGCGGCGTTCGAATACGCCATCAACGATAATGGCACCGGCGATGATCTCTGGTTGCACCAGTTTGTTGAACAATAACAGAGGGGCATAAATGCCTGCTTGTCAAACACCACGTTTTTTCGCCCGCTTCTTTGCAAGCGGGTTTTATCTGCTGCTGTTGGTTGCATGGAGTGTTTTTTTTGCGCCCCGTGTGCAGGCAGAAGTGCCTTACTACTCGCAACTCGATAACCGGTTTGAACCCCACGCCACCTGTTCGCTCACGTCCATGGCCATGGTGTTGGACTACCTGAACATTCCGGTGGCCGGTGAGGGGCGCACCGCCGACAGGCTCTACCAGCGCTTTGGCAAGCTGCAGTTTGTGCCGGTATTTGCCGAGGGCTTCAATGCCCTGGCGCAAGAGGCGGATTCGGACTGGCGTGATAACGCAACGGAAGCGGGCACTCTGGCGGAGTTGCGCCAGCGCGCCCGGCAGGGATTGCCTTCCATCGTACACGGCTGGTTTACCGAGGCCGGCCATATTCTGGTGGTGATCGGATACGACGGCGAATTTTATACAGTGCATGACCCCTACGGTGCCTGGAATCTGGAAAAGCGCGGCAGTTACGATACAGGTAAAAGCGGTAAAGCGATCCGCTACCCGAAGGCCGCGTTTGAGCAGGCTATCAACGATAACGGCACCGGTGATGATCTTTGGCTGCACCGGTTTGAGCAACACGCAACAGGGCAATAATTGAGGAATACGCAATGCAGTTCACCCCTTTGAAAACACTGTGTGCGCTTGGCCTGATCTCGGGGCTGGTGGCGTGCAAAGCGGACGATCCCCGGGTGGCGTCCATGACCCTGGAGCAGAAAATTGCCCAGAAGCTGGCCGTGGACATGCGTTATTTCTGTGAAAGTGAAGCGGAAGACGGTGAAAAATGCAGACAGCCGGTAACACAATTATCGCCGGCCCTGGCTGGGATCATTGGTTCCACCCAGGTGGGTGGGGTGATTTTGTTTGCAGAAAATTTTTCCACGCCGGAAACCACACTGCAACTGGTGGACGACCTGCAAGGCGCGCGCGGCAGCCAATGGCCGCTGCTGGTGGCAACCGATCAGGAAGGTGGTAAAGTCGCGCGTCTGGCACGCGAATGGGCGCCGGCGTTTTCCGGCAACATGGCCATCGCCGCCACTGGCGCGCGTGCGGCTACTTTTGCAGAGCAGGTGGGTAAAGCCCAGGCCCAGCAATTGCGTGCGCTGGGTATATTTATCAATTACGCACCCACCGTGGATGTGAATGCCAACCCGGACAATCCGGTGATCAACACCCGCTCCTACGGCGAATCGCCAGACACAGTGGCCGCATTGGGCGGCGCCTATACCCGGGGTTTGCAGTCGGGTGGCGTGGCGGCCACGCTGAAACATTTCCCCGGTCACGGTGATACCCATGTGGATTCTCATACGGGCTTGCCGCTGGTGGACCACCCGAAAGATAAAATTCAGCGCCAGGATCTGGCGCCCTTTGCCCAGATAATTACACGCGATAATCCCGCGTTGGTCATGACTGCGCACATTCAGTATCCGGCGCTGGACGACAGCAAAATCAAAACCCATACGGGCAAGCAGGCGATTGTGCCGGCCACCTTGTCGCGCAAAATCATGACTGACCTGTTGCGCGAAAAGCTGGGCTTTACCGGCGTGACCACCACCGATGCACTCGATATGGTGGGCGTGGCCATGCTCATTCCCGACCCGTTGGAGCGCACCATTATGGCCTTCGATGCGGGCGTAGACGTGGCGTTGATGCCATTTAAAATCCGCACCCCGGCCGATGGCGAAAAACTCAAACAACTGATCGCCGGCGTCGCCCGGGCGGTGCGCACCGGCCGCTTGTCGCTGGCGGAGATCGATCAATCGGTGGCGCGCATTATCAATCTCAAACAACAATTGCCCATCGATGCCTGGCTGGCGCAAAGCCTTACCGAGCGCAAACAGCACGCGATCAACGTCATGGCGAGTGAAGAACACCGCGCATTGGAGCGCGCACTGGCACTGGCAGCCATCACCCGCATTAAAGGTAAAGCCCAGCCACTGCCGGAACTTTGCCAACAGCCAAGCCGCCTGCACCCCAATGGCCCGGACGGGCAGGCGCGGGTGGTGATTGTGGCGCCCACAGTGGATGTACAGCAGGCGCTGGCGCAGGCGTTTGTGCAGCAGCTGCCCATGCTCAGTACCCAGGCATTTACGCTCAAAGATTATGCCGATCCGGCGCGCCGTAAAGCGATGCTCAGCGCCAATTGCCTGGTATTGGCCAGCGTCACGCCGGCGGGTTCGCCGGTGGATGTGGGCGGCATGGATGATGTGGTGGACCAGATGCGCGCCGAGGCCGCGGGCGACCCCACCAAATGGGCAGAAATAAAAGCGGCAGCGCAATCGCGGGTGGAACAAATGCAATTCAGTCTATTGCGCCAGGTGCACCAGCGCGGTATCGCCACGGTGTTTTTGTCCCTGCGCGCACCCTACGAAGCCACCTACATGGCGCCCGTGAGCGATGCCATTTACGCCAGTTATGATTTCAACACGGCCACCGATGGCGTGCGCGTTACCGGCCCGGCTTATCAGGCGCTGGTGTCAGTGCTGTCCGGCCGCAGCAAGGCCGAAGGCCGTTTGCCCGTTACGCTCCAAGCGCCCGATGAAAGCCCGGCTCAGTAACGCACTGGTTTTTATGGCGGTGATGTGCCTCACCGCCTGTGGTGGCGGTAATTCTGCGCCCCCACAAGAGCCGCCGCCCTATGTGCCCTATGAAGGCCCGCAACTGGATAGCGCATCGCTCAATGCCACGCTGGAGGCATTGGTGCAACACACCGACGTACCCGTGGCAGGCGTGCAATTGGCATTGGTGGTTGATGAATCACTGGTGTATGCCGGCAGTGCCGGACACGCGCATTTTGATCCACCCCAAAACCTTACTCCCCAACACGCGCTGCGCGTGGCCAGTGTATCCAAATGGATTACCGCGCTGGCCATTGGCGTGGCGGTTGAGCGCGGTTTGCTGGCCTGGGATCAGCCAGTCGAATCACTATTGAATTTCTCACTGCGGCCGCCAGCGCAACCGGATTATTTGCCCACACTTGCGCAATTACTCAGCCACACCAGTGGCCTGAGTGACGCTGCCGGTTATGTGATCGACGCCGATGAAACACTGGCCGATTGGTATCAGCGCGCGCCGGCCTCCCATTGGCAGGATACAGTCATTACGGGCAACTATTTTCAGTACGCCAATCTTAACTATGTGGTGGCTGCTACCGCATTGGAAGCGGCAGTCGGCATGCGGTTTGATCAGTGGGTATTCCAGATGCTGCTGCAGCCCGCCGGCGTGCAGGCCAGTTTTAATCCCGAGGATCTGGCCGGCATTGCCACCGCCAGCTTATTCCGGCGCGAGGCCGGTGCATGGGTCACGTCGTTCATTACCGGCGAGCCGGTGGCGGTAGCCGCCAATTACCAACCGGGCATGAACGGCGGTGTCTTTTCACCGCAGGGAGGCTTGCGTACGAGTGTCGCGCAACTCGCAAAACTCATTCCCTGGCTGTATGACACACCGCCCGCAACGGCGTTGCTGTCCAACTCCTCACTGGCAACCTTGCGTAGCCCGCGATGGCAATTCAACGGCAATAATGGCGATACTTACGGCGGCTTGTTTCAGGCCTATGGTCTGGGCGTACACTGCACCCGTGATGTGGCGAATGGCGACCGCCTGCTGGCCGAAGGCGGACTGACTATGTGTGGCCACCTCGGTGATGCTTACGGTGCGGTCACCGGTGTACTGGCCGATCCGGTAGGGCGTTGGGGGTTGGTGTATCTGATTAACGGCACTGATCGCAGTCGCGATTATTCTGGCGAATTCTCGGCACTCTATGTGTGGGAAGAAGCCTTGATCGATGCCGCCTACACAGCAATTAAATCGTTGGAGCATTAAATGAATCTGAAGACTCTGTTCGGGACATTCGTTTTGATGATCTTGTGCTCGGGTGCGCCGGCAATGGCGACAGAGCACGCGATTCCCGTTGCCAGTCAGCAAATGGTGTTGGTGCTGGCGGAATCCGAAAACAGCCAGACAGCGATGCTCTACACCTTCTACCGTGATCAGGCGCACTGGCAATCCCATAGTGGACCGGTGCCGGTGACATTGGGCCGCACTGGGCTCGCCTGGGGCATTGGCTTGCACCCGGCGCAAATTGGCGTGCAGAAGCGCGAAGGCGATGGCAAAGCACCGGCCGGTGTATTTTATCTGGGCGATGCCTTTGGTGCCGGGTCTGAACTGGTTACCGGGTTGCACTATCAGCCCATGACAAAAGAACACTACTGTGTAGACGTGCCCGCTTCGCCGCTCTACAACCAGACCCTGATCAAAACCGATGCCAATGCAGAATTAATAGACGGCAGCACTGAACCCATGCGGCGCGATCTGCACCTTAAAGATAGCCAATACAATAAAGGCATTTTCGTCGGCCACAATCCACACAACCAAGCGGGCGCCGGCAGCTGCATTTTTATGCACATCTGGCGCGCCGCCGATAAACCCACTGCCGGTTGCACGGCGTTGGACGAGTCCGCCATAGATCAATTGCTGGCGTGGTTGAAGGCTGACCAATCGCCCGTGCTGGTTCAACTCACACGGGCAGACTATCAGCGGCTAAGAGCGGATTGGGCATTGCCGTTGGTTACAGTTCCTTAATCACCAGTGCCGATGGCACTGCCCGGCCCTGGTCGTAAATGGCCTGATCATTAAAGGCCATGGCCGATGAACCGCCGCCGTCCAGATTCATGGCGTCTGTGCAATCCAGATCCAGCAGTAGTGCCGGTAAATCCTGCAGGGCATAGCGGCTGATCACCAGCAGGCGAAGGTGATTTTGGTCGGTTACGCACACAGCGGTGCGTGGCCGTTGATCGTTCAGCTCCACGCCAGAGCCCCAGAATATTTCTTCATTGTAGGTAAGCTTTTCTGCGCCATTTTTAATCAGCGTGGGCCCGCCGCCGATGGCCATGTTAGGCGCTATGGGTGTGCCATTGGCTTTTTCCGGTGCGGCCAGTGCTGCACTGTTGCTGCCGGTGTAGGCCAGCGGCGCGTCAAAGGCGTAACCGCCGTTGGCATTCAATTCAAAATGATACAGCCATTCAATGCTTGCCTGATTATCACTGTCCAGTGTTAAGGCGCTGCGGATCACCGGATAGCTCTGGCCATTGCGGTTCAGTGCGGTGATATTGCGTGCCAACACTTCGCCTTGATTGATCACCGCCGAGTAACTGCTGTTGCCGGAAAAGAAACCCCCGTTGATGGCCACTACCACACCGGGCTCAAAGGTGTAGTTAAAAATTGCCTGAGCCTGCTCGGCTTTAACCGCTTCCACTTGCAGGTGAGGCTGGTTCAGGTCCACGGTTACGAGATGCGCATCGGCACCATCGATATTGGCAAACTGGTATTGCACGCCAGCGGGAAAGTAGTGCTCGGTGCTGCGATCGGTCCATTGAATGGCGGCCGGCGTCTCCTGCGTGGTGTGATTGGCTTTGGTGCCGCCACCGCCGCCGCAGCCGGTAACCAGTGCTGTTGTGCAGAGTGAAAACAGGTAGGGGGAAATGCGATTGAGGTCTGCCATCGGCCGGGTCCTTGCTATGGGCTTTCTGGAAAACGCCATGCTAGAGACCCGGGCCCAAGATGAAAAATGATCAGCCATCGGTTTCGGGCATTGTTCCGGTCCGATAGTTTTCAGGCAGGTTTTCAGGGAAATATTTTTCAATCAGTGCCAACAGAATTGCGTGGCTGTGCGCGTCTATTTCGCCGTCCACTTTCCAGGCCCGGAAGTGGTATTGGAAGGCGCTTACATACAGTGACAGATCAGTCTCTGTGTAGTCTTTGGGATCAATGCCGTAGCCATAGGCGGCCAGTAAGCCGACGAATTCACGCTCACTGTCGGCTGGGTCGGTTTCCGTGGCGGCACTCAATTGGTCAAAGTAGCGGATCACCGTGGCGTCGTCATACCAGGCGCCAACGCCGGCCGCGGCCAGTTGCTGCCAGGGGAAACGGGGGCCCGGATCGTTTTTGAACTGGGGCAGGATGTCGCCGTGGCCCACCACGCGGGTGGGTGTGATGTCGGGATTACGCGCCAGGATATCTTTTGAAAGCTGAATCACCAGTTCGATCTGTTCGCGATCAAATTCGGGAAAAAAACAAATGCCCGCTTTGGTCTGTTCCATGGGCGGGTGGCAGTGGGCGCGGTTGACGATCTCAATGCCGATGGATTGATCGTTCACCTGTTCGCGATCTTCCCATTTGCCGGGGCCGGCGTGCCAGGCACGCCGGTGTTCATCCACCAGCTGGAATACTTTTAATTCATCGTGCGGGTAGCTGGGGTCATCGCGCTCGGGAATCAGATAATGCGAACTCACCGGATTGTTGCTGGGCAAGGTGAGTGCGCGCAGGGACCGGTCGAAATCAATGGCCGTGTAATGCATTACCAGAAAGCGCACACGCTCGCTGCTGTTTTCGGAGGTCACCACTTCCAGCGGATAGGGTCGGTCCGAAAGCGAACTGCAAGCGCAGAGTGAAACCAGCAGGCTGGCGGCGATAAAAGCTTTCACGGTGATTCCTTGTGTGGCTTATTGGGGTTTTACTGGCAAAGAGTATCGTTCAAGCGGATGCCGGCTGCAAAGTCCTCTACGGGCACCGGCTCAATTTTCACCAACCCTTGGTTGGAGGTCATGCGGTGAATGTAGGTGCCATCACCCAGCGCAATGCCCACGTGGGTGATGACGCCCTCGGCCCAGTTACCGTAGGTGTTTTTGAAAAATACCAGGTCACCCGCCTGCAGTTGTGCCGGGTTTTCAATTTTCTGGCCGAATTCATCCGCCGCCAGTGAATCGGCGTGTTCGGGCAGGAGTTTATCGTCTGCGCCCAGCAGGTGCTTGTCCCAGGGGGCTTGGGTTTCCAGCATGCGGAATCTTTCGCCGCAGGCGGCCACCAACACTTCGCGGGTCCAGTTCATGCATTGCTCGGCCTTGCCCACGCGAAACGGTTGATCCTGCCAGGGCAGGGCGGCGTTAACCAGTTTGTCGGCAAGCCCGGGTTCCGGGGCTGCGTGCGTACAGGCATTCAGGCTCAGCGCAAGCAAGGTGGCGAATATAAAGCGATTCATGGCGTAACCTCTACAGCGTTGTTGGCCGGTTGGGTATCCGGCAGAAGTGAGTGCGGGTCGAGCTGCAACCAGCTAATTGATTCGTTATCTGCCAGCGCAATTGGCCATTGCAAGTAGCTGCTGCCATCGGCCTGAGTTGTGGCCTGTTGCCAGGCCAGAGCCGGCACGGTGAACTGGCGAATGCGATGGCTATCCAATCCGATCACCACCGGCACAGGTGCCACCGCGCCACCGCGTTTGGTGATCTGCACCTGGCATTGGCGGGTGGACGGCGCAGTGGATTCAATCCATTGTGATGCCGCCTGGGCGTTATCGGTGTAAATGTCCGCCAAGGCCGGGTGCGTGTGGGTGTGGTAGGGCGCCAACGGTGCCAGCGCCGGGTTATTGGCGAGCGCCGGTGCAGCCGGCATGTTGCGCGGCGCAAGCGTCATAATTTTTTCTCCACACTGCAGGCCGGTAATTTCCACATCAAGACTGGCCGCATTAAAAAAGAAACTGCGCCAGAACCAACTCAGGTCCCGACCGGCAGCGGTTTCCATGGCGCGGAAAAAATCGCCCGGCAGCGGGCGCTTGAATTGCCAGTGCCGGTAAAAATCTTTCAGCGCGGCATCAAAGGTTTCCGGCCCCAGCACGAGATAGCGCAACAGGTTCAGGTTGACAGCGGTTTTATTGTAGGCGTTGGCGATCTTTTGTTGGAGTTCATCCGCTTCAGTCATCACCGGTTGGTGATCCGGCCCCGCCATGTAGGCGGTCACGCTGCGCGGTTCGCCGTAAATCACATCAAAGTTGCCTTCCCAGCCGTGTTCGGCCCGGTATTCAATAAAACTCACCCAACCTTCATCCAGCCAGGCCCATTCCCGTTCCAGTGTATTCACCACCATAGGCACATAGTTGTGACCCAGCTCGTGAATAACGGTGCCGATAAAATCGTATTTGGTGAGCGCGTCCCACGCAGGTGTTTGTTCACTGTGTTTTTTGCGGTCGGGTCGGGTGCTGATGGTGGCGAGCCCCGGGTATTCCATGCCGTGCCCGGCCACGTTGACCAGGTTGATGTGGGTATAGGGCAGGGGGGCGAGCGCATGGTCAAACACCTGCAAGGTGTAGTCGGCCGCCGGTAAGGCGAAGCGCTGCCACAGGGGCGCGGCTTCTTCGGGAAACAGTGCCTGTAATTGGCGCCCTTGCGCATCTTGTTTTGTCAGTACCTGGAAGGCGGGTGAGGCGGCAAAGGTAAAATCCCGCAGCGGTTGGGGGCTGTCGAAGGTCCAGGTCCGGCGCGTTTTCGCGATACCTGCGCGTCGATTTTTTCGGGCTTGTTTGGCACCGAGATTATTTAGCGGTTGGACCACCGGGCGGCCGCTGGCGGCCACAATAAAGTTGGCGGGCACATCCAGGGTGACCTGATAATCGCCAAATTCCGTGGAAAATTCGCCCTGGCCTAAAAAAGGTTTATCCGACCAGCCGCTGGCGTCGGTAAAGGCCGCCGCGCGTGGAAACCATTGCGCGCCAATGACAATGGGGCTGTTATCGGCTAACCATTCCACACCGGCCCGGGTGCCGCTGCTGACTTTATCGGGCAAAACCGCACGCCATTGCATAGCCAGCTCAATGGAATCACCGCTGGCCAGCGGTTGTTCCAGTTGAACGGTCATGAGCGTGTGATTGATCGTAATGCCGAGCGGTGTGTTCTGGTGTGAAACTGTCAGCCCGTGAAAGCCCAGGGCATCGGATTGTGGCACTGGCTTCAGACTGGGCGCGCCCGGTTGAAGCCTATTCAGATCCAGCAAAAACAACAAACTGTGCAATGGCTGCGGACTGTTGTTGTGGTAGCGCACCTTCGCGCGGCCATCAATATGTACGCGCCGGTGTTTGGGTTCAACCGTAAGCGCGGCGTGAATGTTGTAATCCACCTGTTGTTGCCAGTAGTTTGCCGAAGGCAGGCCCGTGTGGCTGCGGTATTCACCCAGGCCAAGATCCGCTTGCGACAGGGGCGCGAATTTGTCGGCCTGTACGCTCAGGCTGAACAGACCGCAGGCGGCCAGGCAAAGCAGGCGCACCGGTTTCACGCGTGGTTCACCCGCGCGTTTTTCAGGCGCATTTCCAACACGGCAAACAGCACCCAGCTGATACCGAAAGCCACTACGCCCAACCACAACACCGGCGTGTAGTTACCCTCCACAATCAACGCTGCGGCCATGGGCGGGCCCAGAATTTCGCCAATTTTGAACGCGCTGGCGCACAACACAATGAGCCGGCCGCTGGCATCCACGCTGTTAAAGCGATCCATCAACAGAGGCACGGCAAAGCTCCAGAAAAACTGGAACACAATGGTGCTGACCGCATACAGGCTCACCAGCGCAAGATTGAGCGGGTCGCCCATCAGCCAGAAAATCGCCACTGTCTGCAACACCAGCGCGCCGGAAAACGCAGCCAGTTTGCCGGTTACCCGCCCAATGAACGCGGCCACAAAAGAGCCGGCGCCGCTGATGGCAAAACCGGTACCGAGCCAGTCGCCCACCTGTTCACCGGTCAGGCCCATGCTGATGCCTAAACGCTCCAGATAGGCCCACACGGCGCTCACACCCAGGTAGTAAACCACGGTGGTGGCAAATACCAGCAGTGCATTGCCGGTAAGTAACGGTTTTAACGCGAAGGCAGATTCGCCTGACGCTTTACTGCTGCTGGGTGTGCAAAGAAAGCACGCCA
Organism: Simiduia agarivorans SA1 = DSM 21679; assembly: GCF_000305785.2. Classification (NCBI taxonomy): domain Bacteria; kingdom Pseudomonadati; phylum Pseudomonadota; class Gammaproteobacteria; order Cellvibrionales; family Cellvibrionaceae; genus Simiduia; species Simiduia agarivorans. The sequence continues at coordinate 1,732,825 of NC_018868.3, read as the reverse complement.
TTAACGTGGCCAGCAACCACAGATTCAGATAATGAAAAAAGCCATCGATGCCCCACTCGGCAATAAACCCGGGCGCCCAGAAAAAGCCGAGTGTCCCGAATACCACTTGCGCGGTCACCATCAGCCCGAAGGCAAAATCCGGCCGTTCATGATCGCCCAGGCCTGCCAGTGCCACCGCATAGGCAGCGCCACAGCCAAGCCCGGCCACCACCCGCAGGGCCATCAATGCGGCCACATCGGTGACCAGCAAACACAACAAGTTGGCCATCAGAAACAGGCCCAGGCCGCCCATTAATGTCGGGCGCCAGGCGAGGCGCCGCACCCACACAATGGCCGAAGCGCTGGCGGCAAAAATACCCACCACGTCGGCCGCCGCGAGCCAGCCGATTTGCTGCTGGCTGTAAAGATTCAGGTCGGTGAGCGCACCCACCCACAAGGGCAGCAGCGTGAGAATAGACGCGCCCATCATGGCCACCATCAACAGGCTGGCAAGGGCGAGGGGGTGGTTAGCTGTGGTTTGCATGGATTTACTTTTATTGTGAGTTCAGCGTTCAGTATCTAACGGCAGAAGCGGCTACCCGAGTGATAAGGTATCGGTTTTGGCGATAGTTTGAATATGCAGAGGTTGATAAATCTATCGGGTTAAGGATGGGCGATAGGGTAGATGTGGAGGGGCGTCGGCGGCATGGGTTTCAACGGTTGCTTGCAAAGCATGCTTTGCAATCGTTGAAACGCCCTCAATCTTTGATTGAGGGCAGGCCCCGTAGGGCCGCCGTCGAGCTACATGGATGTATTTACGCGTCCCCGGAATGTCTGCCCTATTGCCCATCTCCACAAAGCTACCGCTTCCCACTCACCTGCTTCGCCAGCGTATCAATCAACCACCGGCTGGCATGCCCCAGCGTCCGGCTTTGGGGCCAGATCAGGTCTACGCCGTGGGGAAAGGGGGTGAGCTGGTAACTGGTGGGCAGTTTCACCAGACTGCCGTCGGCCAGATGCGGCGCCACCAGGTGCGAGGGCGCGGCCGCCCAACCCAGGCCATTGCGCACCATATCGATCAGCTGGCTGTGGCTGTCCACATACCAGGCCCGGTGGCTGAAATCGCTGCTGGCGGTGCCTTCCCGGCCGCGGCCGGCAATGCGCAGGTGCAGGTGGTCGCGCAGGTTGTTGGCACTCACTTCGGCAAGCTGCGCGAGCGGATGCTGGGCGCCTACCACCGCCTCAAAATAAGTGGTGCCAATGCCCTTGAATTGGAATTGCTCGGGGTAATCATCGCCTGCCAGCATCAGGCCCAGGTCGGCCCGGCCTTCGCGGATCAGCATGGCCGGGTCGTTTTCCGGCGCCAGCAGCAGGTGCAAGGAGACGGTCTGAAACGCTTCGCTGAAAGCCGCCAGGGTAGTGTGCAGCTGGCCCCGGGAAATGGCCGCTTCGTCCACGGCCAGGGTAATACTGTCCTCCACGCCCGCCACCAGACTGCGGGTTTTCGCATCCAGCCGGTTAAAGGCATTCATCACCGCGCGCACTTCCGCCAGCAGTGACTGGCCGTGTTCGGTCAGGTGCGGCTCGCGCCGGGAGCGGTCGAAAAGCTCCAGCCCGGTATCAATCTCCAGATTATTGATCAGCCCCGAAATGGTGGACTGGGCCTTGCCCAGGGTGCGGGCGGCGGCGGAAAAAGAGCCTACCCGCGCGGTCACTTCAAAAGCTTCCAGTTGCTCGGGGGCCAGATAACTGAAGAGTTTGGTTTTCATTGGCTGTCTCCGGGTAATGGCTGGATATTACTATCAATCAAACCGTTGGCGTCAGGTAATAACTATCGGCGCCGCCTATGGTTGCTAACTTACATTACCGGTTGGCCTCCCTACAATGCGGAAACAGGACAAGTTATTTCAGAAAAGGTCCCGAAAGTTCATGGCATCAGAATTGTGTTATCTATCCGCTCACGAGGCACTGCGCCAGTTCGCTGACCGCAGCCTGTCGCCAGTGGAATTGATGCAGGCGCTGATTGCCCGCGCAGACGAAGTAGAACCCGCCATTAATGCCAGTGCCTTCCGGTTTTACGAGCAGGCGCTGGAGCAGGCCAAAGCCGCCGAGCGGGCCTGGGCCGAAGGCCGCGCCCGGCCCCTGGAAGGCCTCGCCATAGCCATCAAAGACGAGACCTATATAGAAGGGCAGGTCACCACCAACGGCTCGCGCCTGATGCAGGACAATGTGGCCGATGTGACCGACCCGGTGCCTGAGCGGCTGCTGGCCGCCGGCGGTATCGTGCACGCGCGCTCCACCGCGCCGGAATTTTCCAGCGCTGGTTTCACCTGGTCGGATTTATGGGGCGTTACCCGCAACCCGTGGAATACCGCTATCACCGTGGGCGGCAGTTCCGGCGGCTCGGCCGCCATGCTCGCCGCCGGCACCACCACCCTTGCCAATGCCACCGATTGCGGCGGCTCCATCCGCATTCCCGCCAGCATGTGTGGCGTGGTAGGGCTGAAGGCGGCTTACGGCCGGGTGCCGGAAATGCCGCCTTACAATGCCGATCCCTACGTGCACCACGGCGTAATGGCGCGCAACATTGCCGACCTGGTGTTGATGTACAACCAGGTAGCCGGCCCGCACCCGGCCGACATCACCTCATTTTTACCTGACGATCCGTTTCTGCCGGCGGAATACCCGAGCCTCGCTGGCGTTAAAGTGGCGCTGTCGCTCGATCTGGGTTTCTACCGGTTGGAACCCGATGTGCGCCGCAATACGCTCGCCTTTGCTGAACGTCTGCGCGACCTCGGCGCTACCGTCGACCTGGTGGAAATCGATTGGGACGAGCGCTGTATCCGCACCGCGCAAGTGCATCAGGGCAGCCTGCTCGGCACTTTGGTGCGGGAAAAATACGGCAAATCCGAACAGCGATCGCTCATGACCAGCTACGCCCGCCGCTATTTAGAGCTGGCCGATCAGGTCACCCTGGAAGACGTGCTCGAAGCCGACCGCTACGCCCAGCACATGTGGACCGCACTCGCCAAAGTGTTCGAGCGCTACGCGATTTTGTTATGCCCCACCACAGCCACCACTCAGGTGCCGGCCAATTACGACTACGCAAAAGATCAGATGCGCGTGGATGGTGAATTGGTGGAGCCCATCAAAGGCTGGTTCATGACTTACCCGTTCAACACCTTAAGCCGTTGCCCGGTGCTCTCCATGCCCTCCGGCTTCGGCGCTAACGGCGTGCCTACCGGCGTGCAAATTGTCGGCCGCCCTTACCGGGAAATGGATGTGATGGCGGTGGGGTATCAGGTGGAAAAGGCCTTCGGCAATTGGTATGCACAAGGCGCGTGGCCGGGGTTGCAGGTGGCACAAAAGGTTTAACAGTTTCTTCTCATGATGTGTTCTCTCTTGACCGGCGGTTGTTTAACCGCCGTTTTTTTTAAAGGAATAAAAAATATGTGGCGGAATGCGTGGGCTATAGCAGTGGTTTTGTGGCAATTTTGCCTCAATGGACATGCAGCCGAGCCTCAATGGAGCGAGTACTCGATAGGCAGATCTACTGTGTTATCAGACCAGCCTGTAGAAGAAGTGTTGAGATTGGTAGATGAGCTTTCACGCTTCGATCGCGCTGCCCGGGCTATCTTGCGAATCCCGGAACCATTCGAACCTTTGTCGTTTACAGTCTTGTTTTCCTCGGTCTCTTTACCTGCTCACGCTTGCTCAAATCCGGAGGCATATTCTGCACATCCCGGTGACCCGCAAATGTTTCAGCTTTATGGTGATTATAATCATCGCGCCAGATTGTCACTTTTCCGTGACTACATAAGAAACCTGATGATTAGCGATGTGCAGATGCGCTATCCCGATTGGTACCGGGTGGGGATGGCGGAGCTACTGGCAACGACAGATTTTGATAAAGAGTCGGTCATAGTAGGGAAAATACCCAAAGCCTTGTGGCGTAATGTTGAGTATTGCCTGACTATGCCGCTCAGTGACCTGGTTCGTACCGATGCACACGACACGCTTACAGCCGGCGGCCAAAAACGATTCATTACCAAAGCCTGGCTGTTTTCCCACTTTCTCACACTGGGACCAATCAATGGCGAGGATGATTTTTCGGAGTCGTTGGATAAATACCTGACACTACTGAGTAATGGTAGTGCGGATCCTTTCGCGTTTGAACAGTCCTTTGTTGAAATTGTCGGCCGCAGCCGGGGTAACAGGGATCACTATCTGAGCGGCGGGCGGTTCTCCCTGATGAAGTTGGCAATTGAGCAGGAAACTCCAACATACCACTCATTGCCGGCTTCGTCGGGTTTGTTAGCGGAAAGGGTGAAAAAATTTTCAGATGAAGCATGCAGGAATTAGCAAGCCCGTTCCTTTGATTGGGAAATGGAAATGTTCGTTTTATACCAGGGAAAAAATTTGAAACGTCTAATTCGTAAAACTCTTTGTGTGCTTTTTGTCTTATGCTTCGGGTCCTCCAGCTTTGCGGATGCCAGCGGCTGGATTGAGTATCGGGCCCCGGGGTATCTGGTTTTTTCGGATCGGCCTGAAAATAAGGTGATCCGTTTTGTTTCTTTGTTAGCGCAATTCGATAGCGCCGCTCGCTTGCTGCTAGGTCTGCATGATCGCACTAACAATGAGGAGCCAGTTCATATTTACTACTTCGATAGTAAATCCCAGTTCAGTGATTACGCCAATAGGCGGACTACCAAAGGCTTCTACTTTGATGATAACGGCCAGCCTATCATCGTGGTGGGGCCAACCAATGCGGATCACCAGCTGGTGGTGCTCCTGCACGAATACGTCCACTATCTGGTAGCGTTAAATGCAGACAGTGCCTATCCCCGCTGGTACAACGAGGGCATGGCCGAGGTGCTGTCTACGGCAAAAGTAGAAGGCGATACGGTTGTATTTGGTTTCATACCGGAAATGCGGGAGCAATGGTTGAAGCGGCGTGTAATTCTGCCTGTAGAGGACCTACTGGTAATGCAGCCTGTAGCAGGACGTCACCCAGAATATATAGGTCGCTATTACGCATCAGCGTGGTTGTTCAGTCACTACCTCTCCTTCGGTTATCTTGCGGGTGAACCGGACCACCGTAAAGCCATTGCGGGCTTCCTGACGTTACTTAACCACGGGGCTGACGACTTCCAGGCCTTTCAGGTTGCATTTGGGCAAAGCACAAAAGACATGGATGGCAACCTGAAACGCTACGCCCGAAACCGGACTTTGCCGGGTCTGTCGGTGAAGGTTCCCAATTTGAAAGTGGCGCTAGAAGCGCGTGCTCTGTCAGCGCCCGACATGGCTCGGCGGCTGTCTTATCTGGCATGGGGTCGTAGTGATTTTGCGCTCAGCGAACAATTATTGCTGCCCTACCTGAATTCGGATGTGCTGGTGGAAGCACAGTGGGCGGCTGTGTCTGGCTATGCAGCAAAGCCCATTGCAGATAGCGACCTGGAACGGCTGATGATCCGCGCACAGCAACCTGAAATGCATGAGCTTACTTACCTGCTGTCTGAATATCATTACGGCCTCTATGTCACGGGCAAAGATGCGCCTGAAGCCGGCAGACATATCGGCATGGCGCGTCAACTCATTGATATGCATCCGCTGGATCCTGCCAGCGAGTCGATTCAATCTCTTTACTTGCGCGTGAAAATCTACTTCGTTCAGGAAGACTTCCGATCACTGGTTCAGCCCCTGCAGCAGCTGGTGGAGCGAGTACCGGGCAGTTGGCACGCAACATTGTTGGCGGCTCGGATAATGAAAGCCATGCAGAATCCGGACTATACACGTTACTTCTACGGTCGGGTAAAAGCCCGTACCCACAGTGAAGCACTGGAAAAAGAAGCGGAAGAGGCTATATCTCTGGCTAACTCGTGGAAATGAATGGATGCAATTGAGTGGTAGGTTTTTCCATGCCGAACGGAAACACCTGACTGTTGTCAGTAATGAGTGGTTGCAAATGCTCGAAACAAAAAAACATGGTTAGGATAAGACGACACAATGAGCGGTCAGCCGTGATCTATCTGTTTTGGGTTTGTCTGTTGGTTGCCACGTCCAGTTCTGCAAAAAGCAGCGAACTATGGCAGTCGGTTCTCAAGCAAGATCTGGACGCAGCGTATGCCTATATAAAGGCAGGTCACCCTGGTTACATAGATGAACAGAATCCACAATTCCCTGATTTGCTTGCACATCAGTACTCTCGTGCGGGGATGCTGATTCCACAAGTGGTGGATTACGATACGTACCTGGGCGTGATGCGCTATTTTCTCAATGGATTTCGCGATGCGCATTTAAATATTTCAGACGACATCCGGCGTATTGGTAATAATATTGTCACTGCTGGATTTTCGCTCGGCTACGATCAGGGCAAGTTGATGGTTACCAGTCATATGCCTGGCTGGAACGGGCTTTTGCCTGGATTAGGCGACGAGTTATTAGCCTGCGATGGTGTGGGTGCGCAGGATATTCTACTGAACTACCTAGTGCCGTATCAGAATTTCACGGCGAATCCGGGCAGAGCGCTCGGAGCGGCGGTAAAAGGGTTTTCTCTCAGAACCAGTCCAGAGATGAACTTTGAAAATTGCACCTTTGGTTCGGAATCAGGCGCATCAAATACAGTGGCGTTTCAGCAGCGGTCAGTATCCTCCAACGATTTTTTTGACTGGTATGTTTCCACGCTCCCCCAATCAAATAGGGCGAGTAGTGGTTATGAACTCAAAGATGGCGTGCTTTGGATCGGCTTGCCCAGCTTTACGCTGGAGGGCGCAAAGCTGGCGCGCTTCAATGCAATGATCGAAGAACTTGTGGAGCTCGAGGGTTTCCAATCCGTCGTGTTTGACGTGCGAGGAAATAAAGGTGGAAGCAGTTTATTCGGCGAGGCGATATTCACTGCGGTGACCGGTGGTATTGAGATGACAGAAGCGCAGCGTTCGCAACTCCCGATGGCATATGCCCAATGGCGAATTTCTGATTACAGTCTTGACCGAATCAATGACATGTTGAGCAGGCTATCGGAAGACCCTGGTCGGGAGGGCCTGCAGGCAGATTACTTCAGCAAATTGAAAACGGCAATGCTGGAGGCGAAGCAAGCTGGCCGCACATGGCTGGTTTACAATTCCAATGCCCGATGGAACCTGCAGGACTTTGAGCGTATGAACATTGCGCCCAGAAATTTCAAAGGAGCTTTGGTGTTGCTCACTGATGGTGCCTGTGTATCGGCTTGCCTGGATTTTGCTGACATGATCCGGGCTACACCGGGTTCTTTGCATGTAGGGGAAACGACGGCGGCAGATAGTCTCTATATGAGCGCTCCAACCGTGGTATTGCCGAGCGGAAACCGCTTGCAGATGCCGCTGAAGGTCTGGCGCAATCGTTTACGTGGCAACAATGAACCGCTGGTCCCGGATATATATCTGGATCTGAGCGGACTGGATTCAGGCTCGGTTCGACGAAAGGTCTTTGCCGTAATAAATCGAAAAGCTGACTGATGATTCCGTAGATCAGGCTGGCTGTAATACATTATTTTGGCTAAAAGGATTGGCAGATCAATATGAGCGATTATGGACGACGGTTGGTTTTACTGGTCTTCTTGGGATTATCACTATGCGTAAAAGCTGAACCCGGGGATAGGTTAAGTATCTTGCTCACTCCGTCTGACAACCTGTTGCATGTGAAATGGATATTGGGCAGCCCCGTGCAGGCGATTCGTTTCTCATCTACTCCCTTTCATTTCGTGCACGATCAATGGAAGCCGGTGATCGGGGTATTTGACTATCAGCTGATTGATCTGGTTTTTGACGCGCCAGTGCAAGAGATCGGCGCTGAAATCCGAGTTGAGTCTGATCTGGTCTATGGTGGGTTTTATACGCCGTTTGTTAATTTTGACCAGGGCATGGCGATCTATCAGGGCCATTACCTGCCTGCGGCTTTAAAGACTGAAGGACTCTGGCGGGATATTTCCACCTTCGATGTGGATCTGCAAATAGAACCAGTTGCAGGCAAGTCGGTTGTGCTGCCGAGTGGAGATAAGCCCCGAGAAAATCTGCATGTCGCTGATAAGTATCGCAACTACGCTCTTTTGGTTGAGGCAGGTAGTGAGGTGGGGCAGCAGCGAGTGCTGCTGGACTCTGAATTGCCCGACTGGTTGTACAGCTTGTATAAAGCGCAGTTGCCAGTATTGCTCAACTATTTCCGGGAATACTTTGAAACTTCCCTCGATGAAGATCCTTTCGTTCTGGTGGGTTACCAGCAGTCTGCCGATGAGACCCGTATCGATGGCGGGGTGGTAGGCGGTCAGTTGGTGATCAATGTGGTGGGTGATGGCTGGCACAAAACATCACCGGGGCTTCACTTAAAGGCGATCACGCTGCTCGCCCATGAAGTATCGCACCTCTGGAATGCCAATCTTGCAAGCGAAGACTGGTTGATCGAGGGGGGTGCGAATTTTCTGGCACAAGAAACGCTGCTGTCACTGGGTCTTATATCAGCCCAATTGTACGAACAAAGGCGTAGTGACCAAATCTCACGCTGTAAAGCCCTTATGGGTGAAGCTCACATCAATGAACTTTCACGCCGGGCCGATCACTATGTTTGCGGTGAATCCTTTTTCTATTGGCTTCAGGGAATAGGGCCTGATCGTGTTCGTGAATTGTGGTTGAAATTGGCTAAATTCAGAAACGAAAGTAGATTGATTAAAGAACTTATGGCTGATGTGTTGCGGGATGACCCGGCCCTAATTCATGCTTCAATGTGTTTGTTGTACGGCGATCGTTGTGAAACGCCTAATTTAAGACCTGCGCAGGTATTCTTGCCTTCACATAAATAAGTTCAGGTTGGCAGTGGTTTGGTAGGGTGGATTAAGCAAAGCGCAATCCACCAATTATCGACAGGTAAACTACAGTCATAAAAAAAGCTATATCATGCCGAATATGGGAAGCATTATCGAAGTTTAGAATGACGAATTTTATGTCAAAATTCTTTTCTGCCCACGATTTTGACCCCGATTTTGCTATATGATGCATTTTCAGTCGTTCGTCGGACCAATAAATAATAAATGCTACAAAGGAATTGTAACGTGTATTCTGCCTTGATCTGTTTCATCGTCCGTCGTGTTGTGCCCGTCTTAGGTGCGATGGTGTTTTCGTTGTGTGCCTATGCAGATTTCGACCTGGAAGACTGGCACCGCTACCAGCTGGATCAGTTTGTGGTCTATTCCAATAGCGATGAAGATTATGTGCAGGAAACGCTCACTGAATTTTTGCGCCTCAAAAACCTGGTCACCCAAAGCAGGCAAGATGATCTGGGTGATTCCCTTACACCTTTTACCGTGTTTCTGTTCGATAGTCGCAGCGATTTCAAACAGCTGGTGAGCAATGCCCACACCGCCGGATTCTACACAGAAATTGATCTCTCTCCGGTACTGGTGATGTACAAGGCGTCCCGTCGTGCATCAATTGGTACCCATGAAGTCCTGAAACACGAGTATATGCATTATCTGGTGCGTGCGCTGAGTGGTCAGAATTATCCGCGTTGGTATGACGAAGGCATCGCCGAGTTTTTCTCGACGCTGGAGGTCAAGCGCGGGAAGCTATTGGTGGGTGCTATTCCGGAAATACGGGCCAGTTGGTTGCAGAGCGGCCCCTGGAGCCGGGGTGGTCTGTTGCCGCTGGAAGATGTGTTGGATTTTGATGTGACGCAATCCTCAAGCGATAACTACATTGCCCGGCACTATGCGTCCTCCTGGCTGCTGACCCATTACCTGAACCTGGGCCACTTGAACGGCTTTCCCAATCGCATTGGGCAGATGAGCAATTACCTTCATTTGGTGGGCAAAGGTAAAACCTCCGAGCAGGCGTTTGCCGAAGCATTCGATGTGACGCTTGAGCAAATGACGGACGAAATAAAGCAGTACGCCGGCAAACGCCGGATCAGTGTGCTGGCATTGCAACATGAAGAGCCCGAGTTCAGCTACAAAAAAACCACCGTATCGCCGCATGCAATGGGGATGAAGCTGTATGACCTGGTCATCCGTCGGGAGGAGACCGCGTCTCTTGCGGATGAGCTGCTGAAAGCTGCGCTCGCATCCAACGATCCGGTTGCGCTGGCGGTGCAGGCCAATAACCATATTGCTGCGCAGGCGTTTGGCCCGGCGCAAACCTTGATTGAAACGCTGGTGGACAAGAACCTTACAGAGAATCGCCCGGATGTGCAGCGGCTCACCGCCCGGGCCATGCTTGGGCTGATGTCCTTTCAACCCGATCAGGCCCACCGCCTGCCGGTTGCAACAGCCTTGCTTGAGCAGGCCAACAGCAAAGCACCGCACCCGGACACTTACCGTATGCTCACAGAAATCTATTGGAACAGTAAACAGTATCAGGCGGCGATTGATTCAGCCATTGAGCTGGGCAACCGCATGCCGTCCAGCGCTTACGTGAATTTCTTTGTCGGCAAGTATTTACTCAAAGCCCGACACTATGACTACGCGGCAGCTTACCTCGCCAATGCGGCCAACTGGGCGCACAACGCAAGCCTGGTGGAGGATGCCAACCGCTACCTGAAAATGGCGCAATACAAACTGGACGAACAGCAGGCGTCACAGTGATGTCGATGGAAAGCGGTTTGACTTGCATTAAACGACCGCAATAAAAACCGCTCTGCGGTTGTTATCTCGAGCCGGCTCTCAAGGTCGTACCCACGCTCAAGGGGCTAGGCTTTTTGGCGTGCAAATCAACATGGTTGGCGGTAGCATGGCTGCGCTGCTGTGGATGCGTTATCCGGGGCTTGGGGGTAGAAGGTCATGGGTGCGCCTTCTGTAGTCTGGGGTGCTGAGGCGCATTGCAGCAGGGCCTGGGTCGCCCGTTCGGGTCGCTCGCATCTACCGATTCATAAAAGGAATAATTATGTTAAGCATGCGGTTGGTCTCCACTGTATTGACGACGCTTTCGTTTTTTTCCGCCGCCACTTTCGCGGCCAATGTCACCATTAACCGGGATAACCTGTCGGCACCGGTCAGCGCTTATGCCTCTGTCATATTGCAGGATGGCACCAAGCGGATCTCCATCAATGCCACGCAATCCCTGGAGCTTGCGGACGGAAACTATCAGCTCACCACGGCAAACAGTTACCTCTATGGCGCCTTCAGTATCGAAAACAACCTACTCACAGCGACTTCTGGCGCCCTGGTATTCGATGGCAATACCCATACGCTGGCGTTTGATGTGAGCAAACTGACCCGCACGGCCATTCACTTTGGCGATATTAATGGCGGCCTGCTGGATATTTTCTATAACGTCCAGGGTATAAATAATGCCATCCGGGGCGACCTGGTGACTTTCTACCTGCCGGACGGTAGCTACTCGGTGGGATTCCGCAATGCGGGCAGTGCGTTTGGTACTGTGACCATTGCCAATGGCCAGCTGAGCTTTGATAACCGTTTTCTGTTTCAGGACGGCGGCGACGTGCGGATCGATATCGCCCGCCTCGCAAAAATCAATATCCGCCGGGCCGACGAGCTGAATGTACTCACGGGTATTTATGAGGTGGGTGGCGAAAGTGCCAGCCGGCGCAACGACTATTACCTACACCTCACGCCAGGTAGCTACAAATACATCTCCCGCGGTAATCTGGATTGGTATGGCACCATCACCGTAGACGAGGGCATGAATGTAAGTGCCGATAAACACCTGCTGTGGGACGCCGCAACCCAGACGTTGAGCTTTGATGTGGAGGCCATTCCGCAGGTGACGGTGAATTCCAGTGAACTGACTGAAAGCGATTTCAACGAAAATATTCTGCACGCGGGTTTCCGTGAATTCACCGCATCCCAGCAGGATTTCAGTGTGCATATTCCGGCTGCCAGCGAATTTCTGGTGGTGGCACTTAACGACGTGAACAAAAAGTTTGGTGACCTCGCGTTGGATGAGGCAGGCAATGTGGCGGTGAATGGCCACCTGAAGATCCGGTCCGTTGCCACCGAGGCCAATGGCCGGAAAGTCACCACGGTAGGCTACGAAACCTGCGGTCTGAATAAAGTCGCCCTCACGCCTACGTCCACGCACCGCTACTGGTTTCACTCCCATGCCCCGGCCCGATACCCGGCGACGGTGTACCTGCCCAACGGCAACTACCGCATTAATGGCGACGCCGGTGGCCTGACTGAATTCACCGTGAATGATGCGGGCCTTACCGTAACCAAAGACCTGACCGGCCACGTAACCCTGGTCAAACTGGATAACAGCTGCGTGCCGCCAGATGAAGATGCCGATGGCGTCATCGATTCACTCGACCTGTGCCCATCAACCCCGCTAAATGCCAATGTCGACGGCGAAGGCTGCAGCGTGACCCAAACGATGGCGGTTGAGTGCGACAGCTGGAAAGCCAAAAGTCACGGCAAATACATGAGCTGCGTAACCCGCGTGGTAAACAAAGCTGCCCGCGATGGTTTGATTGATACGGATGAGAAAGGCCGGCTAATCAGCGAAGCCGCGCAGAATAAGTAGCAGTTTTCTGCTCGAGCAACGGGGGCAATGCCCCCTTTTTTTATGGTGTTGACCGCTCTCGTAGGGTGGATTAAGCAAAGCGCAATCCACCATGTGCCGCCAGGCGAGCCGTATCCAAGAAGAAAATCGAGCGATTTCATGCTGGGGCCGGTAAAGCGTTTTTCGGGGCTCAGATGATGAAACTGATACGATTGCTCTTATCTAACCCCGATCATCGTCATGTCAGTATCTTCAGTGTCAGTTTTTCAAGGTGTCTGAATTCCTGACTCTGCAATAGGGTTACTTATTGGATGCCTGGATAATTCTCAATATAGTATTGGCCTGTGTCTCGAGCTCACGTATCAGATGCGGGTAAAAATCTGCCTTATCGGATGGTAATAGCCTTTTTCCTTGTTCTTCAAACACCGTGACTTCGATTTCATGGATTATGCCATTAGCTATAAAATTAACCCGCCGCATCAGTTTCGCTTCAATAATAATAAAATTCTGGTGCTTCTCTGTGCAAGGAATGCGTTGTGACTCGATCGATAAAAAGAAGACTATGGTTGGCTTATTTATCGGCTCCTGCTCCGGAATATAATTTCCCTGGAGTCCGAAACGATTGATGATCTCGGTCGTTGCCTCTTTCATTTCTTTGCCATATTTTTCCTCAAGAGCGTAGGATTCGCCATTCCGTGAGTAAAAGCTGAAATCCACACTGTTGCTGTCGAGCTTGGCGCCAACCACAATGGGGATTTCCGGGCCATAAATGGAAGCCATAGCCTGAAGCTGGAATGCCAGTAGTATTAAGGTAATTATCAATTTATTCATGAATTCAGACCTTTTCCGCTGCGCGCCAAAGGATGAAGTGTGGTTGTCAGTTCATTTAAGTAATTATTTGCCTGCCGTCAAGTTAGCTATTCGCTGATCACTATTAATCCGGCTTATCCGGTGGTCGCTTGTCCGAAGCGCAGTATATTGGAGCAGGGGCGGTACAAGTAGGTCGTAAATATGGTGTGCTTTCAGGTTTTGCGGCCGTTGTCAGGCGATCCGTTATAGGGCGGAATAGGTGTTGGATAGGTAAGTAAACAGTCACCGAAATCTTGGCTTTTAATCGGATGCCGTAGGGTGGATTAAGCAAAGCGAAATCCACGCTGTATCGCCAGGCGAACTGTAACCAAGAAATATATCAAGCGATCTCGCGCGGCGCCAGGGGAATGTTTTTTGGGCCTCAGATGTTGAATCTGATGCCATAATTCTTATCTGACCCCAATTATCCATCACATCAGTAATAGGGATTTCTGTGATCATGCAATTACTGTATGACCTGGCCATCTACTTTGTATCGCATTGCTCTGGCTTGTAAGGTACACCCTGTGGCCATTCCATTTCTAAGTCAGGATGTATGCCTGAAAGCTGAAGCGTCCAGCAATAGAAGGAAGGAAGCCCTATACGTTTGCGCCTTTCATCAATGAGCCCTGGTGTGACTATCTGATAGAACTCTATGCGGTCTTTCATGTTATAGGTCTGAAATCCGTAGACTTGTGGCAGGTTGGAGTTTCGTCGGTTTCTGTCGATCAAAGCGGAGTATGATCCGTTTGATGCCTCGCCCTGTGCGACCGCCTCCCACATTTTCACGGCTGCCTGATTCTGAATATGCAGATGGTTGTCCAAATGTTGAACCAGAAGCCATATGTGCAGCGCAGTATCCTCGCCTACCACCGACTTTTTCGGCCATCCGCATTTTTGCAATAAGTCGGGAATATATACGGCGTTGCTTTTTTCCAGAGCCAGAATGTCCTGGAGGATGGTGTCGTCACTGAGCTTCAGTCCCGGTTTCCAGCTCTTTCGTAGGTGTTGATCTTTATCTGCCCGGATTTTTAGTTCAGATTTGAGTGCTTCTGTATCACATAAATCACTCGATAGCGCATTTAGTGGTACAGCGGCAAGCATAATGAAAAGGATGCAGACAATTCGGAGTTTACCGACGTAGATTTTGTAGTTCGGTTCCTGCTGGTCGTGCCACGAGGATCTTTTCATAGGGGTCTTTTTCTCGCTATTTACCGGGGTCTTCACACGTTGAGCCAGACTCAGGCTGGCATTTCTTGAACTTAAAACCTTTGATGCTTTCTTTTGCGCTGAACAGCACATACAAATCCGGGTTCATACCACTGCCTTTTCCCTGCCAGTTATACAGCACGGCGTTACTGGTTAAGCGATCTTTTACTGCTTCGGCGATGAGTTCCTGATTTGTCGCGGACTGCGTAATCCAGGCAACGCAGAGAGAGTCGTTGCATTCCAGCGCTTCCAGATTAGCCGTCGATAAGCTGCTGATACTGCTCAGGGCTTCATGTTGCTGGTACCGATTGCGGGCGCTTAGTTCGGTGTTGGATCGCGAGAACTCATCCAGCAATAGCTGGAATTCCTCGTCTAAAAGCGTTTTTGCCACATCGAGATTCAGGCTGGTTGCTTTGCCCGCCTCGTCATGATTGATCAGCGCACGGGATATGGGGATTGGTAAGGGTGTGGACTCAGCCGCCTGAGCGGATTCAGCCGGCAATTGCGTTTCGCTTATTCCCGCGCTTGTATCAGGCGTAGCCGTCAGTGGTGTTTCGGGTGCCGGATCTGATGACTGTGCCACCCAATCGGCGCCTGGTTGCTGCCGGCGCGGCAATGCCGTCCTGGCTTCTGCCAGAGTGCCCTGATTGATGGATTCGTCCTGTGCCGGCGTTTTGCCGTCCGAGTTTAACGTCCAGCCAATATAGGAGGTCGCCGACAGGCAGAGAGTCAGTGTGAATA
Source organism: Simiduia agarivorans SA1 = DSM 21679 (assembly GCF_000305785.2). Lineage (NCBI taxonomy): Bacteria > Pseudomonadati > Pseudomonadota > Gammaproteobacteria > Cellvibrionales > Cellvibrionaceae > Simiduia > Simiduia agarivorans. The sequence goes on along the minus strand of NC_018868.3, from coordinate 1,717,565 downwards.
TCCGCTTCATGCGTTGTCATCCTTGTCTTTCTGTTCTTTACCGAACCGATCCCGGCTGGTGGCTACTGCGCTTATGCTCCTCCGGACATGCCAGTCGCTGCAAGTCGGCAGTTATCGCTCTGGCCTATGGGTTTAATCGGGGCATGCTGCAGGTGCGTTCTGATCCATCCCGCTAAGATCCACTTCCGGCCAATACTCCTCCAACAACCCCAACAACAACGCCCGCGTATGCAAATCCGACAGGCCATCTGCCTTGTGCTGCCGGAAGTGGTATTGAAACGCGCGGGTGTAGCGCTGGATTTCGTACAGGTTGGCTTCGCAGGGTTTTATCCCGTAGCCGTAGGCGGCAAGCCAGTGGGCGAACTGGCGTTCGTCGGGCGTGGGTTCGGGCAGCGGGGTGGGATTTTCCGGATCGGGTTTGTTGACCCATTCGTTCAGCACTGGCGCTGGCGCGGCTTCGAGTGCGCGGTAGTGGGCCAGTACCTTGTCGTCATCGGGCCAGGCGCCAATGCCCTGGGCGGCCAACCATTGCCAGGGGAAGCGGGGGCCGGGGTCGTTTTTGCGGAAGGGTTGAATGTCGCCGTGACCCACTACGCGGGTGGGGGTTATGTCCGGGTAGCGGACGAGAATGTCTTTGGCGAGCCCGGCCACCAGCTGCATCTGCACCGGATCGAAATCTGGGAAGAAGCAGAGGCTGTCGGTGCCGGTTTCCATGGGCGGGTGGCAGTGCGCGAGGTTGACGATTTCGATGCCGATGGATTGGTCGTTCAGGGCTTCGCGGTCTTCCCAGGCGCTGGGCCCTGCATGCCAGGCGCGTTTGTTTTCATCCACCAGTTTGTACACCCGGAGATCTGCATGCGGATAGCTGGGGTCGTTGGATTCCGGCACCAGGTAGTGGGAACTCACCGGGGAGCCGCTTGGCAGGGTGAGCGCGCGCAGGGAGCGGTCAAAGTTGATGGCGGTGTAGTGCAGCACCAGAAAGCGTACCCGGTCGTTGGTGTTTTCCGAGGGGTGATGTTCCAGCGAGTAGGGGCTGGTCTGGCAGGCACACAGGCAAAGGGCCGCCAGCCAGAGGGTCGGGCGCAACATAATAAAAAATTCCTTTTAGCAATCCACTTAAAGAATAATTCTTGACAAGGTGAAATTCAACGAATAATTTATTCGTCCAGTTGGACAACGTTGTCCAGCTGCCCCCTATAACAACAAACGGGACCGAGAAATGAACAATACGCTGCAGCAGGCCATCCGCTTGGCCAACCGCACCCTGCTGGGTCTGGGTGTACTGGCGTCGGCGCCACAGGTGCTGGCCAATGACGAGGCGCAGGCCATCGAAGAAGTGCAGGTGGTGGGTATCCGCGCCAGCCTGGAACAGAACGTGAACATGAAGCGCTTTGCCGGCGCGGTGGTAGATGCCATTACCGCGGAAGACATTGGCAAGTTCCCGGACAAAAACGTGGCCGAGGCGCTGCAGCGCATTCCGGGTCTGTCGGTTTCGCGCGATTTTGGTGAAGGCGAGCGGGTGTCCATTCGCGGTACCGACAGTTCCCAGAACATCACCCTGCTGAACGGCCAGACCGTGGCCACCTCCGAGTGGAAGGTGCTGTCGGCCCTGTCGCGCGGTTTTAACTACGCCATGCTGCCGTCAGACCTGATTGCCAGTGCCGAGGTATATAAGTCACCCGAAGCGCGCATCGACGAAGGCTCGCTCGGCGGCACCATTATCCTGCGCACGCGCAAGCCGCTGGACCTGGAATCGGGCACCGCGTCCCTGAGCCTGGAAACCCAATACAGCGAGCTGCCGGGCGAGTGGGATCCTTCCGCCTCGGCATTCTATTCCTGGAAAAATGACGACAGCACCATTGGCGTGCTGGGTTCACTGGTGTACCAGGACCGCACCGTCGAGCGCCACGGTTCCGAAGTGCTGGCCAACTATGTGCCCACTACGGCACAAGACACCGGTGAATCGGTTTATGTACCCTGGGGTCTGGGTTCCGCCCTGTTCCAGCAGCAGCGCGAGCGCCGCGGCGTGGATCTGGCGGTGCAGTACAAGCCCACCGAAGCGTTTGATGCCACCCTGCATTACCTGGCCTCTGAACTGGGTGCCAGCAACATGAACCAGAACTTCCTGCCACTGGCCCGCAACGCGGTGCGCGATGGCGGCACCAACACCCAGGTGGATGCCAACGGTGTGGTGACCTCGTCCGAGATCGACGGCAGCCTGGCGCCGGCACATGTGGCCTACGATGTGATTTATCGCGATGGCTCCAGCATGGACACCGATGTGGTGGACCTGGACCTGAACTACGACATGGATGGCATCCGCCTGCACGGCCAGGTGGGTCGTACCACTTCTGAAGGCAAAGCCAACGACGACTTCTACGAATTCTTCAACCGCCCGAACGACGACCGCGTGTCCTGGACTTACACCAACGCCGGCCGCCCGAGCGCCAGCTTTGACAACAGCGACTGGATTACCAACCCCGCCGACGAGTTGATTCTGAACGGTTATTTCGAATCGCGCATTGTGATGACCGACGCGGAAAACTACGCCCAGGCCGATGCGCAATTTGATGTGGAATTTGGTCCTGTTAACGAAATTGAAGTGGGTATCAAACTGCGCGACCGTGAAATCACTCAGGACCGCTTGCGCACCACCGCGGCCAACATGGCGCCCGATGGTTTTGGCGATGCGGCTGATTTCTGGAGCGGGGCGGTGGTCTCTGGTTTGCACAGCGAAACCGGTTTTGGCCCGTCCGCCTATTTTGATCCGGACCGTGCCAAGCTCAATGCCTACTTTGGCGCATTGCCTGATTGCGCGGACGGTGTAACCGCCACCTGTGCCAAACGTAACCAGGTGTGGTACCCGAGCATTTTTGATATTTCGGAAAAAGTGAATGCGGCTTATGTGCAGGCCAACTTCGCCCACGAAGACTCCGGTATTCGCGGTAACGTGGGTTTGCGTTATGTCACCACCGACACCGATTCCGGCGCCTGGAGTTTTTCCAGTGCCGAAGGCGATTACGTCTACGATGTGGTGAAAGCCAACTACGCCGATACATTGCCGAGCCTGAACCTGGCCTGGGACATTAACGACAGCATGGTGCTGCGTGCCGCGGCGGCAAAAGTGATTGCCCGCCCGAGCCCCAGCCAGCTGACGTCGTCAGTCTCGGTCACGCCGGAATCCGGTCGCGGCAGCGGCGGTAACCCCAACCTGGAACCCTACCGCGCCAACCAGTATGACCTGGGTATGGAGTGGTACTTTGCTGAAGGTGCGGTGGCCGCAGCCACCCTGTTCCGCAAGGACATTTCCGATTACATCTTTACCGAAATCCGCGAGGAAAATGTGGTAACGCCCGATGGCGTGATCAACATCCCGTCCATGTCGCGGCCGCAGAACGGGCCTGAAGTGAGCCTCTCGGGTGTGGAAACCCAGCTGCAATACACCTTCGATAACGGCTTTGGTGCGGTGGCGAACTACACCTTCACCGACGTGGGTGATGCCACGCTGGTGGATGGCACCACCGCCACGCTGCCGGGTAACAGCAAGCACATGGCGAACCTGAGCGCGTTCTTTGAAAACAATCTGCTGAGCGCGCGCCTGGCTTACAACTACCGGTCTGAATACTTCAGTGCCCAGACTGGTGTAGGCAAGCTGTACCGCGACAAGCAGTCTTCACTGGATGCGCAGTTCAGCTACTACGTGACCGAAAACCTCACCCTGCGGGCGGAAGCATTGAACCTCACCAATGAAACCGTGAGCGATGTGTTTGAACTTACCGATGGTCCTACTTTGCAGGGCAGTGAGTGGGAAAACGGCCGCCGCTTCTTCCTGGGTGCCAACTACAAGTTCTGATTTCCCTCGGCCCTTCGGGGCCTTTTTTGGCTTCTGTTCCTCCTCTCCAGTGGCCCTTCTGATGCCGGCGTTGTGCCGGCTTTTTTTGTTGGGGCGCGGGGCGGGCATCCGCTTCCCTGTGGGAGCGCGGGGCGGCCATCCGCGTCCCAGCCGCGAATGGACCAGGTGCCAAACCCTTCGCGGCTGGGAAGCGGATGGCCGCCCCGCGCTCCAACAAGATGCGCCTAACCACCAAAATTTCCATTGAAGTAATTATTCTTCGTTGTTGTGGTGCTATGAATAATGTATTCTTGCTGTATGTTCCCGCACAGGCTGTCCAATGCCAGAGCCTGCGGGTGATTTATTAAAGGCGACATTATGAGAACCCTGTTGGCAGCATGGCTGCTGGCCTGGGCCTGCGGGTCCGTGGCGCAATCATTCAGTACCGACGTGCCAGGTGTGGAGGAGTCCATGCTGGCGCCGGCCTATTGGCTGGCGGGGGCATCCGACGGTGTGCGCCTGAGTCCGGCGCGGCTGGCGCAGTGGAATGCCCGTAATCTGGCGGACGACCCTTACCTGATGGACCCGTTAGCGCTCGGTGATGCGCTGTCGGGCACGCAATTGGCCAGGTGGTTGTCTGGCGTCAGCAGCAAAGCCGGCAGCCCCCGTTTTTTCCGCACCGGCGAAGCGGTCACTGAGGCAGATTGGGCCCGCTGGCAATCGGCGGCGCGCGCGGAGCAACTGCCGGCAAAGATACCGGTGCGTTTTGGTCTGGTGGTAACCCGCGCGGCGCTGCGCAGCTTTCCCACCGATGAAAAAATTTATAAAGCCGCAGGCGATTGGGACCTGGACCGGTTTCAGGAATCCGGTGTGTTCCCTGGCGAGGCGGTAGCGCTGTTGCATGAAAGCGCCGACGGTCACTGGTGGTTTGTGCGCCACTATCACTACGCCGCCTGGATTCGTAAATCTGCCGTGGCCGAAGCCAGTCGCGAACAGGTGGCGGCATTTGTGAATGCGCCTGATCGTTTGATGATTACCGGCGCGCAGGTGCACACCAACTTCAACCCGGAAGAGCCGCGCAGTTCGCGCGTGCTGTTGGACATGGGCGTGAGCTTGCCGCGTTTGCGCGCAGCCGAAGTGGGGCATTCGGTCAATGGCCAGAACCCGTATGCCAGCCACATTGTGCAACTGCCTGTGCGCAATGCCGATGGCAGCCTGGCGCTGGTGCCCACGCTGATCGCGCGTTCGCAGGATGTACAGGCGGGCGCGCTGCCGTTAACGGAAGCCAACATCCTGCGCCAGAGTTTCAAATTTCTGGGTGAGCGTTACGGCTGGGGGCACGATTATTACGGCCGCGATTGCACCGGCTTTGTGGGCGAGGTGTATCGCAGTATGGGCTTGTTGATGCCGCGCAATTCGGGCCAGCAGGGGCGCAGTAAATTCGCACCCGGCGTGTGGTTGGATGGCCGCAGTCGCGATGAAAAGCTGGCCGCCATTGCACAGTTGCGCATTGGCGATCTGATTTATATCCCCGGCCATGTGATGTTGTACATCGGTGAGGTGAAAGGTGAGCCCTACGTGATCCACGATGTCACCGGCTTGAGTTATTTCACCGGTAACGCAGCGGGTGAGCAGTCACTGTACACCGGCACCTTGTCGGGTGTGTCGGTGACGCCGTTGAAGCCGCTGCGGTTGAATGAACAACAGGATTTTATTGACGCAATCTATGCGATCAAAACCATAAGTGAGTGAGAGCAATTGATGAAAATTACCAATATCCGGCTCGGCAAGCTCAAGGTGCCGTTGATTACGCCGTTCAAAACGGCCATCCGCACGGTGGATTGCGTTGAAGACGTAATCGTACTCATGGAAACCGATTGTGGCCGCGTGGGCTACGGCAACGCGCCGGCCACCGCCGCCATTACCGGCGATACCCACGGCTCGGTGATCGAGGCGATCAATACCGTGTTCAAACCGTTGCTGATCGGCCGCGATGTTGGCGAACTGAACCAGCTCACCCAGATTATCCAGTCGGCCATGGTGAAAAATTACAGCGCCAAGGCGGCGGTGGAAATTGCCTTGTACGATTTGTTTGCCCAATCCTTTGATGCGCCTTTGTACAAAATTCTGGGCGGTGGGGAGAACAGCATGACCACCGATATCACCATCAGTGTGGATTACATCGACAAGATGGTGGCCGACGCCCAGCGTGCGGTAGAGCGCGGGTTTGAAATCCTCAAAGTCAAAGTGGGCAAAGATATCCGCCTGGACATGGAGCGCATCAAAGCGATCTATGCCGCGGTCGAAGGCCGTGCACTGTTGCGTTTGGACGCCAATCAGGGCTGGACGCCCAAGCAGGCGGTGCACGCGATCCGCGCGCTGGAAGATGCCGGCGTGGTACTGGAACTGGTGGAGCAACCGGTGCGCGCACACGATCTGGAAGGTATGCGCTACATCACCGAGCGGGTGCACACGCCGATCATGGCCGATGAAAGCACCTTCGGCCCCATCGAAGTGATCGATCTGATCCGCCAACGCGCGGCCGATATCATCAACATCAAACTGATGAAAACCGGCGGCATCGCCAACGCCATCCGCATTGCCGATATTGCCGGCGTGTACGACGTGGAATGCATGATGGGCTGCATGCTGGAAACCAGTATCGGGGTGTCGGCAGCGGCACACGTGGCGGCGGCCAAATCGGGCGTGGTCACCAAAGTGGATCTGGACGTACCCTCCCTGTGCCAATATGATCCGGTGATTGGCGGTGTCAGCTACAAAGACGCCGATATTATTCTCAACCAGACGCCTGGCCTCGGCATTGAACGCATCGACGGCCTGCAACTGCTGGATTAAGGACACAATGCCATGAGTTGCCTGTTAAAAATGCGGGCCATGCGCGATGAGTTATCGGTTAACGAACGCAAGCTGGCGGATTTTATTCTGGAAAATACCCAGCTGTTGCGCGACTACTCCTCGCAACAGCTGGCCGATGCCGTGGGTGTGTCGCAATCCAGCGTGGTGAAGTTTTCCCAGAAAATGGGTTACAAGGGTTACCCCAGCCTGAAGCTGGCGGTGTATGAAACCTATGCCCAGGAAACGCGCCCGGAAGGCGGCGAGGTGAGCCTGCTCACCAATCCCGGCACCGCGCTCTCAGCACTCGGCCAGAAAAAACTGGAAGCGCTGGAAAACACCGTGCGCATCAACGATATCGCCGAGCTGCAGCGCGCAGTGGAGGCGGTGCGCGGCGCCCGCTGCATTCAGATTGCCGCCTGTTCAGGGTCTGTGTCCGTCGCGCGTTTTCTGGCGCTGCAGCTGTTAGAGCTGGGCTACTGGACGGTGTTCGATCAGGATCTGGAATTACAACGCAAGGTGGCTGCGCGCATTGAAGAGCGCGATGTGCTGTGCATTATTTGTGATTTCGGCCGAGAAGAGCCGCTGGCCGAAGTGGCCCGCACGGCACGCGCGCGCGGCGCTCAGGTGTTGAGCCTCACGCGCTACAACCACAACGCCGTGAGTATGCACGCGGACATCAATTTGTTTGTGGTGCCCTCGGAAGATGAGCGGGTGTTGCAGCGCCTGTTGTTCCGTTCGGCGCAAATGCATTTGGTGGAAAGCCTGATTGCAGGCCTGCTGCTGGACTCGTGAAACCACCCCGTTCACTCGCCATTGTGGGCGGCGGCACGGCAGGCTGGATGGCCGCCTGTTTGCTGCAGGCCGCCTGGGGCGATGCCTGCACCATTACCCTGATTGAAGATCCGGATACGCCCACCATTGGCGTGGGTGAAGGCTCGACGCCTTTGCTGAAGCGGTTCTTTTCCCGATTGGGGCTCTGCGAATCCGACTGGATGCCCGCCTGCGATGCCACTTACAAAGCCGGTATTCTGTTTGATGGCTGGTCTGCCAGTGAACCCGATTATTTTCACCCGTTTTTTTCCGCGCTTGATCTCAACACCGGCGATGCATTTTTTCATCAGGCTGATAGGCGCCGCCGGGGTGCTGCGGTTGATGCGCGGCCAGCGGATTATTTTGTGGCGGCACAGGTGGCCGAGCTTGGGTTGGCGGCAGCGCCTGCCAACGCTTTGCCGTTCGAGGTGGACTACGGTTATCACTTTGATGCGGGCAAGCTGAGTGCGTTGCTGCGTCGCCACGCCTGTGGCCGGGGCGTGCGGTATCGCCCGGTAAAGCTAGCCGCGGTCCATACGGATGATCAGAGAATCACCGGCCTCGCGCTGGCCGATGGCACGGAATGCAAGGCGGACTTTTATCTGGATTGCACCGGCTTTCGCAGCCTGTTGTTGCAGCAGGGATTGGGTGTGGGATTTCACCCTTACACCGATGCACTGTTAAATGATGCGGCCGTGGTGTTGCAGGATTCTGTGCCCTTGCCAGGTTTGCCCGCGCGCACCCGCTCAACCGCACTCACCGCCGGCTGGGCCTGGCAGATTCCATTGCAGCAGCGCACCGGCTATGGCTATGTGTACAGTCGCCGGTTTTGTGCGCCCGACCAAGCGGCTGCCGAGTTGCGCGCTCACGCGGGGGTGGGCGCTGATCATCCGGTGCGGCATCTGCAATTTCCGGTGGGGCGGGTGCATCAGCACTGGCAGGGGAACTGTCTGGCGGTGGGTTTATCGCAGGGATTTGTCGAGCCGCTGGAGGCCACCGCGCTGATGCTGGTGCAATCCACCATTGAATTATTTATTCAGGCTCGGGAGGTGGCGTCGTTCAATGCCCATATCAACCGGCTGTTCGATGGCGTGCGGGATTATATTGTGGGCCACTATCTGCTGGCCGGGCGCAACGAACCTTATTGGCAGGCGGCGCGCGACACGCGCTGCGCCAGTGAAGCCTTGCGCGCATTGCTGACGCGTTGGGATCAGGGTCAGGATCTTCACAGCCTGTTAGCGGGGCCGCTGGGCAGTGTGTATATGCGCCCCAGCTGGTATGTGTTGTTGGCAGGTCTCGGGCGTTTTCCCCGCGTGCAATGTGCGGACAACAGCGTGGGCGATTCGGCCCGTCATCAATGTGAACAGCTGGCGCGCGCGCACTTCTCCGATCATCGCCGTTGGCTGGCGGCTCAGCGGTAGTCCGGCACCAACTCAATCACCGTGCGCGATTGATTCAGGATCTGTTGGCCAAACACGAATGCGGGCATGCGGTTTACCAGCGCCTGGTAGCTGCCGTCGGCCATGGCGCGCGCCAGGCCTGCTTCAATGCGGGAGCGGATCTCGGGATGCTTGGGGCTGACAAAAAAGTAAAACGGCGCCGGGTAGTGCAACAGCAAGCCGGATTCCATGGTGAGCTTGCCTTCACTGTATAAATCCAGATCGTCTTTCACCTCAAACAGGCCGCGTGGAAAGTAATCAAACCGGCCGGCAATCAGCATCTTGAATAGGGATTCATAGTAGATCGACGTTACCGTGGGGATCTGGTTGTTCTTCAGTAATCTGGCGTCGGGCCAATGCCCCCCGATGCCGGCTTTGAGCGTGCGTAATTGTTCGAGGTTGGCGATGGCGTCAAAGCGGGCCTGATCGTTCAGCCGGATCAGCAATACCCGGTGATCGCTGAGTGCGCCGAGCAGTGAGATGGGCACGAAATCCAGCTGCTGTTCCCGGCGTTTGCTGGTGGATGTCCACATGGTGTTGACCGGCCCGCCCTTGATCATGTTGGAAATAATCCGTTCGGAGGATTGGGCGCTGGGGTAGTACTCGAGCTGGTAAGGGCCATGGCTAGGCACGGTTTTTTCCAGACACAGCCTCAGCAGGGGAAAGAAAAATTCACTGTCTGCCACCGTCGACACATCCCGGGTGGGGACTATCACGGTCAGCGGCTGTTGGGGTGCGGTAGCAGCGCCTGGCTGAGACAGCACACACAGGAGCGTGCACAGGGCAATGCAGGTAATTCGTTGTAGCACGGCGTGACATCGTTGGGCTGCGGTTGATTGAGACTAGCGCAGCCCCTTGTGTCATTCAACCAGTTGCCACTCCATCTTGTAGCGCCACTGCTCAAAGTAGAGGTTGCCGCCGCGCCATTCCACTTCGCCGCGCTGTGAATCCACGGTTTCTGAGCGGACGTGCTGTTTGGCAGGCACTAAGGGCTGGCTGTAATCGGTATTGAATATCAGCCGGTAGGCATCGAGCCGGCCCAGATAAAACCAGCGCAGGGCCGGGTTATCACTTTCCAGCTGGCCGTGGGTGACGTCCATGGGCAGCCAACCATAGGGCGGTAAGTAGAACTCGCCCCAATCGTGCATGGTGTCAAAATTGCCTGGCCCGAACTCCCAGCCCGATTGCCAGCGTGCCGGTATGCCGTTAAGCCGCAACAATGTAATCAATAGCAAGGTTTGCTGACCGCAATCGGCGTGGCCCATGCGGTGTGCGTAATCGCTGATATTGCGGATGGTGGAATACTCGCGCGCGCTGGCCCAGGGAATGCTGTCTACGTGGGCGAACAGCCGCTGGGCAATGCGGTAGGGATTGCTTTCCAGCCCCACCAGCTGGGCCGACAGGGCTTTGAGCGCTGGCGTGAACTGGATGTGTGGCGCGCGCTCACCCAACCAGGCGCGGGCCGGGTCTGCCGGCGCGAGTGGCTCAACCGCATCGGCATCCACTGTGGCGCCTTTGGCGTGACTCACAAACCGGTAGCGCTGGCTGAAGTGGGTGGGCTCGCCCGCGCGGGCCACCGCCTCCATATACAGCGTGCGCTGAGGGGTGCCGTTGGGGGCAAGTTGAAAGCCGGTGTGGCTGGTGCTGAGCAGTTCTACGCCGGTCTGTTCGCCGGGTAATTCCTGTGGAAACGGCAACCACACGCGCACCCGTTCGCCGTCAGGCACGGCATCGGCTTTAACGGTGAGCGAATAAGTCACTTCAAATTGCCGATTGGGCGGGGTTTCTGCCTGCAATACCGCCTCATGATGGGGGTGCAGCCAATACAGCGGGGCTTTGTCGGTAAAGCGTTGGTGATCGGGTAGCAGAGCGCGGGCCGCTTCATCGGTCTGGAACAGGTTGTAGGCGGCGCGGGCAAAATAACGGCGTTCGCCATCTATGTTCTTATATTCGAATCGGCCCTGGCTGAGCCATTGCCGGAATTGCGTGTCGGTTACCGTGGGCAGGTAGCGGGTCACGCTGGCTTTGAGTCCGGCTTCATCCAGCGTGAACTCCATTTCTATCCGGCGCATGCGCTCCAGCTCAAAGCCCAGCCGGGTTTGCAGGTCTGGCGCCGGCCGTTGGCTCTGTGCCAGTTGAATGGCGATACGGGCCTGACGGTAGTGCCCCTGATCAATTTGTTGCTGCAACTGGGTCAGGTCCAGGGCAAATACACTGCTGCAATACAGGCTCAGCAAGGCCAGGGCGCTTTTCATGGCAATCTCGTCGGATTAATAAATTATTCTTCATTGAGGAATAATTTATATTTACAGGAATATTTAATGTTGATAAATTATTCGTAAGCAGTGGCTACGTCAAGCGGTAGGGTGGGTCGCTCTCAGAACCAATAACAACAGAGGACAGAGATATGTCTAGTCATCCCCGGGGTTTCGAATTGAAGCGCCTCGTCACAGCAACCCGTAACGCCATCAGTAAGCCTGCAGCCTATTCGGCGGCGGTGATGGTAGGCGCATTATTGGCGCTGCCTGCGCAGGCCCAGCTTGCCGGTGGTATCAAAGGTAAAGTGAGTGCTGAAGCCGGTGCCCAGGTGGAAGGTGTGAAAGTTACCGCCACCAGTAACGTGATGCCGAAGGCGCGTACCGTAACCACTTCGGGCGACGGTAGTTATAACCTGCCGCTGCTGGTGCCGGGTAAATACCTGCTGACCTTTGAAGCCGCCGATGGCAGTGTGCGCACTGTCAACACCGAAGTGTTGCTGGAGCAAACCACGCGCGTGGATATGGTCATCGACAGCCAGTTGGATGCGGCTGAAATGGAAGAAGTGTACGTGATGGGGCAGGCGATTAATCTGGCTGGTAACGCTTCTGTCGCCAATGCGATTGGCGCAGATGTGGTTGAAGGTGTGCCGGTGGGACAGGACTACCGCGACCTGATGAAATTGATCCCTGGTGTACAGTACTCTGAAAATTCTGTTCTGGGCCCGTCCGCTGGTGGCTCAGGCGTTGATAACTCTTATGGTTTTGACGGCGTAGACGTTTCTCTTCCTTTGTTTGGTAATCTGGCGTCCGAACCTTCCACGCACGATGTGGAAATGGTGTCGATTAAGCGCGGCGGTGCGGCGGCCATCGGCTTTAACCGCGCCGGTGGTTTTGCCATGAACACCAAATCCAAATCGGGTACCAATGAGTTTCACGGTAATCTGGAATACAAAATTCAGCCCAAATCCTTTGTATCGGACATCAAAAACGGCGCTACTTATGAGCTGGACCAGAGCTGGTTTACAGGCGCTGTAAGTGGGCCGATTGTTCAGGATAAACTGTTTTTCTACGGTTCCTATTATCGCCCGGAAGTCACCCGTGAAAACAAAGAAACCGCTTATGGCCCTGCAAAAGATTATCGCAGTGTGCGCGATGAATACTTTGGCAAATTGACCTATGCGCCGATCGATTATGTGCTGTTGAACCTGAGCTACCGTACGTCAGATCGTCTGGGTGAGGGTTTGTCTGTGGGGCAATTTGAGCGCGATGATGTGTCTCTGGGCGAAAAAGCCGATCAGGATATTCTGACTTTTGACGGCTCCTGGATCATCACGCCCGATACTACCCTGAGCTTTGCATACAACAGCTTTGCATTGGAAACTGCGAGCCTGCCCGATAACCTGCTGGCGGTTGTACCTAGTACCGGTGCCTCGCTGGATTTGGCCAATCTGGATCAAATGGGCTATTTCACTGTGCCCACATTGCTGGATAACGCCACTACGCCAGAGGAGTTGGCTTACAACGCTCAGGCTCAGGTGCTGATCAATCAATACGGTTACGACGGCACCAATGGCAAAACCGGTGGCGGTGCTGTGGGTGGCTACTCGTCCATCAACAACCAAAACTTCTTCCGTGATTCGTTTGAAATTGCTTTGGATCATGAACTGAGTTTTGGGTCTACTACCCATGAACTGCATGTGGGTTTCAAATATTCGAGTGCCAAAGAGGAGCTAAGCCGCTTCTCGAACGGTTGGGGCTCGGTTGAATACATTGGTGGTTTGGAAGCCGGTTCTGATGCAGGCGCAACGCCGGTGTTCTATCAGACACTGACTCAGCAGCAGAGCTTGGTTGACGATAGCGGTGAAGTGGTACCGGTAATCAATTCCTACATTGAAAATTACAATCTGGAATTAAATGACACCATTACGCATGGAAACTTCACCTACAACATCGGTGTGCTGATTTCAAAAGATGAATTGTACGGGCAGGGTTTGCGTGAAAAAGCCGGCACCGTTTCTGGCTTTGAGTTGGCAACCGGCAACAAGTACAAAATGTACACTGTTGACTGGAAAGACATGATCCAGCCGCGCCTTGGCGTAACCTGGGCTTATAACGGTCAGGATACTGTATTCGCCAACTATGCCACCTACAACCCGGAAGCCACCTCGTTGCCACGTGCAGCGTCCTGGGACCGCAACCTGGCACGTGAGCTGTGGGTAGAGTTTGATGAAAATGGTGATTACATCGCCTCGCGTCCGAAGCGTGCATCCAGCGGTAAGTTCTTCCAGGAAGGCATGAAACCCCGCACTATCGAGGAATTCACCTTCGGTACTACCAAAGGCGTGACCGATCAGCTGAGTGTGCGTGCGCACGTGCGTTACCGTGAAGGTTCGCACTTCTGGGAAGATATCTGGAACTATGCCCGTTCGAGTGAAGGTAACCCTTACAACGCGAATACCGACAGAGGTGTACCGGCGCACATTGAAGCACGTGGTGACTATGTGCCTAACCTCGCTGACGTGCGCGCAGAAATTGGCGGCTCATCTTACGTGATTGCCGAGATGGATGATGGTTACACCAAGTACTGGGAAGTGAACCTGGAAGCCGAGTGGGTGGGTGAACGCACTTATCTGAGCGCGTCATACACTCGCAGCCGCTACTGGGGTAATTTCGATGCCGACAACTCCACCGGTGTGAATGATGCCAATAACTTTGTGGGTTCATCTTACATTGCGGACGATACCGGTAAATACATCTGGGATCACAAAGAGGGTACCCTGAGCGGGGATCGACCACATATTTTCAAAGCCTACGGCTACTACACTACCGATTGGAAAGCCAATATCGGAGCTTATCTGGTGTTTCAGTCGGGCCAGCCATGGGAGAAGTGGTCTGGTGCCTACTATGGCCTGCCGGATAACAGCTACTACTACACCACCAATGCCTATGCAGAAGACGCGGGTAGTCGCCGCTCACCCTCTCATTGGCAGCTGGATCTGAATTACACCCAGAACTTTGCCGTGTATGAAGGTGTAACGCTTAAGTTCCGCGCTGATCTGTTCAACGTATTTGATCGTCAGACCGGCTACAACTACGACCCCTATGATTACAGCGAAACCTTCGGGCAGGCGCGCAGCTACTTCAGTCCTCGCCGCCTGCAGTTGTCTTTCGGTGTTGACTTCTAAGGAGTCTATCCAGGCACCTCCTCCCTCAGGTGGTGCTGCCAGCCGGACGCTGGTAGCCTGAATGACCGAGGCAAACATTGGGCCCGCGCTGCGGGCCCTTTTTTTAGAAAAATGATGGAGCTCCCATGCATCGCAGAACGTTAATGAAATCCTTGATCGCTGCACCGTTGCTGGGTGCGCTGGGCAGTCAGGCTTTGGCAGGTGCCAGTGGCGCGCCCGCGCGCCAGTTGGCGCGGCGTTTACAACCGGGCATGACCGTGGGCCTGATTACGCCGGCATCCAATGCGCCGGAAAACGAAGACATACGCTTTGCTGCGGACGTGGTGCGATCGCTGGGTTTTAAGGTTAAAGAATCCAGGCACTTGTACGCACGCAATCAATATCTGGCGGGAACCGATGCACAGCGGGCCGCAGACGTGAACGACATGTTCAGCGATAAATCGGTGGATGCTATTTTTTGTATGCGGGGCGGCTACGGTACCCCGCGCATACTGCCGCTGCTGGATTACAAAACCATTGGCAAAAACCCCAAGGTGCTGCTGGGCTACAGCGACATCACTGCCTTGCACAATGCGATTCACCAGCGCACCGGGTTGGTGACCTTTCATGGCCCCATTGCCGGACAGAATTTTACTGATTACACCTACGCTGAATTCAACAAGGTGATGATGCAGGCGCAACACCCCGTGGCGTTGGGCGAGGCGCCGCCATTTGATGCCGCACCCGGCCGCGTGGAAAGAGACAACCGCATCACCACCTTTGTGGGGGGGCGTGCGCGGGGCCGCTTGATTGGCGGCAACCTCACCTTGATTGCCAGCGTGATGGGCACGCCGTTTCAGCCGGATTTCCGCGATGCGATCCTGTTTCTTGAAGATGTGCACGAGGCCCCGTACCGCATCGACCGCATGCTCACCCAGCTGTGGCTGGCAGGGGTATTCGATCAGGTGGCCGGGGTGGTGCTGGGTAAATTCACCGACGCCGGCACAGACGGCAATACTTTCAGTCTGGAGCAGGTATTCGAACAGCGCTTTGGCCAACTTAAGGTACCGGTGGTGCGCGGCCTGATGATCGGGCATGTGAAAGACCAGACCATAGTGCCCGTGGGTGGACAGGCGGAACTGGATGGCGATAGCGGCCGTTTAACCCTTACCGAAGCCGTATTGCGCTGACGGGGCAAGCAGGCTGTTAAAATCCTCTGCGGGCTCCCGCATTCAGGGGGTTTATCAATAGCCTGCTTATCCTATAGGCTCAACCGTTGACTGCTGA
The DNA here is from genome assembly GCF_000305785.2 of Simiduia agarivorans SA1 = DSM 21679. NCBI lineage: Bacteria > Pseudomonadati > Pseudomonadota > Gammaproteobacteria > Cellvibrionales > Cellvibrionaceae > Simiduia > Simiduia agarivorans. Next base: position 1,701,919 of record NC_018868.3, on the reverse strand, counting down.
CTGGTTAATACGCCTTACACCGGTAGTATTAATCACACGCAGATATCCAGATAAAGCAATAACAGGAATGCTGACGCCACCATGAACGAACCCAACTGGACCTCATTACTGCCACCTTTCGTTGCCATTGGTCTGGCACTGCTCACCCGTCAGGTGTATCTGGCGCTATTTGCCGGTGTCTGGCTCGGGTATTTTCTGCTGGGTGATGTGGGTGTGTTTGCGTCCCTGGCCGACGCCATTGAAGGCAGTATCGGCGTCATGGCCAGCCCCGGCGACGCCCGGGTAATTGTGTTCACGCTGGTGATCGGCGCGTTTATTTTAACTTTGGAACGGTCCGGAGGTGTGCGCGGCTTTGTGCAGTGGCTGGAGCGCGCGCGCTGGGTGAACGACGGTCGCCGGTCCCAATGGATGGCCTACCTGATCGGCATCGTTATTTTTATTGAGTCCAATATCACCGTACTGGTGGCCGGTACCGTGGCGCGTCCATTGATTGACCGCTTCCGCGTGGCGCGCGAAAAGCTCGCGTATATCATTGATTCCACCTCGGCGCCCATTTGCATTCTGATTCCACTCAATGCCTGGGGCGCGTTTAATCTCGGGCTGTTGGACGGCTTGGGCGTGGACAGCCCGGTGAGCGTGTTGCTCGCCACCATTCCCCTGAATTTATACGCCATTACCGCCGTGTTGCTGACTGCGTTTGTGGTGGCGCGCAACTGGAATATCGGCCCCATGCGGGCGGCCGAGGCCCGCGCCGCCAGTGGCGAAACGGGTGGTCTGAATATCACGGAACCCGCCGACCTGGGCGACGCGCCCGCGCGCGCAAAAAACATGATCCTGCCGGTAGTGGCATTGATAGCCGCCATGCCGTTGGGTTTGTACTTTACCGGCAATGGCGATTTGTTTGCCGGCAGCGGTTCCAAAAGTGTGTTGTGGGCGAGCCTGATCGGGCTGCTGGTGGTGTCTGCTCTGGTGTTGTTCCAGCGCACCATGAATCTTGAATCACTCACCAACACCTGGATGGAAGGTGCGGGCCGGATGTTGCCCATTGCGATTATTCTGTTGTTGGCGCTCGCACTCGGCAGCGTGGCCAAAACCCTGGGCACCGGCGTGTACGTGGCCGGTCTGGTGGGCGATGCGGTGCCTCTTTGGTTGTTGCCGGTGAGCTTCTTTTTAGTCAGCGGCGTGATTGCATTTTCCGTAGGTTCGAGCTGGGGCACCTTTTCCATCATGATGCCCATCGCCATTCCCGTAGCCACTGCATTGAATGTAGACCCCACTTTATTTGTGGCGGCAGTCTTGTCGGGCGGCATATTCGGCGATCACGCCTCGCCCATTTCCGATACCACCATTGTGTCCAGCCTCGCGGCCGGCACCCACCATATGGATCATGTGTCCACCCAGCTGCCCTATGCCCTGATTGCTGGCGCCATCAGCGCGGTGGGTTTTGTGGCCGTGGCGTTGGTGATGTTGTAAAACGATCAGGAGTTATCGAATGGCCGAGCGCGCCGGGCTGAAGCCCGTAAAAACCGGGATCATTTTTTTACTGATTGCCATGGGCTTGAGTGGTTGTGCCGACCAGCCGCCGGCGCCGGATTTTGTGGCCGTCTCTGGTGCAGGCATTCAGCTCGATATCAAATATTTTACCGGCGACAACCTGGTAGGGGAGCGGTTGGATGGTTACCTCGCCCCCAGCTGTTGGCTGGCCCGGCCGGCGGCTGAGGCGCTGCAGAAAGTGGCGGCAGGATTGCGCGAGCGGGGCCTGGGGTTATTGATTTTTGACTGCTACCGGCCGCAAACCGCAGTGAATCATTTTGTCCGCTGGGCTGCGAGCCCCGAGGATCTGACCACCAAACCGCTGTATTACCCGAACGAAGAAAAAGCGCTGCTATTTGAACGCGGCTATATTGCCGAACGCAGTGGCCACAGCCGTGGTGCCACCGTGGACCTGAGTGTGTACCGTCTGGCCGATGGCAAAGCGCTCGATATGGGCACCGGTTTTGATTTTATGGATGTGAGCTCTGCCACCGCTTATGAACCCGTGAGTGAGACGGTGCGCGCCAATCGCGACCTGCTGCTGGCGGCCATGACGGCCCAGGGGTTTGTGAATTATTCGCAGGAGTGGTGGCATTACACCTTCAAGCCCGAGCCTTACCCCGATACCTACTTTTCCCAACCCGTGAGTGCTGCACCATGAATTTTGCTGTCCGGATCAATCCGGCGTCTCTCGATCGCCAAGCTCTGTATCAGGCCATTGCCGATCAGGTAGGTACGCCCGCCTTTGTGTATGACCTGGATAAAATCAGCCAGCATTATCGCGATTATGCCAACGCTTTGGGTGACGGCAACCTGCTGTGCTATGCGGTGAAGGCCAACAGTAATCTGTCGGTATTGCGTCATTTAGTGGCGCTGGGGGCGGGCTTTGATATTGTCTCCGGTGGTGAATTGTTGCGCGTGGTGCGCGCCGGCGGCAACCCGGCCAAGGTGGTGTTTTCCGGCGTGGGCAAATCCGATGCGGAAATCCGCCTGGCACTGGATATGGGCATTAAATGTTTTAATGTGGAAAGCGAATCGGAACTGCGCCGCATCAGTCGTCAGGCCGTAGATCTGGGTAAAGTCGCGCCCATCAGCATCCGGGTGAATCCCGATGTGGACGCGCAAACCCATCCTTACATCGCCACCGGCATGAAAGACAATAAATTCGGCATCGCCATGGATCAGGCCCTGGCCTGCTACACATTGGCTACAGAATTGTCGAATCTGCGCATCGTGGGTGTGGACTGCCATATCGGTTCACAGCTGACCCAACTGGCGCCCTTTGCCGATGCCTTTGAGCGGGTGCTGGCGCTGGTGGATCAATTGGCCGAACAGGGTATTCATCTCAACCACGTGGACATGGGCGGCGGCCTGGGTATTGCCTATGGCAATGAAAACCTGCCCGACAAAGCGTCTTATCTGGCGCTGTTCCGGGAGACACTGGCAGCGCGTGGGCTGCAATTGATTATTGAACCCGGCCGTTCATTGGTGGGCGATGCCGGCGTGTTGATCACCGAAGTGCTGTGCATTAAAGACACGGCGGAAAAGCGCTTTGTGGTGTTGGATACCGCCATGAACGATAACTTGCGGCCGGCATTGTACGGCGCTAAGCATCGCATCAGTGTGTTGCAAAGTGGCTGTACCGAACCGGCGCGCGCGTGCGAACTGGTGGGGCCCGTGTGTGAATCGGCCGACGTGATCGCGCGCGATCAGAAGCTGGCCTTGGATGAAGGCGATCTGCTATTGGTGCACGATGTGGGCGCTTACGGTTTTGCCATGAGTTCCAATTACAACGCCCGGCCCCGGGCGGCGGAAGTGGTGATTGCCGGTGAGGCGTATACCGTGGCGCGCGAACGCGAGTCGTTTAACGATATGCTCAAGGGCGAGACCCTGTATTGGAATCAATAATGCGCGCCTGGCTGCTTTTTCTCGTTTCGGTTTTATTGTCATCTCTGGTCAGTGCGCACCCGGTGGTGGGTGCCGCCCAACTGGATTTTGCTGAAGATTATCTGAAACAGACGCGCCTGGGTCTGGTGGTTAACCAGACCTCGCGTGTGGGCGATCAGCATCTGATTGATGCCATGCTGGCGCGCGGCGTGGTGGTGCAGAAAGTGTTCGCACTCGAGCACGGCATCCGCGGCAATGTGGAAAACGGCGGTGTGGTAGAAGGCGGCCGCGATGCAATGACCGGTTTGCCGGTGGTGTCGCTCTATGGCGGAAAATACGGTCCCGATGCTGAAGATCTTACCGACGTGGATCTGCTGGTGTTCGATATCCAGGATGTGGGCGTGCGTTACTACACTTACATCAGTTCACTGCACTATCTGATGCAGGCTTGCGCCGATCATCAGGTGCCTTTGTTGGTATTGGACAGACCCAATCCGCTGATCGATCAGGTGGCGGGCCCGGTGCTGGAGCCGGCGTTTAAAAGTTTTGTGGGCATGCACCCGATTCCGTTGGTGCATGGCCTCACGGTAGGTGAGCTGGCGCGCATGATTAACGGTGAAGGCTGGCTGGACGGCGGCGCACAATGCCAGCTGAGTGTGCGGGCAGTTACCCACTACAATCGCAACACGCCTTATACATTGCCTGTACGCCCATCACCCAATTTGCCCAATGCCTTGTCGGTGAGACTCTATCCTTCGCTGGGTTTGTTTGAAGGCACCGATGTGAGTGTGGGGCGTGGCACGGACTTTCCGTTTCAGGTGCTGGGGCATCCTGCGGATGGCAACGGCCAGTTTCAATTCACGCCGGTACCCAAACCCGGTGCCTCGGAAAACCCGAAGCACAATGGGGTGATGCTGCGCGGCGATGATCTGCGAGCTGTGCCGGTGTCGTCGAAATTTTCGCTGAGCTATCTGCTGAATTGGTATCAACGCCTGGGCGCACAGGGTGACGCGTTTTTTACCCGCGCCGCATTTTTTGACAAGCTCGCCGGCACCGATAAATTGCGCAAAGCCATTATTGCAGGCCAATCCCAGGCGCAGATTGAAGCCAGTTGGGCTGAGGATATCGCCCGCTTTCGCGAGCAACGCAAACCCTATCTGATCTACGCGGAACAATGAATCATATCGACCATATACTGGCCGCGCGCCCGGCCGGTCGGCTGATGAGCGTGGATGTGTTGCGCGGTCTGGCCATTGCCGCCATGGTGCTGGTCAATAATCCGGGCAGCTGGTCGCATGTGTATGCGCCATTGGCGCACGCCGAATGGCACGGTTGGACCCCCACTGATGTGATTTTTCCTTTGTTTCTTTACGTGGTAGGGCTCAGCATTGTGCTGGCGCAAAAAGGTGAAACCTTCGCCTTGCCCGGTCGCAGCACCTGGCTGCGGGCGGCGAAATTATTTGGTTTGGGCTTGTTTCTCGCGCTGTTTTATTTTCCCTTCGCTAAACCGGAATTCAGTTGGTGGCGCGATCAGCTACTGGATGTGCGCATTCTGGGCGTATTGCAACGCATCGCGCTGGTGTATCTGGCCTGTTGTTACCTGGCCTGGTTATGTCAGAAGCGCCAGTGGTTATTGTGGCTTGCGACATTGGTGTTCATGTGGCTGGCCTATGCCCTGATGCTCTCGATCCCCTATGCAGATGACACCGGTGAAATTTATCGCGGCCAACTGGTGTTTGGGAATCATTTCAGTGCCTGGCTGGATCAGTTATTGTTAGGGCGCGAGCATCTTTACTACCAGACTGCGCAACCCTTTGCGTTTGATCCGGAGGGACTGCTCACCACCTTGCCGGCCATCAGCTCTGGATTGCTGGGCGTACTGGCGGGTTTGCAATTAAAGGCAGCGGGTCATTCTTCGCGACTCGAAATCTGGTTTGCCGGCGGCGTATTGATGCTGGTGGCGGGGCAGTTATTGCACCCCGTTTGCCCAATCAATAAAGCCCTGTGGACGCCAAGCTTTGTGCTGGTAACCGCCGGCGTTTCACAATTGTTGTTGGCCAGTCTGTATTGGCTGTGCGATGTCCGTGGCCATCAGCGATGGCTGTCGCCCCTGTTGGTATTTGGTGTGAATGCCATTGCGCTGTTCATGCTTGCTGGTGTGGTGGGGCGACTACTGGTGATGATCCCCGCCGGCGAGGCGAGCCTCAAGCACTGGCTCTATACTCAGTTCTTTGCGCCCTTGTTGGGTGCCTACCCAGGCTCGCTGGCGTTTGCAGTGACCTGTTTGTTGATTTTCTATGGCGTTTTGTGGCAAATGTACAAACGCGCCATTATCTGGAAAGTGTAATGACCCAAGAGCTGCAAGCACTGATAAAACACTTGCGCCAACAGCTACCGGCAAACCGGTTATTGTTGGAATCCGAGCAGTGTGCAGTCTACGCCTGTGATGCGCTGGCGGTGTACAGCGAGACCCCGGCGCTGGTGGTGTTGGCTGAATCGGAAGCGGAAGTGCAGACGGTGGTAAAAGCCGCTGCCCGCTTTCAGGTGCCCTTGGTTGCGCGCGGCGCGGGTACGGGGCTGTCGGCCGGCGCCCTGCCCAAGCGCGATGGCATGCTTCTGGTCACCAGTCGCATGCGTGAAATTCTGGAACTGGACCCAACACGACGCATTGCCCGCGTGCAGCCCGGCGTGGTCAACGCCCGGGTCAGTGAGGCCGCGCGGGTGCACGGCTTGTATTACGCGCCCGATCCTTCGTCGCACATCGCCTGCTCTGTAGGCGGCAACGTGGCTGAAAATGCGGGCGGAGTGCATTGCCTGAAATACGGCGTTACCGTCAACAACGTGCAGTCGTTGCGACTGGTGGATGCCCGCGGCGAGATTCTGTGCATGGGTGCGCACCGCGGCGAGCAAACGGGTATGGATTTATTGGCGTTGGTGCACGGGTCTGAAGGCTGCTTGGGCATTGTGACGGAAATTACGCTTTCGCTTACCCCGATGCCGGAAAAGACCCGGACCTTGTTAGCGGTGTATGACAAGGTGCGTCCGGCCTGTGACGCGGTATCGGCAATTATCCGAGCCGGCATTATTCCCGCCGCCATGGAAATGATGGACCACTTTGCGATTCAGGCGGCCGAGGCGTTTTGTCAGCCGGGTTATGGCCAGGGCGCTAACGCGGTGTTGCTGATTGATCTGGATGGCCATCCATTGGAAGTGGCGGCCGAACTTGAACAGGTGCGAACGCTATTGGCCCTCAGCGGCGCCGCGCGTGTGCAGGAGGCCGCCGATGAGACCCAGCGACAACGTTGGTGGAAGGGCCGCAAAAGCGCTTTCCCGGCCATTGGCCGCCTGAGCCCGGATTACTATTGCATTGATGGCACTGTGCCGCGTGGCCGCATCGGCGATGTGCTGGAAGGCATTCAGGCATTGAGTGATCGCTATGGCTTGCGCGTGTCGAATGTGTTTCATGCCGGCGACGGCAACCTGCACCCGCTGATCCTGTTTGACGCTTCGCTACCCGGTGAGCTGGAAAAAACCGAACGACTGGCCGCCGATATTCTCGCGCTGTGCGTGGACGTGGGCGGTACCATTACCGGCGAGCACGGCGTGGGTCGGGAGAAATATGATCAGATGGCACTGCAGTTTTCCGATGCGGAAATCGGCCAGTTCCTGCGGGTAAAAGCCGCGCTGGACCCGCAGCAATTGTTTAACCCGGACAAGCACGTCCCCACACTCGCGCGCTGCCGGGAGTATCGCCAGTTGCGCGCGCGTCAGGCCGGGGAGCCGGCGCATGAGTGATCTGAGCTTGCCATTAGTGGCCGCGGTTAATGAAGCGGTGGTGGATGCGGTTGCGGGCCGGTTGAGTGCGCTGCGCATTGCCGGCAATGGCACGCGCATTACCCATCCGGCGCAGGCACTGCCCTGCGCCGACCACAGCGGCATTATCCAGTATCAACCGGAAGAGCTGGTGGTGCGCGTGCGCGGCGGTACCCGTTTATCCCATTTACAATCCGTTTTGGCGGAGCAGGGCCAGCGCCTGGTGGCCGAATGGCCTCAACCCGATAATCGCAGCACCGTCGGCGGGGCCATTGCCATGGGGCTGGAAGGCGCGGAGCGCTCGGTTGGTTTTGGCTTGCGCGATAGCTTGCTGGGTTGTCAGTTAATTAACGGACTGGGCGAGCGCGTTCGTTTTGGCGGGCAGGTAGTGAAAAATGTGGCCGGTTATGATCTGACCCGCCTGCAGGTGGGCGCGATGGGCAGCCTGGGTGTGTTGTTGGATGTGAGCCTGAAGCTCAGACCGCTGGCGGAATTAACCCAGTGTTTTGTTGCCCGGCTAGCGCCGATGGAGGCGATGCGAATCTGGCAACATTGCCAGGCATTATTGCCGTTTTATCGCGGTGGTTTTTATTGGCAGGGCCAGATGGTGTTGCGCTTTGAAGGCCGCGCACAGGCGTTAAACGCAATCGATAAAGCGTTGCCCGACGATTTTTCAGAAGCAGACCCGGAACAATTTGATGTGCACAGCCATTGGCAAGCGCCGGTATTCCGGGCCGACAGCCTCGCCAGTCTGACATTCCCCGAACCACTGCCGCCGGACGAATGGCTGGATCATGCCATGGTGGATTGGGAGGGTCGCCGCTTCTGGTTGGCAAACGCCAATCACCATGCGCTGGCATCCTGGGCGTGTAAGCAGGGCGGCCAATTGCGGGTGTGGCGCGGTATCCGCGTGCCGGTTCTAGGTGAAGGTTTGTCGCATTGGCATTCCGCGCTAAAGCAGGCGTTTGATCCTCACGCTCTGTTTAATCCGGTCCTGTTTCAGCAGCACCTCGCAATGGAGGCCAGATGCAACTGAATGTGCAGCCGGGACTGCTGGCCAGTGATAAAGCCGCCGAAGCAGAAGCCATTGTCGGCGCTTGTGTCCACTGCGGTTTTTGCACTTCCACCTGTCCCACCTATTTGCAAAACGGCGATGAGCTCGACAGCCCTCGCGGGCGCATTTATCTCATCAAGGAAATGCTGGCTTCGGGCAGCGCCGGGCCTACCACTCAGCAGCACCTGGATCGTTGCCTGACCTGCCGTAATTGCGAAACCACCTGTCCCTCCGGCGTGCAATACCATGACCTGCTGGCGATCGGGCGCGAGACGGTGGATGCTCTGGTGCCCAACCGCCGACGAAAAATAAAGCGAGCGCTGGTGCGCACCCTTTTATTAGCGCGCAGGCCTCTGGCGTGGGCGACAGGGTTGGCGCGCAGCTTATCCGGATTATTGCCCGTGGCCACGCAGCGCCTGTTGGGCCCGGCGCCGTTGTTTGCCGATGCTTTTGAACAACGGACCGGCGCACGGGTTTTAATTCAGGCGGGCTGCGTACAGCCGCACCTTCGCCCCGATACCGACAACGCCCTGTCGCATTTATTGGCGCAATTCGGTGTAGCGGTGGAATGGGTGCACGGTTGTTGTGGCGCACTCAGCGCTCACACCAGTGCCGAGCAGCAAGCGCGGGAATTGGCGCGTGCAAATCTGCAGCAATGGCGTGATGCCGCCGCGCGCGGTGACATCGTGGCCATTGTGTCCACTGCCAGCGGCTGTGGTTTGCAGCTGGCTGAATATGAGGCTCTTCTGGGGCAACAGCTCACGGCGGAAGACCGGGAGTTGATTGGCAAGGTGTGTGACCCAGTGACTGTTATCGCGCAGTTGCACGCACAACAGCCGGATGTGTTGCCCGATCTCGCCAACGCCGAGCCCATTGCGTTTCATTGCCCCTGCAGCTTGCAACACGGCCTGGGACTCAGCGATGCGGTTCAGCGCTTGCTGACCGATCTGGGTGCCAGTTTGCCCACGATTACCGACAGTCATTTGTGTTGCGGTTCGGCCGGCAGCTATTCCATTTTTGAACCCGCCATGGCGCGTAGCCTGCGCGACCAAAAACTCGGTCATTTGCAGCAAAGTCTGCCAGCGACACTACTCACCGCTAACATCGGCTGCCAGATGCATTTACAAGGTGGCACGGTAACGCCGGTAGAGCATTGGCTGGTGTGGCTGGCCCGCCACACTTTTTTGCCGATTGAAGAATAAGTATTACTGACTGGCTTGAATCACAATGAAATGGAAACCCCTGTTTATTTTGTTTTTATTGATGGGTTACGGAGGCGCTGCCATGGCGATTGAACCCGAACCCGGACTGGATCACTGGCAAATCAAAGCCCGCGATATCGCGCTCACCGTGCAGCGACTCGGCCAACACCCGGCGGTACAGCTGGACACGCTGGGTAAGTCTTACCAGGGGCGGCCGATCCAGGCCTTGCAGTTAGGTGTGGGCGAACGCCGTGTGCTGATGTGGACCCAGATGCACGGTGACGAGCCAACGGCGACGGCGGCGGTGCTCGATCTGTTGGCGCATTTGTTGGCGCCTGAACAGGCGGCACGCTGGGCCGGCTTGCAGAATAAAATTACCTTGCGGGTTATACCGATGCTGAACCCCGACGGCGCGGAAATTTTTCAACGCCAGAATGCACAGGGCATCGATATCAATCGCGATGCGCGCGCGCTGCAAACACCCGAAGGCCGGCTGCTGATGGCAGAAGCGAAACGGTTCCGGCCGCACGTGGGATTCAATTTGCACGATCAGGATCGTCGCTACGCGGTGGACGGCAATGGCAAACCCGCGACGATCTCCGTACTGGCGCCGGCTTACGATCCGGCCAAATCCGTAAACGATTCACGCCGGGCGGCCATGCAACTGATTGCCCATCTGAAACAGACAATGCCCGCGCCCATGCAGCAGTACGTGGGGCGTTACGACGACACCTATTCGGCCCGCGCCTTTGGTGACAACCTGGCGGCACTGGGTATCAGCACGATTCTGATCGAGTCGGGCGGTTACCCCAACGACCCCAACCGGCAGGTGGCTCGTGCACTCAATGCACAAATGCTGCTGGAGGCACTGGACGCCATTGCTCATCAAACCTATCGCGACGTGAACCCCGAAAGCTACTGGGCCATTCCGGAGAATCGCGAACAAAGCGTGTTTGATTTGTTGCTCACGCAATTAACGGTAAAAGGTCATCCCTCCTATCAGATCGATATGGGCATTCAGCAAGCGCTCTACAGCGACGGCGATGCGCGTATCGCCGATGTGGGTGATCTGTCGCCCTATGCGGGCTATCAATCGTTGCAGTTGGACGGTGCCGAATACGATGCCGGAAGGCCCTTTGCACTCACCGATTCACTTGTGCTGGATGATGTTGCCTATGCCCGGTTATTAAGGGAAGGTTACAGTCATTTTGTGGGTGACGCTGGGTTGCTTTCCAATAACAGCCAATGGCCCGTGCTGACCTTGCCGCAACCACTGGCGGACAATCAATTGCCCCGGCGTCGTATGCCGGCGTGGTTTTTGGTGCGCAAAAACAGTCGCGTACTGGGCGCGGTATTAAACGGTCAATGGGTTGCGTTGCAGGAGACGTCCTCGTGAAATCTGTTTTGTCCTGTCTCGTTACAATGGCCGTTTGTGCAATCCCCCTGTGGGCAAAGGCAGCGGCAAATACCTGCGATTTGCCTAAGCCCTTACCAGACAATATCCAGGTGTTGATCGCAACCGATCATACCTTGCCCCAACACTATGGTGAGGCCAGCGCTGGCGCCGAGGGCCGTGAACGCGAATACATAGACCCGGCTGCGCGCGCATTCGCGGCATATCTGGCAGAACAGAATCTGGGTGCCTATGTGCTCACGGTGGAGGATCAGCATTGCAGTGGTCGCATCGAAGACAAGGCCGGGTTTAATCAAGCCTATGCGCGCTATGATGCGTTGCTGAAGCAGGCGGTTGCGGCTGGTTTCACCATTGTGGCGCTGCATTTTGATGCCGACCGGTTGCCGCCGGAAGCCAGCCTGGCGGATGCCCACTATATTGGTGGTGTGCAGCTCATTATTGATAGCCGTGCGATCAGCCCGGCAACCGCTTCATTAACCGATTATTTGCTGAATGATGTAAAGCTGCTGCAGCATTTGGGCAGCACCGGGCTGCGGTTGCGGCCCGATTATGAAACCCGCCTGCGCGAACAGAATAATCAGACGTTGCACATCGCCGGTCACTCGGCCGGCGGCGCATTTTTGTTGGAACTGGGTTCACAACAGCAAGCCCGTACACTTTTCGGCCAGCCCGATCAGGTGGTCAACGCGCTGCAACCGTCACTGGCCCTGTTGGCCGGGGCGATTGCGCAATGGCGTAAAGGGAATCCGGGCGCAGATATAGCACGGTAAACAGTCGAATGGCTTCCTGATAAAAAAGGTGGATTGCGCTTTGCTTAATCCACCCTACGGTGTGCGTCGGGATCAGGTCAGGTGCTTTGCGAAGAACGCCAGGGTGCGTTCCCAGGCGAGGTCGGCATTGGCCTGGTCATAACGGGAGGTGGAGTCGTTGTGGAAGCCGTGGTGAGCGTTTTTGTACATGTGCATCTGGTAGTCCACTTTGTAGCGTTTCAGGTCCTGCTCGTATTCCGGCCACGAAGCGTTTACCCGCTCGTCGAGTTCGCCCAGCTGGACCAAGAGCGGCGCCTTGATGTTTTTTCGCAGTGATTCTGCCGCGGGTGTACCGTAAAAAGGCACGCCGGCATCCAGCAGGTCGCTGTCGATGGCGGCCAGGTAGTTGACCATGTAGCCACCAAAGCAGAATCCCACGGCACCCAGTTTGCCGGTACTCAGCGCATGCGCCTTCAGGTGTCTCGCCGCCGCAACAAAATCCTGCTGGATTTTTTCCCGGTCCAGCTCGCGTTGCAGCGCCCGACCGGCATCATCATTGCCCGGATAACCACCCACCGGAAACAGTGCGTCGGGTGCGAAAGCGAGATAACCGGCTTTGGCCAACCGGCGCGCCACATCTTTCACATAGGGATTCAGCCCGCGGTTTTCATGTATCACCAATACGGCGGGAAACGCGGCTATCTCTTTGGTGGGCTTTACCAGATACCCGCGGCCTTTGCCGTGGCCATCCGGTGAGGCAAATTCTTCATAGCTGGCAATAATCTCCGGGTCATTGAATGACACCTGCTCTGCCAAAGCGTAATTGGGCAACAAGGCCGATGTGAGTGCCGTCATGGAATAGCCCACCGCCACCAACGTGCCCAGTTTTTTCATAAAGGTGCGACGATCCATCGCGCCGTGGGCGTAAGCGTCATACCAGTCGAAGGCTTCCTGAGGAATCTGTGAGGGTTTCAGCGGTGTTGGGTTGACGCTCATGAATCTGGCCTCTTGTTATTGGGTTGGCAGTGGTTGAAGCACTATAGCGGATTACGGTGAGGTTTGTGCGGTGGATCAGGTATGTCAATGAGGCGGGCTTTTCGATCACCCATTCTGCAGAATAGTCGGTGGATTACGCTTCGCTAATCCACCCTACGGTGAATGCCGCCTCTATAAGGGATCAGTGAATCTGAAGTTATGGTTTCTTGGTCGCGGAAAACTCTGCGATCGTTCAACCGCTTTTGCCCGGTGCCTTTTGCAAAGGTTTGCCAGGCTGTTGATAAACCCCGTTTCATACTCAGGCTTTCAGGCTGGTTGGTAATTTAGGCGCCGTTTTGACGCTGTGTGTCCACCCATCGAAAAACGGCAAGTGCGTTAAAGGGGACAGACTCCTTGATCTTTATCAGAAAGGGCTCTGATGTTTTTGATGTAGCCATCAAGGAATCAGACCTCTTGATGGCGATAACTGCAGCCCTGCACCAGTCGCGGAAAACTCTGCGATCGTTCGGCCGCTATTGCCCGCTGCCTTTTGCAAAGGCCAAGGATGGCCTGAGAGCGAATCAAACCAGGGAGGGTTTGTTGAGCGGCAAAAGGTAGCGGGTAATGGCGGCGTGGCAATTTGGTGGGGATAAAACAAATTCGCGGAAAACCCCAGGCAAACAAAAGACTGCTCACATCTGTTGGAAAGCTCAGCGGCTTTTGATTAATGGGCTGTTTTATTGATCACAAAAACAAAGGTGGATTACGCTTCGCTAATCCACCCTACGGTTGGTGCCGGAGCTCGACGGGAGCGAGGATTCTGACTTCTGGATCGTTCTTCAGTGATCCGGTTTTAAGGCCATGCGCAAAAATCCATTGGCGGAGGCGAGACGGGTTTCGGCGGCGGCGCGGTCGAGGCCGGAGAGGATCATCATGATGGCGAGTTTGGCGTTGTGGTCGCAGGCGTTGAGCGCGCGGTCGGCTTCGTCCAGACTCACACCGGTGGCTTCCATCACAATCCGGCGGGTGCGGCTGACGAGTTTTTCGTTGGTGGCTTTGACGTCCACCATCAAATTGTAAAAACTTTTGCCCATGCGGATCATACTCGCGGTGGTGAGCATATTCAGCACCAGTTTTTGTGCGGTCCCGGCTTTCATGCGGGTGGAACCAGTGAGAACTTCCGGCCCCACTTCCGGCAGAATTGCAATGTCTGCATGGCGCGCAATGGTGGCAACGCGATTGCACGACAAGGCCACGGTGGTACAACCCAAGCTGCGCGCGTAATCCAACGCGCCAATCACATAAGGTGTGCGGCCGGAGGCGGCAATGCCCACCACCACATCGCGCGGTTCCAGTTGAATCTGTTCCAGATCGTGCTGGCCCAGCGCCGGGTTATCTTCGGCGCCTTCCTGAGCGCGGTAAATCGCCGGCGCGCCACCGGCGATCAATGCCACCACCTGTTGCTCCGGTGTGCCATAGGTGGGCGGGCACTCCACTGCGTCCAGAATGCCGAGCCGGCCGCTGGTACCGGCGCCGGTATAAATCAACCGGCCGCCGGCGCTGAAGCTTGCCACAATGGCGTCAACCGCCTCGGCAATTTGCGGAATCACCTGTGCCACCGCCACCGGTACATCCCGGTCCGCGTGGTTGATTTTTTCCAGGATGGCGCGCGTGGGCAGCAGGTCGATATCCTGCGTGTCCGGGTTGCGGGCCTCGCTGGTGAGCTGGTTGAGTTCGTCGAGCAAATTACGATTCATGGTAGGTAAACCTTAGTCCCTTTCCGGGATAAATGGCACCGGCAACGGCAGTGTGACCTGCGCCGGTGGCAGTAGCAATATTCAGGGGCTGGCCCATCAGGGTTTGTTGTGCGAACCAGGCAAAGGCCATCGCCTCCACATAGTCCGGGTGAATACCGATTTTCTGGCTGCTGTAGGTCAGCCGGCGGGTCCGGTAGGTAATGCGCTCCATCAACAGATGATTGCGGGCGCCACCGCCGCACACCACGATGTCGGCGGCAGGCAAGGACTCGGCCGCCAGCGCCACGCAGGCCGCAGTGAATTCGGTGAGCGTGGCCTGAACGTCGGCCGGCGCCACCGTCAGCCCCGCCAGAGCCTGTTGGATAAACGCGGCGTTGAATAATTCCCGGCCGGTACTTTTGGGGGCCGGTTCGCGCACGTAAGGTGTGTCCATTAGGCGTGCCAACAGCGCTGCGTGGACGCGTCCGGTGCGGCCCCAGTCGCCGCAGGCGTCGTAGTCATAGCCGCGTTGGCTGCGGATCCAGCTGTCGATCAGCACATTGCCCGGTCCCACATCGTAGCCGGCGTGGACCTCGTTGCCGGACAAACGGGTGAGGTTGGCCATGCCACCGATATTCAGGATCAGGCGCTCGCCGCCGTTGCCCATCCAGCGACCGTGAAACGCCGGTGCCAGGGGCGCGCCCTGACCGCCAAGGGCCATGTCGGCGCGGCGGAAGTCGGTGACCACCGTGGCCTGAGTGGCGGCGACAATGCGATTCGGATCGCCCATCTGCAAACTGTTGGCGAGCGGGCCGCGGGGAAAATGTGCCAGCGTTTGTCCGTGGCTGCCAATGGCCACCAGGGGTTCGTCTGCGGGCAGACTGTGGCGTGCGGCATCGGCAAAACATTGGCCCAGCTCCGCGTCCAGAGCCGCCAGCTCGGCCAGACTCATGGGGGCCATGTTCGTGGCCTCGGTTAAGCGCGCTACCAGTGGCTTGGGCAGCGCCAGGGTGTCAGAGGCCACCAGTTCCATGCTATCGGCTGCAAAGCGCACGGTGGCACAATCAATGCCATCGAAGCTGGTGCCGGACATCAGGCCCAGAAATAATCCATCCATCAATTAAACCTTTGGGGTTCGCGAGCGATCAGGCAGGCGCCGTCCAGCGCCGTGCCGCGGGCGGGTACCAGTCGCTGTTGGACAGCGGCCGGCAGCAGATGTTGCAGGTGCTGCGCCAGGCCACCCTGCAGGGTGAGCGGCAGGTCTTCGTCGCCACTGGCGGCCTCGAGCAACTGGTTGACTTCGGCAATGGTTTTGTCGAGCACCTTGCGCGCTTCCTCGCAGTGATGGCCGAGTTCCAGCACCGTGGGTGCCAGCGCGGCGTATTCGCGGGGGCCGGCTTTGGACAGCCAACCGAGAATGGCATCGCGCTGCTCGCCCACCAGATTGCGCACGGCGTGGGTGAGGGGGTTGCGCGCTTCGCCGTGGACGTCCAGTTCCCACAACAGGGCACGCACAGCCGCTTTACCCATGGTGGCACCACTGCCTTCATCGCCGATGGCCAGGCCCCAGCCGCCGAACTGGCGTACCTGGCCGGCCCGGTCGAGGCGCATGGCGACTGAGCCCGTGCCAATGGCGAGCATGATGCAAGGTTCGCCCTGGCTGGCGCCGATAAGCGACGTGTAGGCATCCGAGGTAACCCGGGCGCTGGCCAGACCGAGGTTGCCGAGGTAATGGCTCAACCGTCGGGTCGCCTGCTGGCTGCCGGCACCGGCGGCGCCGCACACCAGATGGATGGTGTCCAGAGGCACATCGGTCTGGTGCGCCAGCTCGGCGACCAGGCTGCCGATATTGGCGACGGCGGCTTCCGGGTGGCTGGCAATATTGCCCGGGCCCGCTTTGCGTTCGGCCAGGACTACGCCATCCACTTCAATGCGACCAATGGTTTTGGTGCCACCGGCGTCGATGCCCAGAATGGTTTGACTCATGAGGATGCCTCCAATGCGGCGTGCGGTTCGGTGTGGGGCCGGCCCAGGCAGCAAATGATGAATGACAGGCCCGCGCCCACACACAGTTGCCAGGTGAAGCTGGGGCTGGTGTACCAGGCATCCAGTGCCAGCCAGCTGATCACCCAGGGTTGTTGTACCAGGGTAATGACAAAGCCAGCCACCAACGCCAGCCAGACGCTGGTGGGGTTGCCGCGGGAGGTAAACACGGCGGTCAGGAACACGCCCAGCAAGCCCGAGTAGGCGAATACCATGACCGACAGGGCAAACGCGAGCAGGGGTAAATCCGATACCCGCTGCCAGCCATAACAAAGGGCCGCCATGGCGCCCAGTGCCAGACCGGTAGCCAACATGGCCAGGCGGCCGGCCTGCAGATAGTGTGCATCGCTGCGCTGGCCGCGGGCTTCGGCCCAGGGCCGGTAAAAGTCTTCGGTGATCACACTGGCCATGGAATTGAGGCTGGACGTGAGGGTGGACAGGGCCGCCGCCATCACGCCGATAATCACCAGCCCACGCACGCCGGCCGGTAACCCGTTCAGTACATAGTGCATGAATACCGTGACATCGCCGGTGGTGGGGGCACTCATGGCCGCGCCACCCATGAGATCCGGGCGTTGAAACACGATATAGAGCAGCAACCCGATGATCATGAACAGTGCCATGACCGGAATCACCAGCAATACACTGAACAGCATGGCGCGTGCGCCTTCGTTGGCATTTTTACAGGTGAGTACCCGCTGGGTCACATCCTGGTCCAGACCAAAGGCGGCGATATTCAGCAACACAAATCCGGTGAGCGTGGCCCACAGGTTAAACGGGTCCTGCCAGTCCCAGCCGGTATCCAGGAGGGTGAGCTTGGAGGCGCCGCCATCGGCGGGGCTGGCCAGCGCCTGCCACACCTCGGCAGGGCTTGCGTCAATCTGGGTAACCAGCACGGCCAGTACGGCCAGGGCGGCGCTCACATACACGGCGCACTGGATCACATCGGTCTGGATCACGGAACTCACGCCGCTGAAAATAGTCTGAACCAGACTGATTGCCACCAGCAGGCCGATGGCGAGCAACATATGGCCAGGTTCGATATCGGCGAACAGCATCATGGATACGGCAAGCGCCGCCATGAACAACCGGGCACCGGAGGCGAACAGCCGGCCCAGCAGGTACATGCCGGCGGCCTGGCGCTTGGCATTGGCTGTGAAGCGGGATTCCAGCAATTCGTACACGGTGGTGACCCGCAGGGCATAAAACCGCGGGATCAGCCAGCGTGCCACCACCAGCGCGGCGATTACGGCGCCCAGATTAGTGAACAAATAGCTCAGGTCCGAGCGGTAACCCAGGTCGGGGCCGCCCAGAAAGGTGGCCGCCGATTGGGTGGTGGCGAGGGTGGAAATGGCCACCATCCACACGGGCATGGCATTGCCGGCGAGAAAGAACTCGCTGTTGTTATGGGCGCTCTGGCGACTGAAATACCAGGCCACGGCCAGCATCAGCGCGCCGTAGAGGGCAAACAGCAGCCAATCGAGAAAAGCAAAAGGTAGTTGCATGGGAGTAATATATTATTCCTGTGTTGTGTATATATTGGTATCATTTATTCTGTGATCTTGCAAAGTGCTATCTATCGGCACACCCGATAGAATTGCCGCTGATCTATTGATGAACGTAACAATATCCACCCGCGTTGACCGTTGATGGCCCGGGGGATGACGGGAGCCCAATGGGAAGTATTGCCAAAATCCGCGCCATGCGGGATGCCATGTCGAGTCATGAACGCCGCATTGCCAATTACCTGCTGGAGCATGTGGCGTCCGTGCGTGACCACAGCTCCAAAACCCTGGCCGAGTCCATCGGGGTGTCGCAGAGCAGCGTGGTGAAATTCAGCCAGAAGCTGGGCTACAAGGGCTACAGCGAATTGAAGCTGGCGTTGACCGAGTCGGTGGCGCGCTCTGCAGCCTTGCCGAAAGCGATTCACGGCGACATCAGTGCCGATGATGATCTGGACACGGTGGCGCACAAACTCATCGCCCGTAAAACCGCCTCGCTGAATGAATCCTTCCGGGTGAACTCGCAGGACACCCTGCTGGCGGCCATCGACCAATTGGCCAGTGCCCAGCGCATTGTCATGGCCGGTGTGGGTGCATCGTCACTGGTGGCGAGGGATTTTGCCTACAAACTGATGAAGTTGGGCAAGAGCGTACTGGTGGAAAGCGACGCCCACATTCAGGTGGCCAACGCAGCCACGTTGCACCGGGGCGATCTGGTGTTTGCCATTTCGGAATCGGGCACGACACAGGATGTGTTGCGGGTGGCGGAAACCGGCTTGGCACAAGGGGCCGAGGTGATTTCGCTCACGCGTTATTCGCGCAACCCTCTGGCAGATATGGCCAATACCAATTTATTCTGCATGGCCGAGGAAGCCGGCGTGCGCAGCTCCAGTATTCTGGCACGCACGGCGCAACACATGATTACCGATTTGTTATTCATTCTGATGTCGCAACGGGATGCGCATGCGAGCGAGCTGTTTGAACGTTCGCGCAAAGCGGTGGAGGATTTGCGGGGGAAATAGTTGGAAAGCTTTCCTGGTAGGAGCGCAATCCTTTGCGCGAATGGTTTGTGTCGGCAATAGCCATTCGCGCAAAGGATTGCGCTCCCACAGCAGGACGCGCCCAAAAAAAAGCCCCGAAAGTCGGGGCTTTTTTGTTTTACTGATCCTGGTTTAACGCCGGGTCGTTAAAGATCCCTTTGTTGTCCACACCCAGCATGAATTTGGCCACCGCCAGACGCATTTCCGGGTCGAGATAATCCTGTGCCGGCATTTCCGGATAGTCTTCGCGTTTTTTCACCGGGTTGGCGATGTATTCGGCCAGACCTTCAGGGTTGTCCATATACAGTGCCTGGATGATCTGAACGGGTGGGCCGATCATGCGCACATTGTAGGCATGGCAGCCGGTACACACGCCGAAGTAAGCCATCTTGCCTTTCTCGTCTTCTTTGAACGGATAGGGTTCGGCGGGTTCGCTCAGCAAGTAGCTGACCGTGGCGGCGGTATTGTCGAAACCGCAGGTGCCGTAATCCTTCAGACCGATGTTCACATACTTGGTGCGGTCGAGAATACAGCTGTCGGTGCTCTTGCCCACATTAATGATGTCCACGTTGCCTTCGGTAAAGGTGGCCAGTTTCAACGCCTTGATTTCATCAATGGGTTCATAACCGTTGTTGAACATCACATTGTCCAGAATCGCCACCTTGTCGGAATGGGGTTCGGATTCCGGGTCGATGGTGATGTTGGCAAAACTGTGGTGATCGGACACCACGATGGACGCGTTTTTATTGTTGGTGATGATGTTACCTTCAATGGTGACTTCGTCCGCGGCCATCACAATAATCCCGGTGCCGGCGGGTACGCCTGCCACAATGGAGCCGGGCGCGCCAAAGTTTTTGTGGTTGTTATCGTTGATGAAGTTATTGCGGATGATCACATCGTAGGTGGTTTTAATGGGCAGTCCGGGTGTGATGAACGCGAGAATGCCGCCGGTGTTGTTGTACACCTTGTTGTTTTCCACAATGGCGTGGCGGGTATTTTCGATTTCGATACCGGCCACGTTGGCGAAGACTTCATTGTTGTTCACGTGAATGTTGTCGCACATGCCCACGTAGATAGCCGCGTCTTCAATGCCCGATAAAATGTTGCGTTCGATCAGGCCATTTTTACCCAACTGCGGAAAGATGCCGTACACGCCGGTGTCGATCACATGGTTGTTGCGGATCAGGAAATTGTTGCCCGCCTGGCCCATGATGGCATTGCCCTTGTAGTGGGTAATGCGCAGGTTCTCCACGGTGATGTTGTTGCCGGAATAGAGCACCGCGTCGTTCAGTTTGTGCTCGCCTTCCATCACTGGCCAGTTACCGTCTTTGATGACCCCGGTAATCCAGATATCGTCTTTGTCGATGTACACGGTTTCTTTGTAGGTGCCGGGCCATACCTGGATGATGTCGCCGGGTTGCGCTTGCTTTACCGCGGCCTGAATCGAGCCGCCGTCTTTCACTTCAATAATGTTGCCGCTGCCAGACGCACCCACTGACGCGTCCAGTTTTGTGCCGGCGCTCACCTGGGAGCCGTCGTTTTTTGCATAGCGGGAGGCATCGCCAACAACGGTGGCGCTGTTGTCGGCGGTGAGCGTTGCGCCCAACCAGGCGCCGCCTGCCACCAGGCCTGCGGCAACCAGAACGGATACCAATTTATTCATCGCTGTTTCCCTCTTCGAACGTTATTGTTTGTTGTAATGCGGGTGGTAACTGGCCCACCGGTGGCAGGCCGGATGGTACCTGCGCGGGTATGGCCGGGGTAAAGCTTTCGTCGGTGAGCGTTTCCATAAACGTCACCAGTAAATCCAGTTCATCATCGGTGAGCTTGGGCTCCCAGATATGCCAGTGCAGCACCATGTTTTTATTTTGCGCTTCGGTCAGTGCATGGCCGCGCCCGAGCGTGTAAAACTCGGTGGCATCGCGCAGAGAATCGAAAGTGCCCGAGTGCATATAGGGCGCGGTGCGGGCAATATTCCGGAGACTGGGTACCTTAAACCCGCCACGCCAGGTGGGGTTGTTGAAAATCGTTTCCGCGCCGGTGTCGAACGGCCGGCCGTCGGGCTCGGCGACGCCAATCACTGCCACTTGTTGGTTGGTAAACAAGGGCGGCGTGTGACACTCGGCACAACGGGCCACAAAACTCCTGAAAATATTCAGGCCTTCCTGCTCGGTCTGATTGAGCGCGCCGTGGAAGCCGTGGGCGTAGTGATCGTAGCGGCTGTTGAGCGACACCAGCGAGGTCTCAAAGGCGGCGATCGCGAGATAGATCTGATCCAGCGTGATCGTTTGCGCTTGCTCGGGAAAGGCCTCGGCAAACAAGCGCCGGTAATCTGCATTGGCATTCAGGTCGGTGAGCAATTGGCCCGGATTATTCCCCATTTCGACGTCCGAATAGAGCGGGCCCTGCATTTGTTCTTCCAGGCTGGACGCGCGCGCATCCCAGAAAAAACGGGTCAGAAACGCCATGTTCCATAAGCTCGGTGCGGCGCGAGTGGCCTCGCGCCCGTGAATGCCGATGGAGCGGGGCAGGCCATCGGCGAAGCCCAATTGGGGGTGATGGCAGCTGGCACAAGAGAGGCTTTTGTCGCCGGACAGAATCGGGTCGAAAAACAGGTGTCGGCCCAGGTCTATCTGTTGGGGGCTGAAGCCGTCGCGGCGCGTGGGCAGGGCAGTTTTCAGGCCGCCCACACCGCGGTTATAGAGCGAGTTGTATTGATCGTACAGGCTGTGCAGTTTGCAGCTGTTTTGCTGCGTGAGCTCAAAGCCTGGCGGGCAGTGATTCGCCAGCGTGATCGATGCGTCGGTGGTTGCCGTCGCCACGGCGCTGGCACTCAGGCACATCAGGCCGAGTAAAAAATACTTGGTCATAAGCCTCAGTTCTGCTGGTTCAGGTAAGCGAGTATTTGCTGGAGTTCGGCGTCGCTGACGGTGGCGGCCATCATCTTCATTTGCCGGCCGAACTTGTCTTTGGGGTCGGAACCGCGAATACCGGCTTTGAAATTTGCCATCTGCCGGTTCAGGTAAGCATCACCCACGCCCACCAATGCAGGTGCATTCAGCGCCTCATTACCCACGCCTTTCTGGCCGTGGCAGGCGCCGCATTTCATGTTGTATTGCTTGTAGCCGGCGTCGGCATCGGCCTCGATGTTGGCCGCGGTATTGTGCCGGGGCAGCTGCGCGAGATAGTCGGCCACGCGTTTGACTGCGGCGTCATCGGCGAGTGTGCTGGCCATGGGTTTCATTTGCGCGCCATAGGTGTCCTGGGGATGGCTGCCGCGCACACCCGAACGGAAATGCTGCAGCTGTCTGGCCAGGTAGCCGGCCGACTGGCCCGCCAGCGCAGGGGCGTGCATGGCGGGGTTACCTTCGCCATTGGCGCCGTGGCAAACGGCACAGGCCTGGTAGGCAGGTTCGGCGTGCGTGTTAAGGCCACACAGTGCCAAGCCCGAAATGGCCAGTAGTCGCTTGAATGTCATGATGATTCCCTCTGTTGGCAAACTTCAGTCTAGCCGGGACTCGCCGCGCGATTGCGCCGGTGGTCGCGAGCTTAAACGTTGTCATTATTCTTAGTTGGTACGTTCGTGCCAGTCATGAATCTAATTATACAGGGTTGGTTCGACCATGAAAGCGCCTGAGGTCATATTTGGTTCTTTTTCATGAACGAAATGGGGGTTGCGGTCACGAATCTGGCACCAATGTCGGGTAACCGCCGGGGGCGGTTCCGGTGCTCAATGTGTTAATGGGTGGCGGAATTGGGCTATGGTTTTATAGCGTTTAAATCCTTTTTATTGGGGAGCTTGCATGCGGCTGGGGGTTTTCACATCCCTTCTGGTGTGGCTGAGCCTGAGTTCATTGCCTAGAGCGGAAACAGACACCGTCAAACTGGTGAGCGATCTCTATTGCCCTTTTGTCTGTGCGGTGGGTGCGCCGCAGGAGGGGTATCTGGTCGATCTGGTGCGCGCGGCCACAGCGGATGCGTCCACCCGTGTGACATACGCTGTGTACCCGTGGGAGCGGGCACTGGTGATGGTCCGGCAGGCGCAGGCCGATGGTATCCTGGCGGTGAGTCAACGGCGCTCCGAAGGGCTGTTGCTTTCATCGGTTATTGGTTTTGATACGGTGGCCATCACCAGTCTTGAGCCTTTACCTGCCGCGTCTTCCACCACTACGGTTTTCGATTGGTTAGATCGCTACCGGCTGGGGGTGGTGACCTTTCCGCTCGCGCCGGCAAGCGCCTATGAGCAATACCTGGCGGCGCGAAAAACGCGGGAACCCGGCGGCGTTGTGACCGTGGCCGGCGAGAACGCGTCGGCCTTGTTGGTGCGCATGCTGATTGCCGGTCGGGTCAGTGCGGCAATGGAAAACCCGCAAGTGATCAAGCACCTGTTGCATCAGGAGTTTCCCGATGTGGCGTTCTGGCAGCGGGTCATTACCGAGCCCCGGCCCTTGTACATTGGTCTGCGTGATACCCCGGCAAATCGCCAATGGTTGGCGCAGTTTGAGGCGGGGCTTGCGCGCATGCGCGCCGATGGCCGACTGGCGGCATTGATGGCACGCTATGGTTTGGTGGATTGGTATGGTGGGGCGGGGCAGTAAGAGCCGTTGGAGTACGGGCGGCCATCCGTAATGCTTTGCGCGAAGGGTTTTGAGACTGGTCCGGAAGTTCGCTAGAGCAACTTGAACTGTATCCGAGTGATCTGCAACGCGCCGAATCGCCATCCCTGGCTCCTTTCGGCATACAGTCCATCCCTGGACATAAAAAAAGGGGCCGGAGGCCCCTGAAAATATGACACGCAAAGGTCAAATCAGAAGTTGTAGATGAAATCCATGCCGTAGGTACGGCCGGCGGCGCGTTCGGCATTTTTGGAGCCGATGGCGGAGCCGGTGCCCCCTACGCCGTAGAGGTATTCTTCATCCAGCAGGTTTTTTGCCCAGATGCCGAGTTCCCAGTCACCGTCTGCCGACACCAGCGCGGAGCGGGCGTTGACGATCTGGAAGGCGTCGATTTTTTCCAGGCCCACGGTGCCGAGTGATTGGGTGCGCTCACCGGTGAAGTTCCAGTTCACGTTGGTCTGGATCTCGCCCAGATTGCCCACCGAGAAATTGTTCTGAACGAACAGGTTGGCTTTGTGCTCGGGTACGCTCGAAGCGGGCAGGCCGGTCACGTCATCGCCTTCTGGTGCGGGTGCCGGGTCTTCCAGTGGGAACAGACCATAGGATGTGTACTCGGTTTCGGTGTAACCGTAGTTGCCGCCCAGGATCCAGTTTTCGTTCACAAGCCAAGTGGCATCCACCTCAAAGCCCTGGCCTTCCAGGTCGGAGTTGCGCACGGCGTATACCGGCAGTACCTGCTGTGCGGACACGGTGAAGGAATCCACCAGGTCGAGGTCCTGGCGGCCATCGTACACATAGCTGAATACAGAACCATTCAGCCGCACGCGGCCGTCGAGCAGCGTGGACTTCACGCCGGCTTCGATGTTGTTGACCTTTTCCTCATCAAACGGCAGCAGCGATTGCGCCACGGTGGGGTCTGTGTCTGAGGGCAGCAGGAAGCTATTGAAGCCGCCGGCTTTAAAGCCCTGGGCAGCGGTGGCGTAGAGCATGACGTCTTCGGCCACGTGCCAGTTCAGCGCAACGCGCGGTGTCCAGGCGGTCCAGCTGTTTTTGCCGCTCTCTTCACCGGCCGAGGTAAAGGCCAGCGCCAGCGGAATGCCGCCGAGCGTGTTCTGGTAAGCACTGGAGACGGTGAAGTCTTTGCTGTCGCGCGTGTAGCGCAGGCCAAAGGTCAGATCCAGTGTTTCGGTCAGGCTGTAGGTGCCGTCGAAGTAGGCGCCCCAGCTGGTGGTGGAGCCTTTGTTATGGGTGCTTTCGGTCCAGGTGGTGTCGCCCGCAAATTCGCCCGCCAGGCCTCCGCCCGCAGCGCCGATACCGAAGTTGGTGCCGAAGGAGCTGTCGAGGAAGATTGCTAATGCATCACCCATTACGTAGGGAAGGCGTGGGAAAGTGGTAACGCCGTTGGCACAGGTGCCCGGCGGCACTACGGCACAGCCTGGCAAGCTGGGGTGTGGAGCATACACGCCGGCGGCGCCTGCTACGGCTGCGGCCCAGCCATTCAGATTAGCGGCCTGTGTTGCGTCACCGGTAATGAACAAACCTGAAGACACTGAATCCATATCCAGCGTTACAGCACTGCCGCCCAGGCTCTGTTCTATCTGGCTGATCTGCTCAACCGCACCGGCAAAACTCGGGTCCTGAGCAACCAGCGTAATGGCAAACTGCTCGAGCGTTTCCTTGTTAAACCGGATGATGTGATTCTGCTCGATATCCTCTTTGAAGTAGCTCACGCCCGACGTCCACTTAAGGTCGTCGCCCACGTAGCTGAAACGGAATTCCTGGGAGAACTGGCTTTGCTCTTCCACGTTATCGGATTCGGCAAAGTAATAGAGGCTATCGGAGCCATCTTCATCTTCCCGGTTCAGGGTATCGAAGGTGCGATAGGCGGTAATGGAGGTAAACGTCAGGTTTTCATTGAGGTCGTGATTGATCTCCAGCGAGCTGCCCCACAAATCGCGCTTTTCAAAGGCGTCGGTGTCCACGTAATGAGGACCATAGGGATCGTCATATCCCATCGGATTAGCGGTGGGGTTGGTGGACGAGCCGGGTGAATTGGATTGCTCCAGGCTGTTGGCATCGGCGCGCACAATCACTTCGGTGTTGTCGCCGGCATTCCACAGCAGTGCGCCGCGGAAGGTCAGGCTGTCGTCGGCTTCATAGTCGTTGCCGCCGTTGCCGTTTTTGAAAATGCCATCGTTTTTCTGGTAACCCACAGAGGCGCGCAGGAATACATCATCGGACAGGGCGGTATTGAAGGCGCCGTCAAAGTCGCGTTGGCCATAGGTGCCCAGACGCAGGCGCACCAAACCGGAATTTTCTTCCTCGGGCTTTTTGGTGATGATGTGAATGGCGCCTGCGGCCGCGTTACGACCAAACAGGGTACCTTGCGGGCCCTTCAGAATTTCAACCCGGTCCACATCGGCAAAATTCACCAGTGCACCGCCGGAGCGGGTGGTGTAAACGCCATCCACGTAAACCGCGACTGAGGACTCGTCACCGGCACCGAAGTTATTGGAGCCGATGCCGCGCACGTTGTAGCTGGGCTGGGTTACGTTGTTGTTGTTGGCCTCAAAACCCGGCGTGAAGACGGAGAGGTCATCGATGTTTTTTGACGCGGTGTTTTTAATTGCGCCTGCATCGAAGGCGGAAATGGCGATGGGTACATCCTGAATACTTTCTGCCCGCTTTTGGGCTGTGACCACAATTTCTTCCAGTGCCAGTGATTCCTGGGCAACTGAGGGGGCGGCGATAATCGCCGCGATGCTGGCTGCCAGCATAGGGGTTGTGCGACGCATGATGTCTCTCCTTCATTGTTATTGTGACTGGCTCCCTGGCGGGCGCGGAGGTAGCTTAACAGCAGTTGGTACCAATGTACCATCCGCTCATAAGTAGACTAACGGGTCACATCTATCCCGCCAGATAACTCTACTGTATCTAAATTGAACAAATGTGCAATAGCTTGTTTGCCGGATGAGGCTTGGTGAAAGGCGGCTTGGTTATGTCAGGGGGTTGCCGCGGGGTTGGTCCGGGCTGGTTTACATAAAAAAGGCAGCCAGAGGCTGCCTTTTGAGATCATTTTTTGACCGAGAGGGCCAGTAGCTGCGAGATCATCCGCCGGATGGATTTGTGGGCCATCTCAATGGCCATCATTTCCTGACCGAGCAAGAGCTGGTACTCCATGTAAAGAATCACCCCGTGCACAATATGCGCATCAGCTTCCGGTTCTTTTGAGCCCAGCAGTTTGAAAAAGCTGACGATGGAGCCGGTGGTGCTGGCTTGCGGGATGCACGCCGTTTTTGCCAGTACCGGATTCCGCAGCGCTTCAGTTTTGAACGTGTGTTCAATGACCCGCCGGTCGCGACTTTCAACCTGGCTTCTGATGTGGGTCATGATGGCATTGGTCAGTGCGTTGACCAGCAAGTCAAAAATTTGCGGGTCGGCGAGGTTGGCACCTTTGAGTTTTTCCAGCGCCGCAAAACCAGATTCTTCCAGTTCTTCGGTGTGCTTGATGCTGTCTTGCGCGTGCAGGTTAAACGCGTCGCACACCAACTCATTGATGTCTTTGAAATAGTAGGTGGTGGCGGCCAGGGGTACGTTGGCCTCCTTTGCTATCGCCCTGTGGCGAACACCGCGAATACCATCGCGGACAACGATTCGCAGGGTGGCCTCCAGAATAGCGCGACGACGCTCACGGCTGTCTGCACGCTGGGCCTTCCTTCCCTGAAATTCGATATTGTCAGTCTTAGACTGGCTAACTGCTGCTGTCATTCCCTTTCCCTCAAATGTAAGTAAACGAAAAATTCCGTACTTTTTGTAAGGTCTCTCCGGACGCTTTGGCCGATTGGCTACATAGGCTCAACCGTTATGTGCAAAAGCATTGTAACGGGAATTTTTCGTTTGGGAATAGAAAAACAGGAATTTTGCGAAACAGTCAGCTAATTGTGCCGGTGGTTCTCACGCGTTTGCTGCCCTTGACAGTTTTTTCCGCCATTTTGTCACGTTTTTCTTTGGCTCTTTTGTCGATGATGTTTTTTATCGCGATTAAAAAGCCGGTAACAATAAATGCGCCGGGCGGAAGAATGGCCACCAAAAAACCGGAATAATTATTCAATAAAACAAGTGTCCAGTTAGCGGCGTGTGCGCCGAAAAGTAAATCCATGTTGGCGAACAGTGTGCCTTGACCGAGTAATTCCCTTACCGCGCCAAGGGTAATTAACACCAGTAAAAATCCCAACCCCATCATCAGTCCATCAACCAATGATGGCAGTAATTTTTGTTTATAGGCAAAAGCATCGGCGCGACCCAGAATCGCGCAGTTAGTAACGATCAGTGGAATAAAAATACCGAGAATCTGATACAGCTCGTAGGTAAACGCTTTCATCAACATTTCAGTGCAAGTGGTGAACGCAGCAATAACCATGACAAATACAGGGAGTTTTACCGCGTCGCTGACCTGATTGCGAATCAAGGACACCACGCCATTGGAGCCGACGAGCACCATCATGGTGGCCAGTCCCAAGCCGAGCGCGTTCACTACAGAGCCGGAAACGGCCAGCAGCGGACACAGTCCCAGTAGTTGAACCAACGCCGGGTTGTTGGTCCACAAACCATTTTTTGTAATGGCGGCGTAATCGGTTTTTACCGTTGGCGTTGTAGCCGCGGGAATATTGTCTGTTATGGCTTCAGTTGTCATGCTTGCCACCTGCGTCGGAAAAAAGCACCGAATAATTTTCTTTGGCAAACGCCAATGCCCGCTTTGTCTGTTTGACTACGGCACGGGGTGTGATTGTCGCGCCGGTGAACTGGTCGAAGTCGCCGCCGTCTTTTTTCACTTGCCAGCGCGTGTTGCTCAGGGTTTTGCCATTGAAGGACAAGATCCAGTTGGACTTCTTCAGTTCTACTTTGTCGCCGAGTCCGGGCGTCTCAGAGTGGGTCAGCACGCGCACACCGGCGATGGTCAGATCGCGATTGACGCCCACAATCATTTTTATGTTGCCGCTGTAGCCATCGGGGGCCGTGACAGGAATGATTGCTGCAACCACCTGACCGTTTTGACGCGCGAGGTGGATATTGGCGTCGGCATTGCTATTGAGTTGTTTTTGCCATGCATCGGTTAGCGCCAGCGTGTCATCCAGCAATTGATTGTCATGGGTGTGGGGCGGCAGAATTTCCAGCAAGGCTTTCTGGGCCGCAGCTCGTTCGGCCTCGGCAATGGGGCCTTTGGTAACCTGATTAACGCTCGCCAGCAGGCCTGCAGTAATCAGTGCAAAGCAACCGAGCAGGAAACTGTTTTTACTGATGGAGTGCGTCAGTTTCATTCGGCTTTCTCCCGCACACTGCGCGCGCGTTCGTGGCCATAGGTGCGCGGTGGTGTGTAGTAGTCGATGAACGGTGCGGCAAAATTCATCAGCAATACGCCAAAGGCCACCGCGTCGGGGTAGTTGCCCCAGGTGCGGATACAGAACACCAGCACACCCACGCCGATACCGAAAATCAAACGGCCTCGGTTGGAGGTGCAGGAAGTCACCGGGTCGGTCACGATAAAAAACGCGCCCAACATGGTGCCGCCGGAAAGCAAATGCATCAGCGGCGAGCCGGCGGAGTTGGAACTGCCGCCGTCATAAAATACTGCCGACAACAGCACCAGTGCGCCCAACATACCCACCGGCGCGTGCCAGGTGAACAGACGCTGTTGTAATAAAAACAACCCCCCCATCAGAAAGCCGAGGTTGACCCACTCAAATCCGATGCCGGCCCATTGGCCGTGCGCAAACACGCTGGCGTCCGCATAAAGGTCTTGCACCAGCAACCCATTGTTTTGCCGGAACGCATCCAGCGGTGTGGCGCCGGTGTAGGCATCGGCAACCGTGCCGGTGCCGAACACCAGACTGATACTTTCAGTCAGTGACGGCAAACGGTGACTGGCGGCGAGCGCGGCTTCCGGTAGTGGCCACTGGGTCATGGCCACCGGAAACGAGATAAGTAACACCACGTAACCCACCATGGCGGGGTTAAATGGGTTCTGGCCGAGACCGCCGTAAAGTTGTTTGGCAATGGCTACCGCGAAGCCGGTACCGATTAAAATTAACCACCAGGGGCAATAGGGTGGTAGCGCAAGTCCCAGCAAAATGCCGGTGAGCAAGGCGCTGCCATCGCGCAGGAAAAATCCAACCGGGCGTTTGCGCAAACGCAGTACCAGTGCTTCCCACAGCATGGCGTAAAGGCCGGCCAGCACCACGTTGATAATGGGCCCTACACCAAAAAACCAGGTCATCGCCAGCAGGCCGGGCAGGGTGGCCAGGCACACGGTCAGCATCACTTTCTGGGTGCGGTTGCTGCCGGTGGCGTGGGGCGAGGTAATGCGCATCAGGGCCATGTCAGGCGTTTTCCAGTTTGGCTTGGGTTTCGCGGAGTTTGGTTTCTAGCTTGTCCACACCGGTGCGCAGTGCGTCCACATGGTCGCTGCCTTCGGCTTCGGCGGTGGCGAGTTTGGCGCGGGCTTTTTCCAGTCGGCCGGTGAGCGACTGAAGTTGCTCGCGCAGCTTGTCGCCTTCGCTCATGTTCGCCATTTCGGCGGCGCGCGCCTGGGCGCGGGCAATGGCGCTGGCAGCGGCGTCTTGTTCGGCGGGTGCCGGTGCGGGGGCAGGCGTGGCAGGTGCCAGCGCTTTCAGTTCCGCTTCGGTGTCGGCAATTTTTTGCTTGAGTTTGTCCACGCCGGTTTGCAGGGCATCGGCTTTGCTGTCGCCGGCGGCTTTGGCTTCGTTGAGCTTTTCTTCCGCTTTGCCGAGGCGCTGTTGCAAGGATTCCAGTGAGGACTGCAGTTTTTCCGCAGGGCTCATCGTCATCTTCGCTTGCGCGCGTGCAATGGCGGCCGCTACCGGGTCGTCGGAAGGCGTAGTTTCAGCTTGCGCTGGCGCGGCTGAGGCCAGGGCGGCAAGTTTTTGTTCGCACTCGGCCACTTTGAGTTCGGCGGCTTTTACTGCCGCGCGGAATTTTTCGGCTTGTTCTTCCGATTCGGCGCTGGCAATTTTTTCTTCGCACAAACTCAGCCGGCTTTTGGCGGAGGCCAGCTGGCGTTCGAGTTTCTCGCGCTGATCGCCAGGCGCCTGTTGGGCGTTCTGTTGTTGGGCTTTGGCACGGGCAATGGCGGCGGCCACCGGGTCATTGGCGGGCGCGGCCGGGTTGGCGGCTTGTTGTTCCGCCATACGCGCTTTCGCGGCTTCGGCGGCGCGGGCGCGTTCCTGGCGCTTGGCCTCTTTTTCTGCTTCGGCTTTTGCCAATCGCTCCTGCCGGAACGCGAAGCGCTCGCGCGAGCGGTCGGATTTGATTTTGTCTTCGCGTGCCTGCCGGATCTCGCCTTTGGCGGCGCGATAGTATTGCACCAGCGGAATGGACGAAGGGCACACGTAGGCACAGGCGCCGCATTCGATGCAGTCGAACAGATTGTAAGCTTCCAGCTTGTCGTGTTCGCCGGCGTCGGCGTACCAGTAAAGTTGTTGCGGCAATAAACTGGCCGGACAGGCTTCCGCACACAGGCCGCAACGAATGCATGCTTGCGCGGGTGGCGGCGGCGGCAATTCTTGTTGCGTGGGCGCGAGAATGCAGTTGGTGGTTTTTACCACCGGCACCGCTTCGGTTTCGAGTGTGAAGCCCATCATGGGGCCGCCCATGATCAGGCGGGCCACGTCGGCGGCACGCAAGCCGTGCTCTTTGAGTACATGGCCGATTGGGGTGCCCAGGCGGACCTGTACATTGCGTTGGACTTCAAGCGCTTCACCACCACCGTGGTAATGCGCGAAATCAACGGCTCGCCCTTCACAATGGCGCGCCAGGCGGCCACGGCGGTGCCGACGTTTTGCACTACGATGCCGATGTCGGCCGGAATTTTTCCACTCGGCACTTCTTTGCCGGTGAGAATCTGGATGAGTTGTTTTTCCCCGCCAGAGGGATATTTGGTGGGAAACACTACGACGTTCACCGCGGTGTTCTGCGCGGCTTTTTTTGAGCGCGGCAATGGCATCGGGTTTGTTGTCTTCAATGCCAATCAGAATCTGTTCGGGCTGGTGCAGCAGGTGCGCGAGCAATTCGGCGCCGGCAACCACTTCGGCGGCAAAATCCTGCATCAGCCGGTCGTCGGCGGTGATGTAGGGTTCGCACTCGGTGCCATTTAATATCAGTGTTTTGATGGGCTGATTGGCTTTCGGTGCCACCTTGATGGCGGTGGGAAAGCCGGCGCCGCCCATGCCGGCAATGCCGGCCCGTCGGATGCGCTCCACCAGATCGGGCAGTGCCACCGCGCGGTAGTCATCGCAGGGTGTCAGTTCAACCCATTCGTCTTTGCCGTCGGTGGCAATCACAATGCAGAGGCCGCGCATACCGGACGGATGCGGCAATGGACGGTCTTCAATGGCAGTGACGGTGCCAGAGCTGCTGGCGTGCACGGCAGCAGAAAAAGGTCCCACCGGTTCGGCAATCATCTGGCCGGTGAGTACGCGATCGCCCACCGCAACGATGGGCTCGGCTGGGGCGCCCAGGTGCATATTCAGCGGCAGCACCAACTCGTCCGGCAGGCTCACGTCGGCCAGTGGCAGTTGCATTGACTGATGTTTGTTTTCGGCCGGGTGAATCCCGCCGTGTATGGGCCAGGTAGGGGTCATGCAGCCTGCTCGGTCTTAGGCGTGGGTTTGTCCGAGGCAATAATCTCGGGCTTGTCCCATTTCCAGGTTTTCAGGGTGGTTTCCACCGGGATCATGTCGATGCAATCCACCGGGCAGGGTTCGACGCACAGGTCGCAACCGGTGCACTCGTCGGCAATCACCGTGTGCATTTGTTTGGCAGCCCCCAGAATCGCGTCCATGGGGCAGGCCTGGATACACTTGGTGCAGCCGATGCATTCGTCTTCGCGAATATAAGCGACCCGTGGTACATCCAACTCTACGCCGTGTTCTGCATCCAGCGTGGGGGCTTCCACATCCAGTAAGTCGGCAATGGCATTGATGGTGGCCTGGCCGCCGGGCGGGCATTTATTGATGGCTTCGCCATTGGCAATGCCTTGGGCGTAGGGCTTGCAACCCGGGTGGCCACATTGACCGCATTGGGTTTGCGGCAGCAGGGCATCGATCTGTTCAACTATCGGGTCGCCTTCTACCTTAAAGCGGACAGCGGCAAAGCCCAGGATGGCGCCGAACAGCAGGGATAAGCCGCCCAGGGCAATGAGTGCAGCAACGATGGGTTGAGCCTGAATAAATTCCAGCATCACACCAGCCCCGCAAAGCCCATGAACGCCAGCGACATGAGGCCAGCGGTAATCATACCGATGGCGGCGCCCTTAAAGGGTTCCGGCACATCGGCCATGGCCAGGCGCTCGCGCATGGCGGAAAACAGCACCAGCACCAGCGAAAACCCGAGTGCAGCGCCAAAGCCATAAAGTGCCGACTGGGAAAAGTTGTGAGCGTGGGCGGTGTTTTGCAGGGCCACGCCCAGCACCGCGCAGTTAGTGGTAATCAATGGCAGGAACACACCCAGCACCCGGTACAGTAGCGGGCTGGTTTTTTCGATAAACATTTTGGCGAATTGCACGACCACCGCAATCACCAGAATAAAGGCGATGGTGCGCAGGTACTCCAGGCCCAGCGGCGCCAGCACCCAGGTGTTGACCACATAGCTGGCAATGGAGGCGAGGGTGAGCACAAAGGTGGTGGCACCGCCCATGCCGACGGCGGTTTCCACTTTGTTGGACACGCCCATAAAAGGACACAGG
The DNA here is from genome assembly GCF_000305785.2 of Simiduia agarivorans SA1 = DSM 21679. Lineage (NCBI taxonomy): Bacteria > Pseudomonadati > Pseudomonadota > Gammaproteobacteria > Cellvibrionales > Cellvibrionaceae > Simiduia > Simiduia agarivorans. The sequence continues at coordinate 1,668,595 of NC_018868.3, read as the reverse complement.
CCCAGAAACTGGACCAGTACAAAGTTGTTCACCAAGATGGTGCTCAGCAGAATGACGGCAAATTCGGTCATTGGCTGTGGTGTCCCCTGGGCCGTGGCCCCTCAATATGAAGAACGTCGCTAGTACGTTCGTGTCAGTGAAAGGCCGCTATTATCCCTGCGGCCTTTATAGCCTTCAATATTACCGGCTAGGTAGCCTTATATCGGTTACGAATATGCTTAGGCAGTGTTACATGACCCGCTGGCCAGGTTTTGCGCCTGCGTGTGGCTCCAGCAGGTAAATCTCCTTTTTGCCGGGGCCGGCCGCCAGCACCATGCCTTCGCTCATGCCGAACTTCATTTTGCGCGGTGCCAGGTTGGCTACCATCACGGTGAGCTTACCCACCAGATCTTCCGGCTGATAAGCGCTCTTGATGCCGGAGAACACATTGCGGGTTTCGCCGCCAATATCCAGCGTCAGCTGCAGCAGCTTGTCGGCGCCTTCCACATGCTGGGCGTCTTTGATCAGGGCGATGCGCAGGTCCACCTTGGCAAAATCGTCGAAATTGATTTCGGCGGCCAATGGCTCATCGGCGAGGGGGCCTGTGGCCTTGGCTTCGGGCGCGGGTTCAGGTTGCTTGTTGGCTTCAATCATGGCGTCTACGGCTTTGGTGTCGATTCGGGTCATCAAGGGTTTGAAGTCGTTGATGGACTCGCCATCGCGGTAGCTGACCGGCTTGTCCCAGGCCAGGGTTTCGCCCAGGAAGGCCTCGGCGGCTTCGGTCATGGCCGGCAGCACCGGCTTTAAATAGGTGAGCAGGGCGCGGAACATGTTAATGCCGAGCGAGCAAATGGCCAGTACTTCCGGTTCTTTGCCGGCTTCCTTCGCCAGCGACCAGGGCGCTTTGGCGGCAATGTACTCGTTGGCGGTGTCGGCCAGGGCCATGATTTCGCGCATGGCACGGCCGAATTCGCGGTCTTCATAGCAGCGGGCGATGGATTCGCCTGCATCCACAAACTGTGCCCAGAGTTCGGGCTCGGGATTGGCAGCCAATACGCCACCGGCCTTCTGCACAAACTTGGCGGTGCGGCTGGCAATGTTGACCACCTTGCCCACCAGATCCGAATTTACCCGGTTCACAAAGTCTTCCAGGTTCAGGTCCAGGTCATCCACCGAGGCGCCCAGCTTGGCGGCGAAGTAGTAGCGCAGGTATTCCGGATTCAGGTGTTCCAGGTAGCTTTTGGCATTGATAAAGGTGCCGCGCGACTTGGACATCTTCTTGCCGTTGACGGTGAGAAAGCCGTGTACGCACACCTTGGTGGGCGTGCGGAACTGGGCGGAGCTCAACATGGCGGGCCAGAACAGGGCGTGGAAATTGACGATGTCCTTGCCAATGAAGTGGTACAGCTCGGCGGTGGAGTCTTTGTTCCAGATGGCGTCCCAGTCGGCACCGGTGCGGTCACACAGGTTTTTGTGGCTGGCCATGTAGCCGATGGGCGCGTCCAGCCATACATAGAAGAACTTGTCTTTTTCGCCCGGGATCTCGAACCCGAAATAGGGTGCATCGCGGGAAATGTCCCACTCCTGCAGGCCGCTATCCAGCCATTCGGCCAGTTTGTTGGCCACTTCCGGCTGCAGGGTGCCCGAACGGGTCCAGGTTTTCAGGAAATCCTCAAACGCGGGCAGACGGAAAAAGAAGTGTTCGGAGTCTTTCTTCACCGGCGTGGCGCCACTGATCACCGAGCGCGGGTTGATCAGGTCGGCGGGCGAGTAGGTGGCGCCGCACACTTCGCAGTTGTCGCCGTACTGGTCTTCGGCCTTGCACTTGGGGCAGCTGCCCTTGATGTAGCGGTCGGCCAGAAACAGGTTTTTCTCCGGGTCAAACGCCTGGGTAATGGTGCGGCTGGCAATGTGACCATTGGCTTTCAGGCGCTCATAAATGAGCGACGACAATTGCCGGTTCTCGTCCGAATGGGTGGAGTGATAATTGTGGTGATTGATCAGGAAGCCTTTGAAGTCCGCCATGTGCTCGGCCTTCATGTTGTCGATATGGGCTTCCGGGCTGATGCCCAGTTCCTCAGCCTTCAACATGATGGCGGTACCGTGGGCGTCGTCGGCGCACACGTAGGTGCAGTCGTGACCGCGGGTCTGCTGGAAGCGTACCCAGATATCGGTCTGAATGTGCTCGAGCAAGTGGCCCAGGTGCAGGGAGCCATTGGCATAGGGCAGGGCGCTGGTCACCAGAATCTGACGGCGTTCACTCATGGGTATTCTCTGTAATCAGTGTCATCTCGGATACGCAGCCCTTGCCCGGGCCGCGAAAAGCCGCGCACTATAGCATTTTTGCCGTCGGTTGATTAGGTGTGGTACGTGTGATTTCGGGTAAAATGCCCGCAAAACTTGAATCTGAGCACAAGGAATTCCCATGGTGAGCCTGTCGCGCGAGTCTGTATTAGCCGCGCTGGAGTACGTAAAAGACCCCTGTACCGGCCGGTCGCTGACCGCCCTGAACGCGATTGCCGGGGTGGAGATCAGTAATAACGGTGCAGTGGCCGTGCACGTGATGCTGGGTTACCCGGCCAGGTCGCTCAAGGGGCATATTGAGGAATCTGTGTGCGTTGCCGTGTCCACCGTAGAGGGCGTGCAATCGGTGACCTGCGATGTGGGCTGGCTGATTCAACCCAAAGCCAGCGCTAACCAGAAAGAACCGCTGCCCCAGGTGGCCAATATTGTCGCCGTGGCCTCGGGCAAGGGCGGCGTCGGTAAATCCACGACTACCGCCAACCTGGCGTTGGCGCTGGCGGCCGAAGGTGCGCGCGTAGGGGTGCTGGATGCCGATATCTATGGCCCCAGCCAGCCGCAGATGTTCGGCGTGGGCAAGGTGCGCCCGCAAATCCGGGGGCAGAAACACATGGAGCCTATCGAGGCGCACGGTGTGCAGATCAATTCCATGGGCTTTCTGGTGACCGAGCAAACCCCCATGATCTGGCGCGGCCCGATGGTGAGCGGTGCCCTGCAGCAGTTGTTGTCGCTCACCTTGTGGCACGATCTGGACTATTTATTAATTGATATGCCGCCGGGCACCGGTGATATTCAACTGACACTGGCGCAATCGGTGCCGGTGACCGGTTCTGTGATTGTCACTACGCCGCAGGACATCGCACTGCTGGATGCCAAGAAAGGCATCGAAATGTTCCGCAAGGTAAACGTGCCGGTGTTGGGTGTGGTGGAAAACATGGCCACCCACGTGTGTTCCGCCTGCGGTCATGAGGAGCATATATTTGGCGAGGGTGGCGGTGAGCGCATTGCGCGCGAATACCAGACCCAATTGCTGGGTTCACTGCCACTGGAGCTCGCCATCCGCGAGCAGATGGACGCAGGTAAGCCCACTGTGATCGCCGATCCCGAGGGTGATGTGGCAGAAAGCTACCGCCGCATAGCCCGCCAGATGGCGGCTAACCTGTGGGTGGCCGAGGGCGTGCAGGTGCCTGTGATCGAAATGGATGACGATTGAGTTAAGATAAAAACTCCTAAAAAAATAATAAGGTGCCCAATGGCCAACAGCTTGCGGTTCAGAACCTATCAGTTGCTTGAAACCAACAAGGGGTTCGCGTCCAGACTGTTCAATGCACTGCTGATGCTGCTGATTTTTGCCAATGTGGTTGCAGTGGTTGTGGAGTCTGTGCGAAGCATCTACCTGGAATGGCAACGCGAATTCTACTGGTTTGAATTGGTATCGGTCGCAATATTCACAGTGGAATACCTGCTGCGCATCTGGGTAGCGCCCGATCATCCGCAATTTAATCGGCGCCGTTATCCCCGCTTGGCGTTTATGCGATCGGGTATGGCGCTGGTGGATATTCTGGCCATCGCACCTTTTTACCTCAGTATGTTAGTCGGCATCGATGCCCGCGTGCTGCGCGGTTTGCGCCTGCTGCGTATTTTCAAACTGACCCGCTATTCCGCATCGATGGAACTGATGGTCACGGTTATCAAAAAAGAACTGCCCAGTATCGGCAGTGCCATGTTTGTAATGGCAATCCTGATTATTCTCGCCGCCAGTGGCATGTATGTGGTGGAACGCGACGCACAGCCCGAAGCGTTCGGATCAATACCGCATGCGCTTTGGTGGGCCACCGTGACCCTGACCACCGTCGGTTACGGCGATGTGGTCCCTGTTACGCTGATGGGGCGGGTGTTTGGTGTGTTGCTGATGCTGACTGGCGTGGGCATGGCGGCCTTGCCGGCGGGTATATTGGCGGCCGGCTATTCGCGGGAGCTTGGTTTGCGGCGTGAAAAATTTGAGGCCGAACTCAAACACGCGCTTGAGGACGGGCAGCTTACCCAACAGGAGTCGGTGGTATTGGCGCAGATGAAAGCTGATTTAGGGGTGTCCGATGAAGAAGAACAGGAACTGCTGCGCAAATTCAACAGCCACCTGAAATCCTGCCCGCACTGTGGCGAAAAATTTAATCTCAAGGATTTGGTATGAGCCTGCTGGCACATGAAGAGACCGGCGAATTCCGGTTTTCGTTATTGTTGGCCGCATTGTTCGGCGCGGTATTGATCCCTCCCTACTTTGATGGTCATCCGCTGTTCAATCTGATCTGGAAAGGAGTATTCACCGCTGTGCTGGTGGCGGCAGCTTACACGGTGGTTGGGCAGCGGCGGATTTTGTTAATGGCCGTGTTACTGTTGCTGCCCACGCTGGCCACTTTGTGGTTAGAGCATTTTCAGCACAGCAACTTTGTCTTTTATCTGGACAACCTCACTACCATCGCATTTCTGGGTTTTATCTGTTACCGCTTTTTACTTCACATCCTGCGCGCCCGACAGGTGACAACCAATATCATTGTGGCGTCTATGTGCGTTTACCTGATGTTGGCGCTCATGTGGGCGGCGATCTATTCCAATATCAATCTTTATTTCGATGGCGCCTTCCGGTTTCCGCCCGAGCAGGCTGCAATGGCGCTGGAAGAACAGATGATGGGGGTGTTTACCTACTACAGCTTTGTTACCTTATCCACGCTGGGTTACGGCGACATTGTGCCGGTCCATAAAGTTGCGCAAAGCTGGGCGGCGGTGGAGGCCATGATAGGGCAGTTTTACATTGCCATCATTATGGCGCGCTTGGTGGGCCTGCACGTGACACCCGGCAAGGACGACTAGTCGCGTGTTGAAGAGCCTTTGGTGTGCGCGGGCATTCAGGCTGTCTCGCCATTCAGGTGTCGTATTGATCATGTGCGTCTTGCTGGCGCCGGGCGCGATGGCTGATGACCGGCTGAAGTTGGAGGCGCTGGACGAGCAAGCCATCAAGCGATCATTTATTGCTTTTATCGGCGCAACCTCAACGCCTGGACTTGAAAGTGCGCAAATGTCTATTGATGCCCCCCGGCGTGAATCGGAAATATCGCGCACCGGCTTGGGCTTCAATGCCGAATTTATCTTGCCCGACCGCATCGAAAACGGATTCTGGGGCGCCGGGTTTATTGCGGGTACCCATCGCGATCGGGTGGAGCTTGCAGGCCCGAATGATGAAACGGTTGTTTTGAATATCGAGCGCGAAATGCAGGGCCTGCGTCTTTCCTATGGCTGGTCGCTGCCCTTGACCTCATCGCTCAAAATCCGGCCGTATATGACCACCAGCTGGATGCAAACCCAAACGCAGTTTCAGCTAACAGATCTCTCGTCCACGGCGTTTTCGGAAAGCGTTGAGCAGGCCATTGGCGATGACGTGGATACGGTCTCTCTGGCCGGCAATCTGGATGTTGAATACGTGCTCTGGCAAGGACAGACCCAATGGTTGTTGGCGGCGCAGATCAACGGCATGTACACAGATGTGCTCAATAGTCGGGTCGATCTGGTTGATACGGATGACTGGACACACGCGCACAAACTCGGGGCCGAGGCGCGTTTCGCCAGCCCCTGGCAGTGGGGTGGCCGCCCATGGCGATGGCGGGTGTATTACCACTTCACCGACTTTTCCGACTTCAGTCGCCTGTCTCTGGGTTTTACCCGGCAGCATGAGTTGGGTGCCGGTCTCGACTGGCAACTCAATATCCGGCCTTTGGGTTGGTTCGGTTGGGAATCTGTCGGGGTACAGTTTGGCGTTATTGGTGGCGGCGATTTACGTGGCGTTAATGTGGGGATTAGTGCACGATGAAGCGCTTGCTCGTTGGTTTCTGTCTGATGTTTGTTGTGTCTCAGGCGCGGACGGACGAATGGGTTCTCGTGGAATCGTCGTTTAAAATCTGGACGGCCGGTGGTGCTCGTTTGCCGGCAACCGATGTGCGCGGATACCGGTTGGAACTCGCGCCTGGCCCACTGCAAGTGAAGGCCCGCTATCCGACGTTTTCGGGCCACTATGACTGCCTGTTCGAGTGGACCGCGCAGGCGGGCGAACGGTATGAAATTACCGATATGAATCAGGCGCAACCGCTCACATTATTCCGGTTGGAATCGGTGGGCAGGCTTTATCAGCGCAGGCACATTGCGTCGGTACCTGCGCAATGTCAAAAGCACGGGGAGGATTAAATGCGTATCCGAACACGGTTGTGGTTTTTTTTGGTGGCGCTGCTACTGACAGCGTGTACCGGTTTGCCTGAAGGCGTTGCGCCAGTGCAACCCTTTGAACTGAATCGTTATGCAGGTACCTGGTATGAAATAGCCCGCCTGGACCATAGTTTCGAGCGGGGGCTGAGTCGCGTCAGTGCGCAATACTCTGTGCGCGACGATGGCCGGGTGCGGGTTTTGAATCGCGGCTTTGATGCCGCTTCGGGCGAGTGGCGAGAGGCCGAAGGCGTTGCGCAGTTTTCCGGCGATTCGCAAACGGCGCACCTGGAGGTGTCTTTTTTCGGGCCTTTCTATTCGACCTATGTGGTGTTTGCGATGCCTGAGGCGTATCAGTTAGCCTATGTGGCGGGCTACAACCGGGACTATCTCTGGTTGCTCTCGCGTACGCCGACGGTGAGTGAGGAGGTCAAGCGGCAATTCATCGAGCGTATTGATGGATTGGGATTCAATGTGAACGAAATTGTGTGGGTTGAGCAAGATTCTGCCCTCGAGTGAAAAGTGTTTCTTCAAGGAAATAGAGCAATGAACAGGATGCACGGTATTGTGTTTTTAGGTGGGTTAGTGCTCACCGGCTGTAATGGCATGAGCTTTTCGACCAACGTTGGCGAGTATGTTACAGGGTCGGTAAAGAGCACTGCAGTCGTAGAGTACAGCAAGGAAGATATCGTCAAATACAACGCTGATGCGCTTGGACTGATTGAAGCCAGCGAGTGCCAGCCCAAGCCAGGCGATGCGCCCGTCAGCAAACAGTCGCTGGTAAAAGCGATGAAATTACAAGTGCTCGATAAGGGCGGCAATGGTCTGGTGGTGGAACGTTGCGGCACCGAGCCAACCGCGGCGTGCAATGAATACCTGACCTGCTGGGGAATGGCTTACTCGGTGCCCTATAAGCAATCAAGGCCTTAGTTCAGCAATTGCCCGCAGGTGTGCCGTCTGGGAAGTTCGCTGGTTATCAGTGAGCCACCCAGACAGGGCACTAAGGTCGCGCTTAAAATAACCAGATCAGCCCGGTCCCTTTCATGGTTTTATAAAGCAGGCGTTGTTGTTTGGTGGAGTAGCCTTTCATTCCGCCTGCCTGGATGATCTTCTGGCGCATTTCCAGCCATTCCGGCGTTCCCCAGCGCAACGATTGCGATTTCAGGAAGTCAAATTCCTTTTGCAGCGCTTTGATGACCTCCGGGCTGTCAAAGTAGAAACCCATTTCGCTATTGTACAAGCGCGAGCGGTAGTCGAAGTTTGACGTGCCAACAAAACCAAACAGGTCGGTGAACAGGAACTTGGCGTGCAGCTTACCGAATACGGTATTGCCGCCAATCAGGTCGGCGTCCAGCGTGCCGGTTTGATAGATGTGTATGCGGGGGTGATCGATCAGTTTTCGCCAGAGCGCGGATTCAGTCAGCGCCGGATTGTGTTCGGCGTCCAGCCATGCCGCATAACTGGTTGAGTCAAGTAACAGGCGTGGCGCTGTATCCATGTCGATAACGCTTTGGGTGAAAAAGTTATCGCTGGTGAGCACGGAGTTGGTGATGATATGAATTTCGGTGTTAGGGTATTTTTCCAATGCGGCCAGGGTGTCTGCGGCGCCATCGCGGGTGACCTCCCCACGTTTGTTTTGTAGCGTGGAATAAACAGGTAAGGTGAAACCACATAGAGTTTTCCCGGGTCGCCACGGGCTTGTTCTATTTGCTTCAGTGCTTCATCCAGAATGCCTTCAATGGAGTTGGCGTTACTGGCTTTGATTTCATCGGCACTGGTAACCACGTCCGTGCTGGTGAGGTTGATCAGGTCGTGGGCCAGGCGCGCGTTAGACGCGAGGTAATCCTGCTCCAAGCTGGTCTTTACCCCTGCATACAGTGGCTGCAACGCCGGAATTGACCTTATCGCCGCATAGGCCTCGCGCAGGGATGTTCGTAGCGGCTGATAGCGATCATAGCTGGGCGCGCGCCCGGGTTTATAGCTGACCGGATCTGGCATTGGGGTGCGCGGGCGATTGCCTTCATGCAAAAACAGCAGCGAGTAATAGAAGCTGCTGATATCGCCGATGGTAAATTCCTCGCTCTTGTGGGCATCGGTGCGGGAGCGCAGAACAATTTCCAGATCGCGGAAACTGTCGGGATCGGGATTGCCTTGTGCATCTATGCCGTAGTAGTCCAGCGATATATTCCGGCCGCCGGTCATGACCATGTCTTTACCGGCGAAGTGTCCGTCTTTGATGATCAGCTTGTCGTGAGAGCGCCGGTTGGACCAGCTGCGTTTGCTCATCAGGGAATTGATAATCACAAATTGTACCCGGGCTTTCTGGGGCAGCGACCGGCCCTCCCGGTCTTTGATATAGCCGGCATTTTCTGCGCAGGTCTGCAAGGCCAGCATTGGCTGGTGGGTAAAGTGCATGGAGCCCAGGGAGTCGACCATGATGCGGATATCCACGCCGCGCTCTACCGCGTGGCATAGCGCGCCCAGCAAGGCTTTTCCGGCCTGGTCGTATTTGAAGATGTAATAGGTGAGATCAAGTGTGTGCTCGGCGTTATCGATCATCCAGAGTTTGGTGGCGAGTGAGCGGAGCGCTTCGTTCTGGCCGGTGCCGATGACGTTGATGTAGGCGTGGTTGATAGGGGCGGCCAGTTGGCTGGCGATATCCACCGGATCTTGCGCCAGGCTGTCCGGGTTACCCCAGCGTCGCGCTTCGTACAGCAGCGCGATTTCATGTGCTTCAGTGGTGTTTTGTTCCGGTTCCGCCCAGTGACTGTAGGCGTCCAGGGGGGAAGGCTGATCGGGCGTACTGCTACACCCGGTCAAGAGTGAAATAATAAGTAACGCCAGCGCCGGTCGGCACATCTGAATCTCCTTTTCGGTTTAAACGGGCAGTCCTGCTGCTGCGAGCAATGAGCCTGCCAGTCCTGTTGCTGCCATGGCAAACGTACCCCACAAGACCACCCTTGCGGTCGCTCTGAATAAATTGGCACCGCCTGCGCGTGCCGAAATCAAACCGAGCAAAACCAGCGCCAGTAGGCTGGCGGAGGCAATCCACCAGGCGGTGCTGTCGGCGGCGAGGTAAGCGGTTGCCAGGGGAAGCAGGCTGCCCAGGCTGAAGGCGCCGGCGGAAGACCAGGCGGCTTGCAGGGGGTTGGTATTGGTCACATGGGAGATGCCGAGTTCATCGCGCGCGTGGGCCTCCAGCGCGTTGTGCGCCATCAGTTGCTCGGCGACCTGGTCGGCCAGTTGGTGGTCCAGCCCTCTGGCCCGGTAAATATCGGCCAGCTCTTCGGTCTCTGACGCGCGGTCTTCCCGCAGTGCCTGCTTTTCGCGGGCCAGGTCGGCCTTCTCTGTATCTGCCTGCGAGCTCACCGAAACGTATTCGCCGGCGGCCATGGATAAAGCGCCAGCCAGGGTCGCGGCGATGCCTGTTGCCACCAGCGCGTTGTCGCTCACGCCGGCGTTGGCTACTCCCACCAGCAGGCTGGCAGTGCTGATAATGCCGTCATTTGCGCCCAGTACGGCAGCCCGGAGCCAATTGGCTCTGTGGATAAAGTGGTGTTCGGCGTGGGGCATCGGTCAAAGGTCTGATGGAAGTGAAATGGCCGCTCGGGGGTCGGAGACCATCATACACCAGATCAGTAATCCTCCCCATTCGGCCACAAACCCGCTATCATGTGCCGGTTTTCGAATTAGCCCGGTATCAGAGAAGTTCCATGAGTATCAAGTCCGACAAGTGGATGCGCCGTATGGTGGACAGCCACGGCATGATTGAGCCCTTCGAGCCAGAACAGGTTCGCTATGCCCCCGATGGTCACCGCATTGTGTCCTACGGCACCTCGTCCTATGGCTACGATGTCCGCTGCGCCAACGAGTTCAAGATCTTTACCAATGTGCATTCCACCATTGTTGATCCCAAAAATTTCGATGAAAACAGCTTTGTGGATATCCAGAGCGATGTGTGCATCATTCCGCCTAACTCGTTTGCGCTGGCGCGCACGGTGGAGTACTTCCGCATCCCCCGCAATGTACTGACTGTGTGTCTCGGTAAGTCTACCTACGCGCGCTGCGGTATCATCGTGAATGTGACGCCGCTGGAGCCGGAGTGGGAAGGTCATGTAACACTGGAGTTTTCCAATACTACGCCGCTGCCCGCTAAAATTTATGCCAACGAGGGCGTGGCGCAGATGCTGTTTTTTGAGTCGGATGAAACCTGCGATGTGTCTTATAAGGACCGGGGCGGAAAGTATCAGGGGCAGACGGGTGTAACCCTGCCGAAAACCTGATCGATCAAGGGCCGAAAGGCCCTTTTCTTTTTCAGTGGATTTTGAATCGTGCGCAGTCTGGCAGAAAAATTATTGGCCGAAGTCGACATCAGTTTTACTTTGTCGCAAGGCGCGGGCGGGCAGAACGTCAACAAAGTCGCCACCGCGGTGCAGATGCGCTTTGACGTGAAAAACTCGCCGTTGATTTCGGAACACTGCCGCCAGAGGTTATTAAACAGCGGCGATACCAGACTCACCAATGATGGTGTGCTGGTGATCCGTGCACAGGAATACCGCACACAGTTGAAAAACAAAGAAGCGGCATTGGCGAGATTGTTGTTGCTGATTCAGGACGCCAGTCAGGTCCAGAAAAAACGCCGGGCCACAAAGCCCTCAAGGGCGGCCAAGGAGCGGCGACTGAAGGCAAAAACCGAGCGCGGCCAGATCAAGCGCGCGCGAGGCAAGGTAGACTTTTAGTTTCTGGCGTACACCGGCTCCGGGTCATTCCAGTCGTAGCCGGCTGAGCGGATGTACTGCAGTAATCGCGCGGTTTTAGCGCGTTGACGTTCACACGAAAAGCGTTCGTGCATGTGGTCGGCCATCATGCTCAGAAAATCATCGCGTTTGACCTTCAGCAGGTGTAAGTGATCGCCGGCTTCCATGTACACCGTATCCAGTTCGCTGAGCGCATCATCCCAGATCACCCGCAGACCATAGGCTTGGCCGCATACGGGAATGGCGCCGGGGGCGCAGTCTTCGAATAACGCCTCCAGTTCATCTTCGCCGGCCAGCTCCAGGTGCCGGTCGAAAATCTGATTCAATGTATGGCGTTTGACTTTATAGCTGGCGGGTAGCACTGCCACGGTGTAATACATGTCTTCGTCGCGAAACACGACCGCCTTGGCAAGTTGATGCGTGGGAATGTGAGCGCTGTTGGCGGTGTTTACGCTGCCTTCGGCGTATTGGTGTTGAATGATTTCGAACGGAACATGATTCTCGGACAGGAAATGCGCAAGATTACTGGCTATGCCCATATAAAAACCTCCGGTGACCACACATTGCGACAGCCTTTCGGCCTGCCTGTGCGCTACCGGAGCACCGCACCAGCAGCACTTTCAGGAACCCGTTGACGACTCAACCATACTCCCGCCTTCTGACTTTGCCAAGCGAAAAAAGTCGCGTCGTTATAAACAGTATAGGTGATGCAAATGAAGGAATAATGTCAATCTGTTATGGCATTGCCGGTTTTTATGGGTCAAAAAAACCGGCTCAGGGGTGGCACAGGCAAATCAGAATTGGCGCAGCAGATTCGACAGACGAGGATTGGGTTCGCGTGCAGGTTTGAACACCAAGGCAATTTTGCCGATTTCCTGAACCAGTTCCGCCCCGGCTTGTTTGCACAAAGTTTCAACTGCCAGCTTGCGCGCGTCGCGATCGGCAATGGCGAATTTCACCTTGATCAGCTCGTGATCTTCCAGGGCGCGGTCCAGTTCGGCCATGACGCCTTCACTCAGGCCGTTTTCGGCCACGATCAGCACGGGTTTGAGGTTGTGCCCGATCTGTCGGAAAAGTTTTTTGCGCTCGGGGCTGATAGCCATAAATACACCTGGAATTGGTACGGATACTTGAGGCGGCGCATTGTACCCCCAATGCGCCGGAGGGGCGAGGGGCGGGGGCGTTTATTGTGTCTGCTTGTAATCACCTGCCGCGCCCCCATAAAGAGAAGGCAGGTAGTCGTGAGAATCTGCAAATTTAACCCATTTGACACTCATCGCCATTTACAGCCGGGGCGTATCTTTGTCATGCTGGCACTATACTTGGGTATAAGTGTCTGCCAGCTCTTAATGGCTGACTTTAAGATGTGAGGGTAACCTTTTGAATGATATGGCAAAAAACCTGGTTCTGTGGCTGATTATTGCCGTGGTACTGCTGTCGGTTTTCCAGAACTTCAGCGGCACGAGCGCCAAAGAAGAGCTGCCCTATTCCGACTTTGTAATGGCAGTACAGAGCGACCAGGTGCGGGAAGTGAATATCAGTGGGCAGAGTATCGACGGTTTGCGTCAGGATGGCACCCGCTTCCTCACCGTCAGACCGCCCTTTATTGACGACGGTGGCCTGATGAAGGACCTGCTTAATCACCGGGTCAAGGTGTCGGTTGAAAAGCCCGAGCAGGCCGGTTTCTGGCAGCAGCTGTTCTTTGCCAGCTTCCCGATTCTGCTGATCATTGCCGTGTTCATGTTCTTTATGCGCCAGATGCAGGGCGGCTCAGGTGGTCGGGGTGGCCCTATGAGTTTTGGCAAGTCCAAGGCGCGGCTGCTGGGTGAAGACCAGATCAAGACCACTTTCGCCGATGTTGCCGGCGTAGACGAAGCCAAGGAAGAAGTGCAGGAACTGGTGGAGTTCCTGCGCGATCCCAGCCGCTTTCAGCGCCTGGGTGGCATGATCCCGCGCGGGGTGTTGATGTCCGGCCCGCCCGGTACCGGTAAAACCCTGTTGGCCAAAGCCATTGCTGGTGAAGCCAAGGTGCCGTTTTTCTCCATTTCCGGCTCCGACTTTGTGGAGATGTTTGTGGGCGTGGGCGCAAGCCGCGTGCGCGACATGTTTGATCAGGCCAAGAAACAAGCGCCGTGCATCATCTTTATCGATGAAATTGACGCTGTCGGTCGGCACCGGGGCGGCGGCCACGGTGGCGGTCACGACGAGCGCGAGCAAACCCTGAACCAGCTGCTGGTGGAAATGGACGGTTTCGAAGGCAATGAAGGCATTATCGTGATTGCCGCCACTAACCGTCCCGACGTGCTCGACAAGGCACTGTTGCGCCCCGGCCGATTCGATCGCCAGGTGTTTGTCGGGCTGCCCGATATTCGCGGGCGCGAGCAGATCCTGAAAGTTCATATGCGCAAGGTGCCGTTGGATGAGAAAGTCGAAGCATCTATTATTGCCCGCGGTACGCCAGGTTTTTCCGGTGCCGACCTCGCCAATCTGGTGAACGAAGCGGCGCTGTTCGCGGCGCGCGCCAACAAGCGCCTGGTGACCATGGAAGAATTCGAAAAGGCCCGCGACAAGATCATGATGGGTGCCGAGCGCAAGACCATGGTCATGAGCGAGAAAGAAAAGGAAAACACCGCCTATCACGAAGCAGGTCACGCCATTGTCGGGCGATTGGTGCCGGAGCATGATCCGGTGCACAAGGTGACCATCATTCCGCGGGGGCGTGCATTGGGTGTCACCCAGTTCCTGCCGGAAGATGACAAGTACAGCTACTCCAAGCGCGCGCTGGAATCCCAGCTGTGTACCTTGTTCGGCGGCCGTATTGCCGAAGAAATGACGCTGGGCTTTGAGGGCGTCACCACGGGTGCCTCCAACGATATCGAGCGCGCAACCCAGTTGGCACGTAACATGGTGACCCGTTGGGGCTTGTCTGAAAAGCTGGGTCCGTTGAATTACGGCGAGGAGGAAGGCGCATATCCGGGCATGTACCACTCGGCCCATTCCGATGGCACCTCCCGTTTGATCGACGAAGAAGTGCGCCGGATTATCGATACTACCTACGCCCGCGCCCAGAAAATCCTGGAAGAGAACCGGGATATTCTGGAAGCCATGAAAGATGCCTTGATGGAATATGAAACTATCGATGCGGAACAGGTGGATGATCTGATGGCGCGCCGTAAGGTACGTCCGCCGCGCGACTGGGATGATCGCGATTTTAATTCGCACCTGCGTGGCGGCTCCGGTGGCGGCGAGTCCGACCCGAAAGCCAAGCCTGAAGACAAGGGTGAGTCACCCATTGGCGGGCCGGCAAAAGATCTCTGAGTTAAGGCGCGCTGATTGCGTCATCCTACAAGGCCGGGACTCCCGGCCTTTTTCATTTTCGGTGGCTGGTAAAGCAGATGACAAAGACAATGGATTTTGGTGGCCGCAGGCTCGACCTGAATCAACCGCACGTCATGGGAATTCTCAACATAACGCCGGACTCCTTCAGCGACGGCGGCCAGCTGTTTGCTGGCGGCGTTAACCTGGATGCCGTATTGCATCGGGCGGCAACAATGGTAGATGAAGGCGCGAGTTTTCTGGATGTGGGCGGTGAGTCTACCCGTCCGGGTGCTGCCCCCGTTTCCGTGCAGCAGGAGTTGGACCGGGTGCTGCCGGTGGTTGAGGCTCTGGCCGGGCGATTTGATGTGGTGGTATCCGTGGACACCAGTACGCCGGAAGTGATGAGCGCTGCGGCCGGTCTGGGCGCCGGTTTGATTAACGACGTGCGGGCGCTCGGCCGCCCGGGCGCACTGGCGGCCGCCGCCGGGACCGGGTTGCCCGTGTGCCTGATGCACATGCAGGGTCAGCCGGATACCATGCAGCGCGCACCTCAATACCATGATGCAGTAGCGGAGGTGCAGGATTTTCTCTCCCGGCGTCATCAGGCGTGTGTGGAGGCGGGGATCGGGGCCGGCAATGTGCTGTTTGATCCGGGCTTTGGCTTTGGCAAAACGCTGGAGCACAATCTTGCGCTGTTCAGAGCGCTGCCGGCGTTTGCCACGCGGGCGCCGGTGCTGGTCGGCGTATCGCGCAAGACCATGATAGGGCAGTTGTGCAACCGCGACGTGGGGCAACGCCTGGCGGGCGGCCTGGCGTTCGCGATGTTGGCATTGCAGGCGGGCGCCAGTATCTTGCGCGTGCACGATGTGGCTGAAACCATGGATACCGTCAAAGTCTGGCGGGCCTGCGGCCAGGCTAAGCATTAGTGCGTACGCCCTAATTGGTTTAAAATGTCGCGCAACTGCAATGGCGCAAGGACGCAAGAGAGAAACACATATGAGCCGTAAATATTTTGGCACCGATGGCATCCGTGGTGCCGTCGGGGAATTCCCCATTACCCCCGATTTCATGCTCAAGCTGGGTTGGGCGGCGGGCCACGTGCTGGGCGAGCGCTTTGACGGACCCAAGCAAATCCTGATTGGTAAAGACACCCGCATCAGCGGCTATATGTTTGAGTCGGCCCTGCAGGCAGGGTTGATCAATGCCGGCGTGGACGTGGGGTTGTTAGGCCCTATGCCGACGCCCGCCATCGCTTACCTGACCCGCACCTTCCAGGCGCAGGCCGGGATTGTGATCAGTGCTTCGCACAACGCCTTTGGCGACAACGGCATCAAGTTTTTCAGCGGTACCGGCACCAAGCTGCCCGACAGTGTCGAGCAGAAAATCGAAGCCATGCTGGATGAACCCATGTACACCTCCGAGCGGCTTGGCAAAGCCCGCCGCATCGGCGATGCCGCCGGCCGCTATATTGAATTCTGTAAAGGCACCTTGCCTTGGGGTTTCAGCCTGCAGGGTCTCAAGATTGTAGTGGATTGCGCCAATGGTGCGACCTATCACGTAGCCCCGGACGTGTTCCGCGAATTGGGTGCGAAAGTAGTGCCCATTGCCAATGAGCCCAACGGCACCAATATCAATCGGGCTTGCGGCTCTACCAAGCCGGATGTGCTACGCGAAAAAGTCATGGAGCTGGGAGCCGATCTGGGTATTGCCTTTGACGGTGACGGCGACCGTGTCATGTTCGTGGATCATCGTGGTCAGCTGGTCGATGGCGACGAACTGCTGTTCATCATTGCTGCGCACCGCCGTGAACAGGGGCGCGATTGCCCCGGTGTGGTGGGTACGCTGATGAGCAATTTCGGTTTTGAGTTGGGTCTGAAAGACCTCGGCATGCAGCTGGTGCGTGCAAAAGTCGGCGACCGTTACGTGATCGAGGCTATGCGCGACAATGGTTGGGATCTTGGCGGTGAGAGCTCAGGCCACATAATTTGTGGTGACCTGACCACCACCGGCGATGGCGTGGTGGCGGCTTTGCAGGTGCTGCTCGCCATGGTGTCTACCGGTAAAGGGCTGCACGAGCTCAAGTCCGTCATGAGCAAATTCCCGCAAACCATGATCAATGTGCGTTTAAAAGATAAGGCCGCGCTCGACGATAATCCGCGCATCCTGTCCGCCGTGGCCGAAGTGGAGGCAGCACTGGCGGGCAAGGGGCGGGTACTGTTGCGTCCCTCCGGCACAGAGCCGGTGGTCCGTGTGATGGTGGAGGGCGATGACGCCGTGGTGGTAAAACGCCTGGCGGGTGAGCTGGCGGACGTGGTGAAAGAAGCCGTTGGCGCCTGATCGCCCGGGCCTCCAAATTATTGAAATTGCAGTAAAAAGCCGTTGTATCTGATTGGCGACTTCGCTAACATTGGCGCCCGCTCAGGGAGGCCCCCTGGGAAGCGCTAGCTTGAGTGCTGCTGCATTCACCTGACATGAAGGAAATGAGCATGCGACGTTCCCTGGTGATGGGCAACTGGAAGATGAACGGCAGTCTGGCTGCCAATCAGGTGCTGCTTGAGGCGCTCCTGGCTAAATGGCAGGGTGTGCACAAAGCTGAAGTCGCGGTCGCGCCTGTGTCGTTGCACTTGGCACAAGTCGGTCAGCTGCTGAGCGGCAGTAATATCCAGTTAGCCGCGCAAGATGCCAGCGCACATGCGAGTGGGGCGTTTACCGGTGAGGTTGCGGCCGCCATGTTGTCGGAACTCGATTGTCGCTATGTGATCGTCGGCCACTCCGAGCGCAGGCAATATCATGCAGAGTCCAGTGAGCTGGTCGCCAAAAAGGCGAAAGCGGTGCTTGCTGAAGGCATGGTGCCGGTGGTTTGTGTAGGCGAGACGCTGTCTGAGCGCGACGCCGGCCAGACTCTCGCAGTCATCAGCGAGCAGCTGTCACCGGTGATTGCATTGTTTGGTGCGTCGCTGGCGCAAATTGTTGTGGCGTATGAGCCCGTATGGGCAATTGGCACAGGTAAAACGGCGACGCCCGAGCAGGCCCAGGCAGTGCACGCGTTCATTCGCGACCAATTGGGCGCTGCAGGCGAGCAGGTCAGAATTTTATACGGCGGCAGTGTCAAGCCGGCCAATGCCGAGGCGCTGTTTGCCAAGACGGATATAGACGGTGCGCTGGTTGGTGGCGCAGCGCTCAAAGCAGATGACTTTTACGCCATTTGCCGGGCGGCCGATTGAATTGAGTGCGCTGAGTGCGTGCGATTAGTAAGAGAAGGTTATGGAACAGATTATTATTGTGGTTCACGTGCTGGCGGCACTGGCCATCATCGGCCTGATCCTGCTGCAGCAGGGTAAAGGCGCAGAGGCAGGGGCTTCCTTTGGCGGCGGCGCGTCTCAGACGGTATTCGGCAGTCAGGGCGGTGGTAACTTTTTTACCCGCATGACCGCGATATTTTCGGTGATTTTCTTTGCTACCAGCTTTGGTCTGGCCATTGTTGCCAAAAACCAGGCTGAGATCTCATCCAGCGCGGGTATTCCGGCAGTGGTTGAGCAGTCTGCACCGGTAGATGGCGGAGAAGTACCTTCAGTTCAACAGGAATCTTCGGAAGTACCAGAAGTTCCTGAGCAGTAAGCAATTGCTGCAAACCCCTTATGCCCAAGTGGTGAAATTGGTAGACACGCTATCTTGAGGGGGTAGTGACGCAAGTCGTGCCGGTTCAAGTCCGGCCTTGGGCACCAATGAAAAAAGACCCCGCAAGCAAAGCTTGCGGGGTCTTTTTATTTTCTAAGGCCTACCCCGGCTGGGCCGGACTACGTCCGGGTTGACGGCGGCCGTCCGTGGCCGCCGCCCTTCGGGCTGCTGTCGCAGTCCTCGTTTGCTCCCGGCAAACGAGTGGGCACCAATGCAAAAGTCCCGCTTTGCTTCGCTTGCGGGACTTTTTCCTCCCATATCACGTTTGAAGGCAGCTTTATCTGGGTAATGCAATGTGGGCTGCTGTGGTAGCCCTGGTTTTCATTTGGTAAGCGCATGGGGGTATGGTGGAGGTCCTCCGCTTGGATGAGGGATTTAGTGGCTAGCATCAGGTGATTAGCGGCCGGCCCCTGGCGTTCCGCTCAAAAACTGCCCGTCCCGCTGTATTTCTGCCCTAAGTAATTGTTTTTATAAAATAAATGCAAAAAGGGGGTTGACCGACTATGGGGGTCTCCCTATAATTCGCGGCCTCGGTTGGGGACATGTTCACACCGAGTGACGGTGCGGGGTGGAGCAGCCTGGTAGCTCGTCGGGCTCATAACCCGAAGGTCGTTGGTTCAAATCCAGCCCCCGCTACCAATTTTCAGGTTTGGTACCAATGCTAACACTGATGTATAGTGTGGCGCAGTTGGCCGGCATCGCCGGGCAGAAGTCGAAATACCAGGTCGGCTTTTGGCTACTGAGCAGCGTCAGCGACGCGCGAAAAGCCCCTTATGGGGTTTTTTTGTATGTGCAGCATGGCTGCACGCAGTAACAATGCCGCGCATTGTCGATGCGAGGCGAAAATAAGAATGGGCCTCAGTGCCCATTTTTTGTTTGTTTTTTCAGGTCTATCGAATGACAGCAAAACACGATGCGCTCGAAGCTATGGTGATCCCGGTGGTTGAGGCCATGGGGTGCGAATTCTGGGGGATGGAATATCTGTCTCAGGGTCGCAATGCCACGCTGCGTATTTTTATTGAAAAAGAAGGCGGCGTGCAGCTTGAAGACTGTGAAAAAGTCAGTCGCCAGGTCAGTGCAGTGATGGATGTAGAAGACCCTATTGCCGGTGAATATACCCTTGAGGTGTCATCGCCCGGGATGGATCGTCCGCTCTACACGCTGGCGCACTATGCGCGTTTTGCTGGCGAAAAAGTCGAGCTACGTTTGCGGGTGCCGTTTGATGGCCGTCGCAAATTTTCGGGGCTTATCGTTGGCGTGGAAGGTGACGAAGTGGTCGTCCGCGTCGATAACGAAGAATTTTTATTTACTGTTGATTCAATTGAAAAGGCTAACATCGTTCCGCAATTCTGAGCGGCAGGTGGAATTACAGAGGCTTTACCATTATGAATAAAGAGATTTTGCTGGTTGCCGAGGCGGTGTCCAACGAAAAAGGCGTAGACCGTGGCGTGATTTTTGAGGCCATTGAGACTGCGTTGGCAACTGCCACCAAAAAGCGCTACGAAGAAGACTCGGATATCCGCGTTGTGATCGACCGCAAAGATGGCAGCTACGAAACCTATCGCCGCTGGTTGGTTGTTGACGACGACACCCTGGCCGAATTGGGCACACAGTTCACGTTGGAAGAAGCCCACGAAGTGGACCCCAACCTGAAAGCCGGTGATGTGTACGAAGAGCAGGTTGAAAACGTTGAGTTTGGTCGCATCGCAGCCCAAACCGCTAAGCAGGTTATTGTGCAGAAAGTGCGCGAAGCCGAACGTGCACAAATCGTTGAGGAATACCGTCACCGCATTGGTGAGCTGGTCAACGGCACCGTTAAAAAAGTGACCCGCGATGCGGTGATTGTGGATTTGGGTAACAACGCTGAAGGCCTGTTGCCTCGCGATCAGCTGGTGGGACGTGAAGTCTTCCGCATGAACGACCGTGTGCGTGCGTTACTGTTGGATGTGCGGCCTGATGCCCGCGGTCCCCAGCTGTACCTGAGCCGTTCCTGCCCGGAAATGCTGATTGAGCTGTTCAAGATTGAAGTGCCCGAGATTTCCGAGGAAGTGATCGAGATCAAAGGCGCTGCCCGCGACCCGGGTTCACGCGCCAAAATCGCGGTGAAAACCAACGACGGCCGTATTGACCCTGTCGGCGCCTGCGTGGGTATGCGTGGTTCTCGTGTACAGGCTGTGTCGAACGAATTGGGTAATGAGCGCGTTGATATCGTGCTTTGGGATGATAACCCGGCGCAATTTGTGATCAACGCCATGTCGCCGGCTGAAATCGAATCCATTGTGGTGGATGAAGATACTGAGTCCATGGACGTGGCGGTTGAAGAAGACAATCTGGCCCAGGCCATTGGTCGTGGTGGTCAGAATGTTCGCCTGGCGTCCGAGCTGACTGGCTGGACCATCAATGTCATGAGCATTGATGACTGGAATTCCAAGCAGCAGGAAGAGTCCGGTAACTTTGTTGAAGTGTTCATGAACGCACTGGATGTGGATGAAGAAGTCGCTGAAGTGCTGGTGGAAGAAGGCTTCACCACGCTGGAAGAAGTGGCTTATGTGCCTCTGGAAGAAATGTTGGCTATCGATGGCTTCGACGAAGATATTGCCGAAGAGTTGCGTGCTCGCGCCAAAGATGCGCTGCTGACCCAGGCGCTGGCCACAGAAGAGAAACTGGATACCGAGCCGGCACAGGACCTGCTCACAATGGAAGGCATGGATAAGCACACGGCTTATCTGCTGGCAGCTGCTGGCGTAATTTCAATGGAAGATCTGGCCGAACAATCGGTAGACGATCTTTTGGATATTGAAGGAATGGATGAGGAGCGCGCCGCCGCTCTGATCATGAAAGCGCGTGAACCCTGGTTTGCCGATGAGACAGACAGCGCGGACGAGCAATAACCCGAGGAAACAGAATGGCTGAAGTAACTGTAAGCGAACTCGCCGAATCAGTCGGAGCTCCCGTAGAACGTCTGCTCAAGCAGATGCAGGAAGCTGGCCTGAAACACAAGAAGGCGGATGAGCTGGTCTCTGACGACGAAAAACAAACCCTGCTGCGCCATTTGAAAAGCAGCCACGGTGAAGACGTCTCCGAGCCCAAGAAAATTACCCTGAAGCGCAAAACCACTACGACCCTGAAAACCGGTTCGGGTGCATCGCGCAAAACCGTGAACGTAGAAGTGCGCAAGAAACGCACCTATGTGAAACGTGATCCGGCTGAGTTGGCTGCGGCGGCAGAGGCGGAAGCCGAAGCGGCGACGGTTAACGCTGAGGCCGAGGCTGCCGAGCAAGCGGCAAAAGCCGCTGCAGAGAAAGCCAAGGCGGAAGCTGAAGCGGCGGCGAAAGCCAAGGCCGAAGCCGATGCAGCGGCTGCAGCAGCTGCTAAAGCTGCCGAAACCAAGCAGGCTGAAGCACCGGCTTCAATCGCGAGTCATCGCCTGGACGACATGGAAGAGCGCCGCATAGCTGCGCTGGAAACCCGTCGCAAGCAGGAAGAGGAAGATCGCAAGAAGCAGGAAGAACTCGAGGCTAAACGCCGCGAGGAAGAAGAGCTGCGTCAGCAGCGTGCCGACGCCGAAGCCAAGGCCAAGAAAGAAGAAGAGACCAAAGGCAAGCACGGTCAGGCACCGAAAAAAGCGGCCCGCAATCTAGACGTTGACGATGGCGAAGAAGCTGGCCGCCACACCAAGAAAGCCGGTCACCGCGCGTCCAAAAAGGCGGCACCTGCGGCACCTAAGAAAGGTGCACGCATCGATCTGGCCCATCTGGACGAATTGGAAGATGAGTTGGCGCAACCGCGTCGCGCCCGTGCCTCGTTGAAATTGTCTAACAAGCACGGCTTCAAAAAACCAACACAGAAGCAAATTTTGGAAGTTGAATTACCCCCACTGATTACCGTCAGTGAATTAGCCAGCCGCATGAACATCAAAGTCAATGAGCTGATCAAGCGCATGATGAAGATGGGCGTGATGGCCACGCTGAACGATTCACTGGACCAGGAAACCTCTCAGCTGATTGTTGAGGAAATGGGCCACACCTTCCGCCTGAAGAGTGATAACGAGCTGGAAGAAGCACTGCAGCAGTCCATCACTCACGAAGGTGAGATGGTACACCGTGCGCCGGTGGTTACTGTGATGGGTCACGTTGACCACGGCAAAACCTCGCTGCTCGACTACATCCGTAAAGCCAAAGTGGCCGCGGGTGAAGCCGGTGGTATTACCCAGCATATCGGTGCTTACCGTGTGTCCACCAAGATGGGAGAAATCACCTTTCTGGATACCCCGGGTCACGCGGCTTTTACCGCCATGCGTGCACGCGGTGCCCAGGCCACGGACGTGGTGATTCTGGTGGTGGCTGCCGACGACGGTGTGATGCCGCAAACCATTGAAGCGATCCAGCACTCCAAAGCCGCTGGTGTACCGATCGTGGTTGCCATTAACAAGTGTGACAAAGAAGCCGCCGATCCTGACCGCGTGAAGAATGAATTGGTTCAGCACGAAGTGATCCCGGAAGATTGGGGTGGCGATACCCAGTTTGTGCACGTATCCGCGCACACCGGTCAGGGCGTTGATGAACTTTTGGAATCTATTTCCCTGCAGGCAGAAATCCTGGAGCTGCAAGCACCGGCCGATGTCCCGGCAAAAGGCGTGGTGGTGGAATCGCGTGTGGACAAAGGCCGCGGTGCCGTTGCTACTGTGCTGATTCAGGAAGGTACCTTGCGTCAGGGCGATATGTTGTTGGCCGGCCAGACCTATGGTCGCGTGCGCGCCATGACCAACGAACACGGTCAGCAGGTGAAAGAAGCCGGTCCATCTACGCCGGTGGAAATTCTGGGTCTGAACAACGCGCCCGGTGCCGGCGAAGATTTCGCCGTGGTGCCGGACGAGCGCAAAGCCCGTGAAGTGGCCGAGCATCGCGCGGAGAAAGAGCGCTCCGAAAAACTGCAGCGTCAGCAGGCCGCCAAGCTGGAAAACATGTTTGCCAACATGGGCGCAGACGAGAAGAAGATTCTGTCTGTGGTGGTCAAAACCGACGTGCGCGGTTCACTCGAAGCGATCATCAGTTCACTGGCTGACATCGGCAACGAAGAAGTTCAGGTCAACGTGGTGTCGTCCGGTGTGGGTGGTATCACAGAGAGTGATGTGAACCTGGCGTTGGCGACCGGTGCGATTGTGATCGGTTTTAACGTGCGTGCCGATGCCGGCACCCGTCGACTGGCCGAAGGTGAGGGCGTGGAAATCCGTTACTACAGCATTATTTATCAGCTGTTGGACGAAGTCCGTTCCGCTCTGGCCGGTATGCTGGCGCCTGAACGCGTGGAAGAGATTGTGGGTATTGCCGATGTGCGCGAAGTCTTCCGCTCACCCAAGTTCGGTCAGGTGGCCGGCTGTATGGTGACGGAAGGTACTGTGTATCGTAACAAGCCTATCCGCGTTCTGCGTGACAATGTGGTGATCTTTGAAGGCGAGCTGGAATCCCTGCGTCGCTTTAAAGATGACGTGAAAGAAGTCCGCTCCGGTATGGAATGCGGTATCGGTGTTAAGAACTACGACGTGAAGGTGGGAGACCAGATCGAAGTGTTCGATGTGAAAGAGGTTGCGCGCGAACTGTAATGGTTCGCCGTCCGCTTTTCCGGGCCGCCTGCGGGCGGCCAGTTTCGGGTAGAGGTTATGGCACGCGAATTTAAACGCACCGACCGGGTAGGCGACGCGCTCCAGCGTTCCATCTCGCAATTCATTCAGCACGAAATCCGCGATCCCCGTATTGGCATGGTCAATGTGAACGACGTGGAAGTGACGCGCGATTTTGCTTTTGCCAAGGTGTACGTGACCTTTGTCGGGCGCGAAACCGACGCCGAGTGCAAAGCAGCCCTGGACGTGCTCAATAAAGCGTCTGGTTTTCTGCGCACCCTGGTGGCGAAAGACCTGGATCTGCGCACCACGCCCAAGCTGCAATTTATTTATGACAATACCACCGTGCGTGGCAACGCCCTGGCCAGCCTGATTGAAAAGGCCGTGTCGGATGACAAGGCGCGCCATCAGGATGAGTCCGAGGACTGAGTCTGCATGGGTCGACGCGCAAAAGGCCGCCCGGTAAGCGGCGTATTGGTATTGAACAAGCCCACGGGCATCTCGTCCAACCTTGCCCTGCAGAAAGCCAAGCGGTTATTTTACGTGGCCAAAGCCGGCCACACCGGCAGCCTTGATCCCCTGGCGACCGGTGTTCTGCCCCTGTGTTTTGGTGAATCCACCAAGTTTTCCCAGTTTCTGCTCGATGCCGATAAAGGCTACGACGCCACTATTCGCCTGGGTGAACGCACCGACAGTTCCGACAGCGATGGCGAATTGGTAGAAAAGACCGATGCTTCCCACATCACCGAAGCACAGGTCGCCAAAGCGTTGGAGGCCTTCCGGGGGCAAATCCAGCAGGTGCCCTCCATGTTTTCGGCGCTGAAGAAAGACGGCCAGCCGTTGTATAAGTTGGCGCGTGAAGGCGTGGAAGTGGAGCGGGAAGCCCGTACTGTAACGGTTTACGCATTGGAATTGCTCGATTTCAGACCCGGTGACGTGGCCGAGGTGGATATCAGCGTCAAGTGCTCCAAGGGCACCTATATACGCTCCATTGCAGAAGATCTGGGGCAGGCACTGGCGGTGGGTGGCCATATCAGCCGTTTACACCGTACCCAGGCGGGGCCTTTTACCGATGCCCAGGCCGTGACGCTGGAGGCCTTGGCCGAAGAGCGTGGTGAAGGGTTGGCCGAAGTGCTGGATCACCATCTTTTACCGGTCGATGCCCCGGTGGCCAGCCTGCCTGAACTGGCGCTGATTGCCGACTCAGCCTACTATTTTCGCCGTGGTAACCCGGTAATGGACGCGCGGGCCTTTGCCTTGGGCGGGGTTGGTGATATGGTGCGTGTCTTCGACGATACTGAACAATTTTTAGGCATCGGCGAATTGACCGATGACGGCATGGTCGCGCCCAAGCGACTGGTGGCCACAGTTTCGACGCCTGAAGGCTGATTCAGCCCTCGGTCGGAAGCAGGACCTGTCTGTAAATATGCACGGGCAGGCCTTATAACCGGTTGTTATGAAAGAGTCTTTCTTCCAAACAACTTGCATATTCAATTGTTATTTAATTGTAAGGTGAATGAAATGGCACTGAGTGCAGTAGAAAAAGCGGACATCGTTAAAGAGTATCAGCAGGCCGAAGGCGACACAGGTTCGCCGGAAGTGCAGGTTGCCCTGCTGACCCACAACATCAACAAGTTGCAGGGTCACTTTGCTGACAACAAAAAAGATCACCACTCACGTCGTGGTCTGATCCGCATGGTTAACCAGCGTCGTAAGCTGCTGGATTACCTCAAGGGCAAAAACGCCGAGCGTTACACTGTCCTGATTAAGAAACTCGGCCTGCGTCGCTAAGTTTCCGGTGCCCGCCCTTTGGCGGGCGCTTTTTTATTCAGGGGAATTGGGCTTTGAATAATTGGGGTCAGATACACGGAAAATCAGAATAATTGGGGTCAGATACACATTTCGCGAGCGCAGCGTAAATCGCTACTTTCTATTGGCGAAAAGTGTATCTGACCCCAATTATTCCAATTTTCCCTGACCCCAATTATTCCCCAGTTTTCCGAACGTTATATGTAGCAACAAACAACACAAGTGAAAGTAAGAAGAGAAAAGGACGATATAAGTGAATCCTGTAATCAAATCGTTTCAATACGGAAGTGACACCGTAACTCTGGAAACCGGTCGCGTTGCGCGTCAGGCCAGCGGTGCGGTCATTGCAACTATCGGCGAAACTTCAGTGCTGTGTACTGTAGTCGGTGCCAAAGAAGCCAAAGAGGGTCAGGACTTCTTCCCTCTGTCTGTGCACTATCAGGAAAAAGCCTACGCGGCGGGTAAAATCCCCGGTGGTTTTTTCAAGCGCGAAGGTCGCCCCAGCGAAAAAGAAACCCTGACCTCGCGTCTGATCGACCGTCCCATCCGCCCGCTGTTCCCCAATGGCTTCAAGAATGAAGTGCAGGTGGTGTGTACTGTCGTTTCCGCAGAAAAGAATGTCGATCCCGATATCTGCGCCATGATCGGTACCTCGGCGGCCCTGGCCATTTCCGGTATTCCCTTTGCGGGCCCCATTGGTGCTGCGCGCGTGGGTTACACCCAGGCCGACGGTTACATCCTGAACCCCACCTACAGCGCGCTGAAAACCAGTGAGCTGGACATGGTGGTTGCCGGTACCAAAGACGCCGTGCTGATGGTTGAATCAGAAGCTAACGAATTGCCAGAAGACATCATGTTGGGTGCCGTATTGTACGCCCATCAGGAAATGCAGGCCGTTGTGCAGGCGGTGAGTGAACTGGCCCGCGATGCAGGCAAACCCGTGTGGGATTGGTCTGCACCGGCTGAAAACACTGAATTGAAAGCGGCCCTGGCAAAAGGTTTCGAAGACTCTATCGGCGTTGCTTACCGCATTACTGACAAAGCCAAGCGTTATGATCGTTTGGGCGAGCTGCGCAGTCAGGCTATTGAGGAGCTGGTCAATGAAGACGCCGGCGTTTCCAAAGATGATGTGCGCGAAGCCTTTGCCAAGCTCGAAAAAAATATTGTGCGTTCACGTGTAGTGGCCGGTGAACCCCGTATTGACGGCCGCGACGCCAAAACTGTGCGCGCGATTGAAGTGGAAGTGGGTGTTCTGCCCAAGGCCCACGGTTCTGCCCTGTTTACCCGTGGTGAAACCCAGGCACTGGTGGTTGCAACTCTGGGCTCTGCCCGCGATGCACAGATCATTGATGCACTGGAAGGCGAGCGCAAAGATCCCTTCATGCTGCACTACAACTTCCCTCCCTACTCTGTAGGTGAGTGTGGTCGCATGGGTGCCACTGGTCGTCGTGAAATTGGTCACGGTCGTCTGGCCCGTCGCGGTGTGGCTGCCAGCCTGCCGAACATGGACGATTTCCCCTACAGCCTGCGCGTTGTGAGTGAAATTACCGAGTCCAACGGTTCTTCTTCTATGGCCTCTGTGTGTGGCACCAGCCTTGCGCTGATGGACGCTGGCGTGCCAATGAAAGCCCCCGTGGCCGGTATTGCCATGGGTCTGGTGAAAGAAGACAACGGTTTTGCCGTACTGACCGATATCCTGGGTGACGAAGACCACCTGGGCGATATGGACTTCAAAGTAGCGGGTACCGCCAACGGTGTGACTGCGCTGCAGATGGACATCAAGATCGAAGGTATCACCGAAGAGATCATGGAGATTGCTCTCGAGCAGGCGCTGCACGCCCGTTTGCATATCCTGGCCGAAATGAACAAGGTGATTTCTGCTCCTCGTGGTGAGATCAACGACAACGCGCCACGCTTCGAAAAGATCAAGGTTGATCCGGACAAGATCCGCGACATCATCGGTAAAGGTGGTGCAGTGATCCGTGCCATGACCGAAGAAACCGGTGCGTCTATCGACATTGAAGACGACGGTACCGTCACTATCTTCGGCCAGACCGGCGAAGTCATCCGCGATGTGCTGGATCGTATCGGTGCTATCACAGCAGAAGCTGAAGTGGGCGAAATCTACGAAGGTACGGTTGTACGCATCGTGGACTTCGGCGCCTTCGTCAACTTCCTGCCCGGCAAAGACGGTCTGGTACACATTTCACAAATCGCTGAAGAGCGTGTGAACGATGTGAACGACTATCTGAAAGAAGGCCAGGTGGTGCGCGTGAAGTGTCTGGACGTAGACCAGCGCGGCCGCATCAAACTGTCGATCAAAGAAGCCAAAGCAGAAGAAGGCGGTGCCGATGCACCAGCCGCTTCTGAGGAAGCTTCAGCCGAGTAATCGGTTTGGTTTGGTAGAAAAGCCCGGCAATGCCGGGCTTTTTTTATTGTAGAAGATCAAAGCCAATCGCCATGCAATTTACGCTTATTACACACGAGCGGGAACTTCCCAAACCGTCGAATACCGGCCAACTCATACTTGCGGCTGCAGGTGTTGCGGCGCGCCGGATTGTCTGGGCCAGACGAACACCCGATACGCAACTCTTGTCTGACATTGAACAGCGTCGTGTTGTACTGGTTTACCCTTTGTTGGGTGCCGACGGTTTCCGATTGACCTGTTTGGAAGAAAAAGACCATCACAACACCCGCAATCAACTGGCGACGCTATTGCCGCAAGCGCCGGTAATTGTGTTGATTGATGCCACTTGGCAGCAAGCGCAAAAGATGTTTAATCAAAGCCCCTACCTGCAACAGCTGCCCAGACTGGAATTGGCCCGCGAGCGGCCGTCACAGTTCTGGCTACGACGTAACCAGAAGTCCGCCGGGCTTTGTACCGC
>NC_018868.3:900000-1035000 GCF_000305785.2 Simiduia agarivorans SA1 = DSM 21679 | reverse complement strand
GTATGTTTGAGGTTCTAACGTCGGCCCGTTATCCGGGTTGCGGACAGTGCATGGTGGGCAGTTTGACTGGGGCGGTCTCCTCCCAAAGAGTAACGGAGGAGCACGAAGGTTGGCTAATCCTGGTCGGAAATCAGGAGTTTAGTGTAATGGCACAAGCCAGCTTGACTGCGAGACTGACACGTCGAGCAGGTACGAAAGTAGGTCATAGTGATCCGGTGGTTCTGTATGGAAGGGCCATCGCTCAACGGATAAAAGGTACTCCGGGGATAACAGGCTGATACCGCCCAAGAGTTCACATCGACGGCGGTGTTTGGCACCTCGATGTCGGCTCATCACATCCTGGGGCTGAAGCCGGTCCCAAGGGTATGGCTGTTCGCCATTTAAAGTGGTACGCGAGCTGGGTTTAGAACGTCGTGAGACAGTTCGGTCCCTATCTGCCGTGGGCGTTGGAGATTTGAGAAGAGTTGCTCCTAGTACGAGAGGACCGGAGTGAACGAACCTCTGGTGTTCGGGTTGTCATGCCAATGGCATTGCCCGGTAGCTATGTTCGGACGGGATAACCGCTGAAAGCATCTAAGCGGGAAGCCTCCTTCAAGATAAGATCTCCCTGGGGCCTTGAGCCCCCTAAAGAGCCGTTGAAGACTACGACGTTGATAGGTTGGGTGTGGAAGCGCTGTGAGGCGTTGAGCTAACCAATACTAATTGCTCGTGAGGCTTGACCATATAACAGAGATGATTGTATGGATTTAATCCTTCAACAAAGCTGGATAAGATGTCGCGAAGCTGAGAGGCCAAGTGAAGAGAAACATCTGTCTCAGTCAGCAAAGACTTTGCATTTACAACCCTATTTGATTGTGTGATGAGGCCCTGAAATATCAGATAAGACCAGCCACAGATCAAACCAGTTTGCTTGACGACCATAGCGAGTTGGAACCACCTGATCCCATTCCGAACTCAGTAGTGAAACGACTTAGCGCCGATGGTAGTGTGGGGTCTCCCCATGTGAGAGTAGGACATCGTCAAGCTTCTAAAAAAGAAAACCCCCGCTGGGACACCAGCGGGGGTTTTGTTTTTTAGAATACGTTGTTTTAGTTTCACTACAAAGGCTCATGTGACGCAGCCTGTGCCGCAGGCACGGCGGAGGGGCGCCCCAGCGTCGCGAAGCGATTGCGAGCACTGCTCGCAACCCAATGTAGCGGATGGCCGCCCCGAACCTCGTCAAGTCGCAGCGGCGAACCGTTCTAATTAAAACGCCCGATAGGTGATCCTATCGGGCGTTTTTCTTTGTCTGCGAAAAAGGTGGGCGATGTCCTACTCCCGCCTGGGGAACCCCCTCTCTTTACCTTGTGGGGCCGCTGACGCGGTCCGGCCGTCGGCGGATGGCCGCCCCGCATTGCCTCCGGCGCTCCACAATGCAGGCTGCTAATCGCAGCCTAAACACATTGTTCCGCCCCCATGTGAGAGCGTGCCATTAGATGGTTTGGATGGTAATCACGCCTCGCAGCCTGCGCTGCTGGCGGAAGCAGGGTGCATACCCGTAGGGTGGGTTGAGCGATAGCGTAACCCACCAATCAAGCTTGCAGATTGCACGCGATAACAAAGACCACAAAAACAAAAAAGCCCAGCCGTTACCCGGTTGGGCTTTCCTTTTTCTGGAGACTAGAGACTAGAGACTAGAGACTAGAGACTAGAGACTAGAGACTATCCCTCAGCAACAACCCCCACCGGTACCCGCCTTGGTTGTTTCAGTATCGTAAGGCAACGCCGTCCCACAGCCATCAAAAATACCGTAATGGGTATCCCAGTTTCCGATGAACTCAAAATGTGTTTTGAATCGGGTGTCGTGCAGCATGCGGTAGGTGTTGCCGCAGACGGGGAAGACTTTGCCCTTGGGTATGTGGTGGTGTTTGTCGAGGGTGAAGCTGTTGGGATGGTGGTCGAGGGTGCCTTTGTAGATGACGGCCTGGCCGTAGTCTTCACAGAAGGGTTCGAGACCGTCGATTTTGAACAGGCGGTAGGTGGCTGAGAAAAAGCGGATATCACCACATTTGGCCTGCAGTGCAGGGTTATCGATGGTGATGACCGAATCCTTTACCAGCCGGGGGTCGGTAAAACCGCAGGCTTTGGCGGTGTTATGAAAATCGTTCCAGTAAAACGCGCCGGATAAACACTCACCGTAGAGTATTGGGTCCTGAGCCAAGTCCGTCGGGATTCTCCGGTCGGCATAGACGTCGGAAAAGTACATTTCACCGCCGGGTTTCAGCAGGCGATAGGCTTGTCTCAATACGCCTGGCTTATCTTCGCACAGGTTGATAACGCAGTTGGAAACGATCACATCAACGCTGTTTTCGGGTAAATCCAGCTGGTCCAGTTGTTCTAGCTCACCCTTGATAAAACGGACATTGGGGGCAGAAAAACCGAATGCCTGTTGGTGGAATTCAATATGGCGGTTGGCAATGGCCAGTTGTTCATCGGTCATATCCACGCCGATTACCTGGCCTGCCTCACCCACCAAAGCCGACAGGGCATAGCAGTCCCGGCCGGCCCCCGATCCCAAGTCCAGGATGGTGCATCCGCTGATGTGTTCGGGCGCGACCAGGCCACAGCCATAGTAGCGGCTGTGAACCTCATCATGAATCAGGCCCAGGATAGGCTTCAGGTAGCCCGGCATGCTTTCGTCGGTGCAGCAGGCATTGGTTTGCAGGTCGTCAGAGTGTTTCAGCTGTTGGCCATAGTAGTCTTTAACGGCGTCCTTCATTCATGCTCCGGAATCGATGTGCTTTAGGTAGCGAAAGAGCCCCTCGCTGGGGTGTTGTTACAAAATGACACGAGCAATGGGTGGTCATATCTAGTGAAAAAGCATGGTTTTTGCTCTTATGTCGGAAAACTATGGGGTTTGATCGGCAAGGTCACGTCTAGACTTAAGTGCCAACTTGGCACTTCGATCAACATCACTATGGTGATGATAACAATAAAACAATAGTGGGGCTTACCTATGACAAAGAAACCTCTGGCAATTGCGACCTGTATTGCGGCAGCACTGATCACCCAGGCTGCCAGCGCGGAAGAGCGCTACATCGTCAAATTCAAAGAAGGCAAAGGTAAAGCAGCGCAGGTATTGGCTGAGAAAATGGGCGGTAAAAAGCTGGTAGGCCTTGAGCGTCAGAACGCCATGGCAATGACACTACCGACTAACGCCATGAACGGTCTTACAAAAAGCGGGTTGGTGGAGTTTGTCGAAGAAGACGTAAAGCGCTTCCCGATGGCACAAGCCGCGCCCTATGGCATTGCCATGGTGCAGGCGGATCAACTGAGCGATGGCCTGGCGGGCAACCGCACCGTGTGTATTATCGACTCGGGTTATAACTTAGGGCATCCGGACCTGCAGACCAGCCTGGTCAGTGGTCACAGTGATCCGGGTGGCGCAGGAAACTGGTACGAAGACCAAAATCACCATGGCACCCACGTCGCCGGCACCATAGCCGCGCTCAACAATAACGAAGGCGTGGTAGGCGTATTGCCTAACGGCAACCTCAAGCTCTACATCGTTAAAGTTTTTGATGCCAACGGCTGGGCCTATTCTTCCAGTCTGGTGGACGCATTAAACCGGTGTGAAAGCGCTGGCGCCAATGTGGTTAACATGAGCCTTGGTGGCAGCTTTAAAAGCCGGACCGAGGAGCGGGCCTTCAATGATGCCAACAGCCGCGGTGTTCTGAGTATTGCGGCCGCAGGCAATGACGGCAATACCCGCCATTCCTACCCGGCGTCTTACAGTTCTGTGGTGTCGGTTGCAGCCATAGACCAGAACAAAGTAGTCGCTGATTTTTCCCAACAAACGGACCAGGTCGAGCTGGCGGCACCCGGCGTGGGTGTGGTCTCTACAGTGCCTGATCAGGCGGGCACTGAGACGGCGGTGACCGTGGCGGGCGCAGGTGTAGACAGCCTGGGCATGGATGGCTCACCGCAAGGGACCGGATCCGGCGCGTTGATGGATTGTGGTCTGGGGGAGGCCGTGTGCAGCAACGCCAATGGCAAAGTCTGTCTTATAGAGCGCGGCAATATTGCCTTCGCTGACAAGGTTCTGGCGTGTGAAAATGGCGGCGGAGTGGCGGCCATTATCTACAACAATACCACCGGACCGTTGAGTGGAACCTTGGGTGAAACCTCCACATCCATTCCGTCGGTAGGGATTACAGCAGCGGATGGCGCGTCGCTCAAAAACCAACTGGGCGCCAATGCCAGTGTCAGCGTATCGCCCAGCGATTATGCCGCATACGATGGCACGTCGATGGCAACACCCCATGTGGCCGGTGTAGCGGCATTGGTTTGGAGCCACCACAGCAGCTGCAGCAATGAGCAGATACGTTCAGCCTTGCGCGCTACCGCGCAGGACCTGGGTGTTGCTGGTCGCGATAATGCCTACGGCTATGGCCTGGTACAAGCGCTCGCTGCCAAGACCTACCTGGATACTCACGGCTGTAGTGGTGATGGCTCGGGTGGTGGCAATGGTGGCGGCAACGGCGGTTGTAAAGGTGGCCCCAAAAAGTGTGGTTAAACCTTTAACAACTTGAGTCAGTCACAAAAGAGGCGCCCTGGCGCCTCTTTTGTTATTGGATTGTCATTTTTCGGTCAAGAAAACGTCATCTTGATGATCTAGCGTATCCAGACTCCAAGAGTGCAGGATTCCAATATGATCAACATCGAACAATCGGTTGGCGCACGGGTGCCCTGGATTGCGAATAGTACGGCCATCGTTAAAAAACCGGCGTTCGGATTGCTTCGCAGACTGGTTCATGAAAATGAAATAAATCAGTTTCTTGAGCAACACAGTGCGCTCCGTAATTTCAGTTTCATCGACAAGATCTTTGACTACTTCAATTTCAGTTATTCGCTGTCGGCAAAAAGTCGATCCAATATCCCGGCCGAGGGCCGGGTCGTCATAATTGCCAATCACCCCATTGGTTCGTTGGATGGTCTGGCCCTTTTACGCGCAGTAGGCGAGATACGGTCCGATGTAAAAATTGTCGCGAATAATGTACTGACATCGTTTGACCAATTACAGGATCTTCTGCTGCCACTCGACAATATGGGTCGCAGTGGTTATCGGAAAAGCTACCGTTTAATCGTTCAGGCGCTTGAGCAAGATCAGGCCGTTATCGTGTTTCCTGCAGGAGAAGTCAGCCGGGTGAGCCCGACGGGTATCAAAGATGGAAAATGGCAAACCGGGTTCCTGCATTTCGTGCGCAAAACCGGTGCAAATATTCTTCCGGTTCATATCGATGCCAAGAATTCGGCATTGTTCTATAGTCTCTCGGCTATTTATAAGCCTTTGAGCACCCTGTGGTTGGCGAGGGAAATGTTCAACAAGCACCACACGGATATCCATTTCACCGTAGGGGATCCGATTCTCGCGTCGGCAGTAGATTCTGTCCAGGTGGCAGATCGTCATTTGTGTAAGCGCCTTAAAAAGTACTTGTACAAACTGGGCAAAGGAAAAGCAACGGGCTTTGTAACGGAGAAAACGGTGGCACACCCGGAGTCCCAGCATAAAGTTAAATCGGAGCTGGAAGCACAGGTGATGTTGGGTAAAACCCGGGATGAAAAAATAATCTATCTGAGTGATTATCACGAGGATTCCAGCTTATTCCGGGAGCTGGGTCGGCTTCGTGAAATGACATTTCGCCGGGTGGGTGAAGGGACGGGGTCCCGGCGTGATCTGGATAAATATGATCGCAATTACCAGCACTTGATTTTGTGGGATAACCATCAGGTACAGATCGCTGGTGCTTATCGCTTTGGCGACTGCCGTTCGATTATCAAACAGCAGGGCGTGTCTGGTCTTTATACCAGTGAATTATTCAACTTCCAGACCGCGGCACTGCCGCTATTGGATCAGTCCATTGAGCTGGGCCGTAGTTTTGTGGCGCCAGCTTATTGGGGTAAAAACAGTCTGGATTATCTGTGGCAAGGATTGGGCGCGATGCTCAAACAGCGCGATGACGTGCGTTACCTGATTGGGCCGGTATCCATGAGTGCGGATATTCCAAGGCACCTGCGCGATCGCTTGGTGTATCACTACCGTCATTTTCACGCCTCGGTGAATCCATTGGCCATCAGTAAAACACCTTACCGGTTGGATCGGACCATTCAGGATGCGCTCGATCTGGAAATGGCGGAATGTGACCGGGAGCTGAGCTTTCGGCGTTTGCAAGCAGTGTTTCAGCAGGAGAATTGTAAACTGCCCGTACTTTTTAAACAGTATGCGGCGTTGTTCGATGAGGGCGGTTTTGAATTGCTGGATTTTGGTGTTGATGCCAGCTTTGGCGACTGCATTGATGGTTTATTTATTGCGGATCTCACGAAACTGAAGCCGGCAAAGCGTCATCGGTATCTGGGTGATTAGCGTTTAAGAATGTGTTCTTAAGGGGAGCACAGGGTATTCGAAAGGAGCTGCGGCTCCTTTTTTAATCTAAGCGGATTAGTACGCGCGAGTGCCTGCTATTGGATCTATTGTGAAATCCAATCCTGGTTCATGGTCTGTGTAAAAAATCCGGAGCGTATGAGGCAGTGCATTTCAATGCCTGCGGGCGCAAACAAGGGAACGAGACAATGAACATAAAACACGTGGTTGCACTGGCAGCATTGCCGCTGGTTCTGGCCGGCTGTCCTTTCGATGATGACGACGATAATGAGATTACAGAAGTGCCGGTGGAAGCACCCGCCGAACCAGCTGCAGTCCGGGTTTTTCACGCATCTCCGGATGCCCCTGCTGTAAATCTGATAGTGGCCGGCAGCGAAGCGGCGGGCGGATTGGATTTTTCCCAGTCGACCGGTGTGTTATCGCTTGATGCAGGTACCTACAGCGTGGCAGTCGACGGTATTTTACCAGCGGGCACGGCGACCGTTATCGGC
This sequence comes from Simiduia agarivorans SA1 = DSM 21679, assembly GCF_000305785.2. NCBI lineage: Bacteria > Pseudomonadati > Pseudomonadota > Gammaproteobacteria > Cellvibrionales > Cellvibrionaceae > Simiduia > Simiduia agarivorans. Next base: position 1,028,088 of record NC_018868.3, on the reverse strand, counting down.
CCCGTGGATCTGGATCTGGCGCAAGGGGTGAGTTACGACGTCATTGCAGTGAACAGCGTGGCTGAGATTGAGCCGCTGGTCATTGCGGACGAAGGCGAGTTAAGTGATAGCACCGCAGTGCGCGTGCGCGTGGCACACCTGGCTGCAGCGGCACCCGAAGTGGATGTCTTTGTTACCGAGCCCGGCGCTGATCTTACGGCTGCAGACCCGCTGGGGCGCTTCTCGTTCAAAGAAGTATTAGGCCCTGTCGAAGTCCCGGCGGCTGATTACCAGGTCCGCGTGGCGTTGACCGACGGCACCGTCGTGTATGACTCCGGTACTGTGGCCTTGGCTGCGGGCAAGGATTTGCTGATCGGTGCCATCCCGACCTTCCGTTCAGGTGATGCGCCCATCAAGTTAGCGGTGCTGGATGGCGACGATGTGGTCATTATTCACGATGCGAACGATGGTGCTAACCTCAGGGTCGTGCACGATTCCGCCGATGCGCCGGCCGTGGACGTTATTTTGAACGACAGCATGACGCCCGCAATTGAAGATCTCGCGTTTCCCGATGTTGTTGGTTATGTGAACCTTGCGGCAGGGAGCTACGATATCTCCGTTAATGCGGCGAATACCACCACTACCGTGATCGATGCAGACGGGGTAGCGCTAGCCAATGGCGCAAGCTACACGGTTATCGCGCTGGGTGAGTTGAGCGCCATTGAACCTTTAGTGTTGGAAGACAACGAGCGTCGCGTGGCCACCGAAGCGCGGGTGCGTCTGATTCACGGTTCTACCCTGGCGGGCGATGTGGACATATACGTGGTTGCCCCCATGGCAGACATCACCGCAGCGACCCCCGCGTTTGAGGATGTACCTTTCAAGGCGGAGACGGGTTATGTCAGCCTTGCGGAAGGCGAATATGATGTGGTCATTACCCCAGCCGACCAGCCCACGTCAGAGGCCATTCGGGTAACGGTGAACCTGACAGCCGGAGAAATCTATACCGCTATCGCCCGGGATGGGGCAGGGCTCACCACGCCATTGTCCGTTATCGGTTTGGATGGTCTGGCCAACTAACGCAAGCATCTGTGTCCTTTCCCCCAAAAGGGCGCGTTGTTACACACAAAAAGCCGACGTGATCGTCGGCTTTTTTTATGGCGCAGTAATTGCTTTGACTTCAGTGTCCAAGTAATGATTTATGGGGTAAGGGTGTGAGATTAATAAAATGCAGTGCAGTTCTCAGCGCAATGATGCTGGTGTTGGCGACGCCAACGGTAATGGCCGCCAATGGCTTGTCTGAAGAAGAGGCACTGTCATTGGCTGCAGATCTTATGCTGATCAAGTTCGAAAACCGCGTAGACCAGTGCGAGAAGATGGGCGCAAAGAACATGGCGGGTTTGTACGATGCGCTGCGCCTTGCAGGCGCTCGTCGCACTGATGTATTGCCGGTGAAATCCACGCAAATGATTGAGCGTGCCAAGCAAAGCTATCGCACCGGCTTGGCCCAATTGCCCGTGTCCCGGCCTGAAAAAGCCGACCATGTGGCGTTGATTTGTGACCGGACCTATAACCAATTAGCGGAACTGGATAGCAGTGGTCTGTTAAAGCTGGCTGAGCGCGGTGTGGCTGAATTTGGCCTGAGATGAGTTTCGCCTAGCAAAAAGTGCCCCGCAATGGTGCGGGGCGGTTTTATTTGGTGCAATTTGCGGCGCGAGCGGGATTACGCGTCTGGCCAGAGGTAATCGGTAAATTGTGTTCGCAAATCTTTTTTGCTGATTTTACCGGTGGCGGTATGGGGGAGCTCCGTCACGAATTCGCAGGCTTCCGGTATCCACCATTTGGCCACTTTGCCCTCAAAAAATTGCAGCAATTCGGCTTTGTCGGGCTGACTACCGGCTTTTGGTACTACCACGAGTAACGGACGTTCGGTCCATTTTGGGTGGCTGACGCCAATCACCGCGGCCTCTGCGACCGCCGGATGCAGCATCGCAGTATTTTCGAGCTCTATGGACGATATCCATTCGCCGCCAGACTTGATCACGTCCTTGGTCCGGTCGGTAATGGTCATATAGCCTTCGGGATCCATGCTGGCCACATCGCCGGTTTCGAACCAACCATCGGCATCGGTGGCATCCGCCTCTGCCTTGAAGTAGCGCTGGATAATCCAGGGCCCGCGTACTTTTACGCTGCCTGAAGACTTGCCATCCCAAGGCAGTTCATTGTTATTGTCATCGACAATTTTAATCTCTACGCCATAGGCCGGGCGGCCCTGGTTCAGTTTGACTTTGGTTTTTTCGTCTTCGCTCCATTCCAACATATGCGGCTTTAACGTGTTGTAGGTGCCAAGGGGGCTCATTTCCGTCATGCCCCAGGCGTGGTGCACTTCCACGCCGTATTTCTCGCGGAAATTATCAAAGATCGGTTGTGGGCAAGCTGCGCCACCGGTGGTGACACGCTTCAGGGTGGGGACCTTGAGCTTGTTCTGATCCAGATAATTGAGCAGTGCCAGCCACACTGTCGGCACTCCGGCGGACGTGGTGACTTTTTCTTCGTTAATCAACCGGCAGAGGGTTTCGCCGTCGCCCATTTTCGGCCCCGGCATGACTAATTTTGCGCCAATCATCGGGCAGGTGTAGACAAGGCCCCAACCGTTGACGTGAAACATGGGCACAATCGGCAGCACCACGTCGCGGACCGAAATGCCGAACACATCGGGCATGGCCGTGGCGTAGGTATGCAAAATGGTAGTGCGATGGGAATACAGTACACCTTTGGGATTGCCGGTGGTGCCGGACGTGTAGCACAGTGCACTGGCCTGGTTTTCATCCAGCGTCGGCCACTCGAATTCGGTGCTTTCCTTACCGATCAGGGTCTCATAGCAGTGCAGGTTGGGTAGCGTGCTGGCGGTGGGCATGTGGGCTTCATCGGTGAGTACGATATAGCCTTTCACCCGCGGCAGAGCCGGCGCGAGTTTTTCCAGCAAGGGCACAAACATAACATCGATAAATACGAACTTGTCTTCGGCGTGATCGATGATGTATTGCAACTGCTCGGGAAACAGGCGGGGGTTCACCGTGTGGCACACCATGCCGGAACAGGAGATCGCGTAATAGAGTTCCAGATGGCGGTAATCATTCCAGGCCAGCGTTCCGATGACGTCGCCATCTTCACAGCCCAGTTTCTTCAGCGCGTTGGCCAGCTTGCGCACCCGTTGGAAGGCGTCCGCATAGGTGTAACGGTGCAGGGGGTTATCTGCGGTGACGCTAACGATTTCCGATCTGGCATACACCTTTTCGGCAAACTGCAGAATCGATGTGGTGGTGAGCGGCATATTCATCATCTGGCCTAGCATTGGGGGTCCTCGCTTTTTGCTCTGTTTGTTATAGGTTTGACCAGAAAGTACTGGCAGGATTCATTGCTCACAAGTGAGACCGCGGGTTTTGGCATCAAATGTTAAATATTACTCCACCAGTTTCACCCATTCGCCGGGGCTGGGTTGGCCGCGGGGGTAGTCCCCGTTGAGGAGTCTGAGTTGATCGGCACCATCGGGCCCCAGACGCCCGTGTTGGGCCAACGCTTCATAGCTCGTATTGGCATTGGCGACCACATAACGAATGCGCTTGGAGCTGCCTTTAGGCGGCGCTATGGCGGGTTGGAAGCTGGTGATGATGGACTTAAAGCCTTCATCGTCGGGTTTATCGGTAACCGCGCCCTCGAAATGATAGGCGCGGTTACCCTGAAACAGGACGGCGACGCGCTGTGGCGCCTTGCCTTCCGAAGCAGGAACAACGCCGGTATGGCCCACAAGGCCGAACTGTTGGAGCGGCTCCGACTCGTGTAACAGCCCTGCATTCAGCTGTTCGCGCAGGTACTGGCTGGGTTCCATGGGCACCCTGAGCACGGCGATCCCGAGTGTGAGCGCCGTGTGTTTGTCAGACGGGGCCACGACCAGCGCGTTGCGTTGGTTCTCTACCGACCAGCCCTCCGGGTGGACAAAGGTGAAACCCAGCTTGCTGTGAATGTAGCGATTTTCCTGCCCGGGAATTTTCATGTCGTAGTTGACGCCCACCACCATGCCGTTGGTGCGTTGACGGAACTCGGTGGTATTGAGCGAACCCTGTTGATCATCCGGAAGTGTGCCTGCAGTGGCAATGACTTCCTGCAGGCGCTGATCGTTGCGCGGGTGGGTGGAAAACACACCGTGATAGCTCTTGGGTTTCTTGCCGTCTTCACGGGCTTTGCGGCGGGCGTATTTCTCCTGGTCTTTGAGTACGCCGATAACATCGATCATGGCCTGGGGGTCATAGCCGGCTGCATAGAGGTATTTGGCACCAAAACTGTCGGCCTCTAATTCCATGTCCCGGCCGTAACCGGACACGGCTGCACCGGTGACCAGGTCAGCGGTGTCGCCCACCACCATACTGCCGGTGGTGATGACAGCGGCAATGGACACTGCGCCGGCACCTTTCTGTGCCGCATCCTGCCTGACGGTATGCCGTGCGGTGACATGCGCGATTTCGTGCGCCAATACGGCCGCCAACTGGGCTTCGTTTTGCAGGTAACCGATCAGTCCGCGATTGATATAAATAAATCCGCCGGGGGCTGCAAAGGCATTGATGTCGGGACTGTCGATGATGGTGAAGGTGTAGTTCAGGTTGGGGCGATCGCTGACTTTTGCCAGCGCCTGACCGATATTTTCAATGTACGCCTGCAGCGCCGGGTCCTGATAGATCGGCATCGAGGCCATGAGTTGTTCGTGTAACTCTTGGCCCTTTTCTATTTCTCCCTCTTCGCTCATGAACACAAAGTCAGGGGTGCCGGTGGCGGGATTGATTGCACATCCGGCGATGCCCGCTAGCAGGGCAATTAACACAAGTGGGCGGGTAGCTCGGGTGAACATAGCGTTTATCCTTCAGCTATCGGGCTTTAAAAATTTGCGCAGCTGGGTGCCCAGGCCTTCGCAGGCGCCTGCCTGTACCCGTGCGATTAACGGAATCGGTACTACGATGGCGGGCATGTAGGACGTGCCGGAGGCATCGGCGCTGATTTTGCCCACCACTTTACCAGTATCGAAATCCCAGATGGTCGCTTCATAATCGGACTCTTTATCCCAGGTACCGAAGCCAAAGCAACCGGCCCCGCCGGGGCCAACGGAGCAGCCAATGGAGCCCGCACTGTTTGTGGTTTCTGTGTGGCCGTCAATCCAGATAATGTAGTGCACACCGTAGTCGCGTAAAACGCGCGCCACGTCGTCCCGCTGGGCCACACGGTTCAATGAACGCACCGACATGGGTGCAATTCTGGGTTCAAACCAGGGGTACAACCGGTTGACGAACTCCAACTCGGGAATCACCCGGATGCCCGATCCGCCGGAGGCAATTTCCTCGCCGATACACTGCACGAGATCCGGTTCCGTTTCATAGTCACTGGAGTGACGACGCCCAAGAATCACCACACTGTCGGAGGCATCCAGATTGGCATTGCCACGTTTGAATTCATCCACCGTAACGGATGTGCAGGCAATGGTCAGCAGGGGCAACAATAAACACAGCCATCTCATTCCGCTGACTCCTGTGGGGCATTGTCGTTGGCCGGTAGCGGCGCTTTGGCCTGGCGCGGTGTGTCGAGCCAGGCCCTGATCTCAGGCACCCGCTCAAAACCGGTGATAAAACTTGCGCCCGCATCGCGCAAGGCCATGATCACCGCCTGGTTTAACGCGTCATCTTCCGATTTCAGAAATGCCGTGGGGGTTTTGCCGTATGCGGGCATCACCCAGTCGGCGAGCATCGCGCCCTCATTGGTGTAGACCTGAATCGAGTACTTGATCCAGACCTCAAAAATATTGACTTTGGTTTCGCGCGGCATTGCGTACTGGAATTCCCTGATTCTGGGCAGTATGACCAGGTCCACATCGGCCGGTGTATTGGTTTCGGGTAAATCCGCCAGTGGTGTCACTTCCCGGAACATGGCGGTGAGCAAGGTATCCAGCAGCTTTTGCTGGGCGCCGCCGGTACCAATGGTCCATTTCAGGCGGTCTTTGGACTTTTCTTCGTATTGAAATGTCTGAAAGCGGGGATTGTTGACCACGCCAATGCGCAGATCGTGCTGATCTACCAGTGGGGTGGGAAACTCACCTTGCACCGTGACCTTGCCTGCGCAACCCGTCAGTACTATCGCGCCTATCACGAAATAAAACAGGGCAGAGGGCAGGCCGGTAAATGTCATTATAGGTTCCTCACTTTACCTTTAACCTTAGCGCAAGCGCCGGTAATCGTTCAATCCGACGAAGGTGCCGCCATTGCGGTAGGTCAGCTCGCGCATGAGCGCAGCAAATCGGATGCCGGTTAACTGGCTGGACGCCCGTGGATCGAATTGCACCGGAAACCCAACCGCGTGAATGCGTACCCGGGCTGTTTCACCCTGGCGGGCATGGTTGAGCCGGTCAACCACATTCACCACCTGGGTGATGGAATTGCCGGTAAATTCATCGCCAAACACGTAGATACTGATTTGCTTATTCGGGTCATAAAAAGTACGTATGGCTTTCTGAATACCCTCCACCGGGCTGGAATTACTGAACGGGTTCCAGGTGCGCAGACGCGAAATAATGGTCTGGCGGCGCGACGGGGTATCGGGTATCCAATCGTCGCGATAACTGGTGTACATATATCCGCCCATATCGTTCATGATCTGAATACCTTTTACCGTGGGGTAAATGTCCAGTACGTTGATCAGTTCATCCATCATCCGGGGCCAGGCATAGTTGAACATTGAACCGGAGGTATCGATGATAAAAATAATGTATTCGCTGTCCACCGGGATTCCGCCGATGACGCTGTTCTTGCGTTCAAAACGGTCACCCAGCAGGCGTTGCATTTCCTCAGTTAACGACTGGGTTGCGCGCGCGAGTTTACCCAGCTCGTTGTCTTCACTGCTGGCCTGGCGGGCGAGCGATGCATAGCGTGCTTCCAGTGTGGCGAGCTTGCCGCGCAAAATAGCGATTCGTTGGGTTTCCTCGTCCAGTTGTTCGTGTTTGGCGTTCAGGTCCCGATTGAGAATTTCGGTCTCACCCCGGATAGTGAATAACTGGCGCTGAAGATCGGCCACGAGTTCACTGCGGTCAGTCTGGGATTCTTCGAGCACTGCGGTGGGCACGGTTTTGGTGATCATCAACAGCAATACAATGGCCCCGAATCCACAACAGATGACGTCCAGAAAAGACACGTTGAATTCGTCTGTTTGTCTGCGTGAACGTCTGCTCATGGCCAATCCCTGGACGGGCTGATAAACGAGCCGCGGGTAAATTGCGAGAGATACCAAAAATGCGCCGCGGCCATGGGATCACCCTCCATAGGGGCCAGAATCACGTTAATCGGCACGCCTTTGGGCAGCAGGGTAATTGCCTTCTGGAACAGTTTTTCCCGTTCCGGGCCGGTAATGGTATTGCGTTTGGGTTTATTCATGCCCTGGGTGGGCAGGCCGTCAGTAATCAGAATGATATTGTCGGGCCGGGGGTTCAGCGCATTGATGGCGTGGAAGGTTTTTTCCAGACTGGTGCCGTTGCCGGGCACCAGTTTGTTGAGATTCAGCATGGCCAGTTCCAGCTGCTTTTGATCGGACACCCTGAGCCACTGACCCTGCGTGTCTTTCAGTGCCGGCGCTACGTCGGTATTAAAATGGTACACCTGATAAAAGGATTCCTGGGGCAGTTGGGCTGCCAGCCATTTGACGGTGGACACCGCCCGCCGCCACTTGGGAGCGTTCAGTTTCACCTTGTCGTCCATATTGCGCATGCGAATGATGTTGATGAGCTGTTCATCCAGCATGCTGGCAGAGCTGTCGAGTAATATCAGTACCCGCGTGCCCCCGAGTTTCAGGCCGGTGAGGTATTGCCGATCGCCGTCACCCATGTAGCGCAGCGCGTCCTGGCCCCGTTGTTGGTCTTCGGCCTTGAGTTTTTCTATTTCCGCCTGCAGCCGCTCTCGCTCTTTCTTCAGCCGCTGGATTTCCTCTTCGATATCACGTGCAGAGAATTCCCCCAGTTTGCCCTGGGCGATATTGATGTCTTCCTGTATCCGGCGTGCAAGCCCCTGGGCTTGCACGTGTTCCTGGTCCAGTGCTGACAAAGTATTGCGTAGGGCTACGAGGTTTTCCTGACCGATACGTATTTCTTCCTCGAGTTGTGAAACCTCGGCATGGAGGTAATCGGTCTGTACTTCTGCGCGGTTGTCTACGTCGTGCTTGATAATCAGAAAGATCAAGGCTACGGCGCCAAAACCACAAGACATAATGTCCAGAAAGGACAGCGAAAAAGTGGAGAAGCCGCGTTTCTTACGAGCCATCTGGCGAGGCCTCCAGGCGGATAAAACGCAGCTCGCCGAGCGTGGGGTGAATCAGTCGGTCACCTGGCCGCACGAATGCATTCTGACGCAGCGGCAGTGATTTCCAGCCATTGCTGAGGCGCTCAATGATCGCGGACTTACTGATCAATGAAAGGTCGGGTGTGGTGCCGTTTGTGTTGTGGTACCAAAGGCTGTCGCGACGCACAAGATGAAGCTGGCCTTCCAGTGCAAACGCCTGATCGCCCGCCAGCAGGTGAGTGGCCGGTAAGGGTGTGGCGTCGGTTGAAGGCGCGCGGAAACTGATGGATTGATGTGCCTTCAGGGGCGCACCGGCGAGCGCGGGCTGGAGTAAGCTAAAGCCCAGCGGTAGGTCAGTGTCCGAGAGCAAGGTGCCCGGCAGATCCGGAATATTGGCGGCTAGCGGGCTCAGCAGCAGCGGGCCTTCGCTGACCTGGCCTGCAATGCGATCGTTCAGGGGTCGGGCGATGGCCGTCAACCAGGCCGGGTCCAACTTTATTTTGTTGCCGTCGATGTCGAGGTCCAGATTGCCCGCGCGGATTTGCTTGATGGAGGGCAGCAACTGGTTGAACAGGCGCTGCTCGCTGTCGGCGCTGTGCAAAGGGTCATACCGGCTTTGGCGCACGCATTCGCGCGCCAGACAATTCAGCCATTGGTTTAACAAGGGGGTTGCGCCCTGGTCTGGCAGTGGCGTTTGTTGCAGGACCACCAGCTGCCCGTCCCGACAGGACAGCTTTGTGAGCACGGCATTGTGCTGACAGATTTCAAGGTGAAAGAAGGGTGCGTCCGGATGCAATCCCGTGCGTTGTAAATAACCTGCCGACTGCAATAACGCCACCGGCGCCAATGCTTGCATGGGGGTGCCATTGGCATTCAGCAGTCCCGCCAATAGCGCCTGTTGGTTGGTGTCATAGGGCAGGCTGGTCGCGACTGCCACCGGCCCTGAATGTTGGGCTTGCTGTAACCACAGTGTGAGTTGTTGATAGGCCAGGTCGGCGTGGTGGCGAAAGCCGTCGCGGGCGGGTGTCAGGGGTGCCTGGTTAAGTTGTTGCCAGTGCAGGCTGGAGACTTTTGCCGGCTCGAGTCGGGCTCGTGCAAGTGCGTCCCTACCGCTCAGCAGTTGCTTATCGCCCGTGAACAACAACGCCGGCTCCGACAGGCGCTGTTGGTCGCCGTCGAATAATTGGGTGCGGTAATCGTTCAGGTACAGCAGGCCCGGATTCATCAGTCTGCCTTTAATTGTTTCAGCAAATAATCATCGCAATAGGATTGGGTGTCGAGCACCAGACGTTCCTGCAACAGCTGTAGCTGGTGGGTGAAAAACATGATGACAATGCTGATGACCAGTGCCACAAAGGTTGAGTTAAAAGCCACGCCAAGACTTACGGTAACGCCCGCGATGTCACCTTCAACCGCGCGATGGGCCTGCCCCAGGGCCTCGCCAATACCACGCACCGTGCCAATGAAGCCTATGGATGGAATCGCCCAGGCGATGTACCGCACCATTGCCAGTTCGCTGTCGAGCCGGTCGGATTCCGCTTCGCACACTTCCTTGACCACATTGGCGGTATCACTGATTTTGTGGGTTGAACCAAAGCGCTGAAGCGCGGCTTTCAGGGCGCGCGGCAACAGGCGGCTTTGTTCTGCGGCGGGCAGCTGCTCCAGGCTGCGGGACAGACCCCGGGTATCTTCTGGCAGCACACTGGTGCTGTTGTCGATGGGTAATAATTTTTGCTCCAGCAGACGGCGTTCACTCATGCCGTTGGCAGTTTTCATACCCATGATCGCGAGCGCCCAGAACATGAGAATGAAACAGGCTTCCTGTTCATAGTCCCGTAAAACCACATACATCGAACGCTGTACCACGTAGTTTTCACCCGCGGCCTGGCGCGCCATTTGTTCTTCCAGCAGGGCATTGGCTGTGGGCCTGATCATGGAGACATAAATAGCGTGCACCAGGATGACAGACACCAGGAGCGCAAATAACTGGAAGATGAATTCAGAGCCGGTTTGTCGTTTCATGCAGTTGTCCTGTGGCGTTAAATGTCGACCGGAAAAGAAACCGATAAATCGTCTGATATTTCTTCGCTGGGTAAATAGCCTGCATTTTCAGGCGCAGTATTAACGGGCTCGCTCTCCACGGCAGGTTGCTCTGGCGTGGTTTGCTCGGGCTCCTGCGCGAGTACCCAGGAGGCGAGGCCCGTTGTCAGCAGTGTGATCCATAACCAGTGTTTCATGGGGTTCATTCCTTTCGGGGTTCGACAAAACGGGCGATTCTGAAGCCCACGTCGTTGCGTTTTTCTGCGCCATAGTCGCGGTACGCCATGCGCAGTTCGGTGATGCCACCGTGGGCCCAGCTGGATCCCCGAATAACGTGATAATCACCTTTTTCCGGGCCCAATGGGTCTGTCTCGGTTTTCATATTAAGGCCAGTGCCAACGCCATAAAAATCGTTGATCCATTCTGATGCGTTGCCGCCCATGTCGTATAGGCCTTTATCGTTGGGGGCGAATTTACCCACCGGCGATGTCACGGGGTAACCGTCCTGATAGTCGAGGATAATCAGCCCCAATAATGCGGCCGCGCTCCGGTCGCCATAGTTTCCGGCACCGGTGGGTGGCGGCATCTGGTTCCCCCACGGGTATTTGCGCAAACCGTCATTGTCCTGCACCCGCGCCAACCAACTCCATTCGGCTTCCGTTAATAACCGGTACCCGGTGGCATCCGGATTAAACCCGGTAATGTTGCCGTCGGTTTCCTGATAAAACGGCGGCAGCTTGGCTTTTTCCGAGAGCCAGTTGCAAAACCGCGCCGCCTGGTCCCAGGTGACATTCACCACCGGCTGTTCATTGCCGAATAAACTGTTTCCGTTTACGTGACTGGAGCTGTGGAAGCGTTCGAACTGGACAAAATCGGCATTGGTGACCAAAAGAGGGGACACGTAAAACGGGCGGGTTAACGCCACTTGGCGCAGGCTTTCATTGGAACGGCGGCCCTGTTCCCGGCGCGAACTGCCCATGGTGAACCGGGCATTGGGCTTGAACAGGGTTAAATGCTGGCCCGTTGCTGTGGTGATTTGTTGCGGAATTTTGTCCCACTTGGCCTGATCCAGCGTACGCAATTTAACGCTCAGTTTTTGTCCCAGTGCAGGGCGAGGCGTAACTTCCGCTTCAAAGGTCTGGTAGCCGCTCTTTTTGACTTCGATTTTGTGGGGGCGGGCAGGGAGCTCGAGTATCTGGTTAGGTCGCCCCATGAGTCGGCCATCCACATACAATTCGGCATCGCTTACGTCGGTGCTGATATTGATCTTACCCAGCGCCGGCTGCAGTGCGAGCATTAAGTCTTGTTGGTCGCCGGATGCAATGGCGCGCCGGGTTTGCAAATCCTGATAGCCGTCTTTGAATACTTTGATCACGTGATCGCGCCCGGGCGCCAGTGACAGGGCGACGGGGGTTTCCCCAAGGAAGCTGCCGTTGACAGTGACACTTGCGCCACTGGGTCGCGTGCTCAGGTTGATTACCCCGTCGGCTTTAGCCAACTTGATTGCAGGCAAGGTCAGCTTTTCGCCGGCCTGAAACTCGAACAGATCCTGCCACAGTTTGTGTCCCGGCAGTGCAAGGCTTAATTGTTGTTCGCCTTGCAGAATCTGGAAGGTGCCCGGTGTCTGTCCCAGCACCTGGTCGGCGACAGACAAAGTTGCGCCGGGAGGTTCTGTGGAGATGCTGACGTCGGCCCATGCGGGCTGAAGGGTAAGTTCAAGGTGTTGCAGTTGGTCCAGACCTTCAATCACCAGATTTTGTTCGTGCGTGAGATAGCGGGGGTGTACCAGACTGAGGCTGTGTTGGCCCGGGGGCAAGTCGGCGATTTCAGCGGCGGTGGTGCCCCGTTTGTCGCCATCAATTAGTACATCGGCGATGATATTGGGATCACTCAGTGAGATGGCGAGTCGGCCCGGCAGCTTTTTCAGCTCGAGCGTAAATTGCTGCTCCGCATCGCGCGTGACCTCAATCTGGGTTTCCAGTGGATAGTAGCCCGGATGCCGGGCGCTAACCTGGTATTGACCCGGAAACAGGAGCCAGGTGTCGGCCAGTTTGATGCTGGCAGGACTGTCGACGGTGATAGCGCTGTTCGCTGGCAGCGTGATAAAGCTGACCGAGCGCGAAAGCATTAACAGCAGCACCAAACACAACCCGGTGGCGAGCGGAATGCCAATGAGCCATTGTTTGCGACTGGGACGCCAGTGGCGCCGGTCTGAGGCTGCGTTGTGTGGGGTAAATTCGACGGGCTGAATCAGGCTTTCATCAGACGCAGACGATGCAGGCAGTTCAGAATTGTGCTGTGAATTCATTCTGTGTCCTTTTCCAGCTTCATCCACCCAGAGCGATTTTTTCTTTGCAGCGTACGTCCACAATCACCTGGGTGGCATCGAGGGCTACGGTGAACTCCTCGCGTACATCGCGGAAACCTTGCCGGCTACCTACGGCGACGTAGTTGCCGGGTTTGAGCGCCAGCGTTTGTTCGGCAAAGGCCCCGAGTTTACCCACGTGATACACCGTCACCTGGGTCAGATTATCGGATCTGAACACAACCTGACGCGGCTGGGTGACCTGCTCGAGCAAAGTGTTGACCTGCTGGCGCTGCTGAATGAGTTTCGGGCCGGCATCGCCGAGTTGCGTGAGCTCTTGCAGAATTGCTTGGGCCTGATTCAGCTTTTCCGGTTTGTTGAGCTGCAGTGGTTGTGCCAGGAGATTCAACGTTCGCTTCTCCAGATCCGCTCTGGCATCGGTGCGGAGCTTGCCAACCAGCGCTTCAACCACCGTGGCGTCTGTTTCCAGTACGCCGCGGTAGAGTGTATTGGCGTCAATCCATCGCTCTTCCTGCTCGGCTTTCATGGCTTGTTGTACCCGGTGCTGGATGGAGGCGAGGGTGCTTTGGTTGGCGACCTGTTGCAGTGCAAGGGTGACTGAATCGTCTCCCGGACGGATGTTATCTGCGCGCTTGAAGCTTTTCCGGGCTGTCTCAAAATTTCCGCCATCCAGGGCTTTGAAGCCCTCACTCATGGCCTGATTGAAATCCCGGTCCTGGATTTTTCCGGTCAGCGCCGTCACCGCATCCTGGGCCAGCGGCGATCGGGGATCCAGTGCGTAAGCTTGTTTGTAGTGACTCAGTGCTTCGTCCCAGTGGTCGGTTTTTTCGGCCTGCCGGCCTTTTCGCAGCAGGGCCAGTAATTCGGTTTGAACTTCGGCGCTGGCCAATCCCTGTTGGGCATCATTGTTCTGCGGATCAATCGCCAGCGCCAGCTCAAATGCGGTCCGGGCTTCGTCGGTCTGTTTGTTCTGCAGCGCGGCGTCGCCCAAGGATAACTGCTGGGTGAGGATGTTACTGGACCGTTGCTGTAATTGCTCCAGTTGGGTCAGGGCGCTGCGGTAGTTTTCCTGTGCAACTGCGAATTCTCGCTGTCGATAGAACTCGTCGGCCCTGACCGCAGTGTCGAGCGCAGCCTGGTAGGCGGTGCCGGCCCAGTCGCGTACGCGCATGCCTTCCAGTTGGTCCTGCAGCTGGATTACCTTGCTGAGGATTTCCTGGGCCTGCTTGCGTTCGCGGGCTAACTGAGCATCGGCAAAGGGTGAGTCGGCAGGCGTCTGCGGCGCGCTCGTGGGCGCCTGCATGCCGGCTTCGATTTCAGTTTGATCGAGTGCGACCGGTTCAACCAGTGAGGGCAGGATAAAAACCACAAAAACCAATAAGGCGATCAGACCGGCAATGGCGCCGTACTGGACTCGCGATTGCTGCCACCAAGGCAGGGCTTGGTTGTCGTTCATGTTGTTTGGTTGTCCTTAGTCTGGCCGCGCCACACCTGGTCCTGAAAAGCCGGTATTAAAAATACCGGGGTCCTGTAGTTTTATTATAAGCCGGTTTCGGCTTTGTAGATTTCTTTTAATAATGCGCGCCACTGGTCGTATTGGTTTTCCACTGTGCCGGACAATGTGATGGTTCGATCCTCCAGTTCAATAATCTGCGGTTCTATTGCGGCTTCCAATGAGTCCCCAAGCTCAATCAGGGTCTCGGAGTGCATTTTTGCTTCCTCGCGTTTATCAAAGCCGCTTTTGACCATGTAGCCACCGGCGGCAATGGCGACCTGGCCAGCTGCGCGCCCCGCGCCGCTGTTGTTACCCGCAGCGGCAATGCCCCCGATGATAGACGCGACGCCGGCGATGGTGCGCATGGTCGCTTCGCTTTCCAGTTCCCGTTGGGTCACTACGGCGTCATAGCTTTCCGCGCGCCAGGTCTGATAGGGACCGTCCATCTCGCGTACAAACGTGCCGTAATAATCCTGCAAGGTGTCCACGAACAGGTAGTCCCGTTCGCGTATTCTGCGCACCCGGTTCAGCATCGGATCATCTTCTGCCGGCAGGCGAATGACGGCGTACTGACCGTCCTGGGTTTGTGACAGGTGTTCACTGAACGCGCTGGGGGAAAAATCCCGGGCGAAGCGCAACTCGGCAATGGTGCGCAGGTTAGTGATATCACTGTCTTTCAGCGTTTGCTTGTGGTCGAGCAGGTCATTGGCAATCTGGTTGTAAATTCCCTGGAACGGATCGGCGCCATTGACTAACCGATCGTTGTAGGCGTAGTGGCTGGCGGATTCCCGGTAAATGCGATCAAACCAGTGATTGCCGGATACGTCGTGTACGCTGATGGCGAGCGATAAGGTTTCGCCATCGGAGTGGAGTATCTTGCCTTTGACCGTTACATCGCTACTGGAGCTGGCTGGCGGAACCACCCGTACCGCGCCCCAGGCGGCGGAGACTTGCAGCGTTTCTGCCAGAACCACCGCCATATAGCGGGACTCGGCCTTGCGTACTTCGGGGAAGATCAATCCGTCCGAGTCGGCCGCGTCATCAATGCCGGGGTCAAATAATTGCACCCCCACATCCAACAGCAGGTGCTCGGGAATCTCTGCGGTAACCCGATCAATAGGCACGTGGTTGGTGGTTTTCACTTTGTGTGAGCTGCAGCCTGCAACCAAGGCGCTAAGTAACAGTACCCATAGCCCGTGCTTGATCATCTAAGACGACTCCTTTGCCGCTTGGTTTTTGTACTTCCTATACTCGTCCCACAGTTTCTCGCGCAAAACCGGGTCCTTTTCCCGCAGTGCTGCCTCGCGAATCTGGCGTGCCACCACATCGTCGTCATCCCCGGAAGGAATATCGGCGGGCGCTGCGGCCGCGGCAACCGTGGTGCTGCCGCTGTAGTCGCCCTGACGCTCCTCGCCGGCACCCACGGGTTCATTGCCCTGGCCGTTTCCTTGACCCGGCAGGCCCTGCGCCTGGCCCTGGCCACCTTGTCCTTGTTGCCCCTGGCCTCCGGTGTCAGCGAGATCGCCTTCATCAAATATGGGGCCGTCGACCTGCGCCACCTTGTCTTCACTGCCGCGCTCATTGCGCCGGTTCGCGATGTAGTCCCGTTCGCGCAAAATCATTCCGTCATAGCCGGCAATACTGGCCTCAAATCGCGCATCGGCGCTTTCTGTCATGGAGCCGTTATTGCCAGCGGATGAGGCGGTGCTGGTGGGATAACCGGTATCGCGCCCCGGCATGGCGTTTGAGCCTGAACGGCTGGTGGCAACGCCTGCTGACTGTTGCTGGCCGGAGGGCGGTTTGGCGCCCGATTGACCAATGGCTGATTGTGCACCGCCAGACTGGCCGGCGTTGGCTGCCTGTTGCGCAGCGGCGGCCGCGGCGGCTTCTTCTTCAGAGAAATCAATCTCGCCTTGTTGGCCGGTACTGGCACTCGCGCTTTGCGGGTCGTTGCTGGCTTCGCCCTGACTCCCCTGGTTGGCTTGCGCTTGTTGGGCATCTGCAGTCTGACCCGCACTTCCGGTCTTTCCCGATTTCGATTGGCTGTATACCGGGGTTCCCTGACTGCCCGACTGTTCGCCGCTGGCACCGGATTGTTGTCCGGCCTGGCTGCTTTGCTGGCCCGAGGACTGTGAACCCTGTTGCCCAGACGGGTTTTGTGCGCTTTGTTGTCCCTGCGACTGCGACTGCGACTGCGACTGCGACTGCGACTGCGACTGCGACTGCGACTGAGACGAACTGGATGAAGACGACTGACTGGGGGTGCTGGCGCTGGAGCTGCTTGGGCTGGGCGGTATTGGCGGTTGTGGTTCCTGCTGGCTTTGGCTCTCCTGCTTGCAGCCTGCCAGCGACAGCAAGGTAACTAATGCGCCGATGATCATTCCGTCATTCAGTTTTATCGGTTTCATGATGATTTGTCCGAAAATAAATACCGATGGGTAATGTCCTTGGTGGTTACCGCTTCACCGTTCTGGAATCTCGGACGGAATTTGGCGGCTTTCAGCGTGCGCCTCACCCGTGATTTCATGCGCGAGTCATCCGCCGGTGAAGTCTCAAGAATATCAATGTTTGTGACCCTACCGTAAGCATTGACGTTGAATTGTGCCAGAACATAGTGGTTGGTGTTGATCGTGTTGTTTTGGTCCAGATCGATCAGGGGCATATCGGGTAATGCAACCGGTCGCCCGAACAGTTCGGCCTCCAGGCTGGCGTCTTTATCGACTGTTATGGCGCGCTGGTAGGCATCCCGGTAGAGATCCATGGCCGAGTGCCATTTGCCAAATAACAGGTACCAATCCGCCAGTGCAACCTGCGCCCGGATTTCATCGGCGGGGCTGGCTTCGGGATTGTTGCTGTAGACATGCACCATGCGATTGATGGCAGAGCGGCCATTGTCAAAGCTGCGGCTGATGTAGGCCTGCAAGCGCGCGCGTTCATCTTCGGAGGCGGGCATGGAGCCGTTTTGAACAGCGAGTTTGTTCTGGTTTTCCTGTTGATAGGTGGCAAGGAAATAGTTGGATGCGGTGAGGCCCCGCAACGGATCGATCATGCGTAAATCATTGGCCCCGTAGGTTGTGCCCACCAGATCCACAGCAATCTGGTACAGATTGTGTGCGGCGAGCAGGTGGTGAAACAATCC
Organism: Simiduia agarivorans SA1 = DSM 21679; assembly: GCF_000305785.2. Classification (NCBI taxonomy): domain Bacteria; kingdom Pseudomonadati; phylum Pseudomonadota; class Gammaproteobacteria; order Cellvibrionales; family Cellvibrionaceae; genus Simiduia; species Simiduia agarivorans. The sequence continues at coordinate 1,010,746 of NC_018868.3, read as the reverse complement.
GCCACTGACATTGAGCGCGTAGGCTTGCAGATGCCAATCGCTGAGCTTGTTGATAATGGGCAACATCCGGGGATCATCATTGCCGTAGTTCCGGCGATGAAGCCAATAAAGGTATTGGTATCGCTCGTTCGCATCTTCCCATTCGCCCAGTGCAATCTGGCTTTCGATGATGTTTTCGAGAATGGGAATTTGCCCCATGTCGTACAGTCCGAGATTGACGCGCTGGATGTGCATGGCGCGCTTGAACACTTCGATCGCTTCCTGGTGTTCACCAATTGCCTGGTACTGAGTGCCCAAACCGGACAAATGCTGGGAAAGCTGAAGGTCGTAGGCGCCGTAATCGGCTTCGATTTCTTCAATGGCCGACAGGTATTGTCTGGGAGTTACGCGGGTGTCGTGTGATTGGTTTTTACCGATGCGTTTAAGATTGTCTTCGCCCCGTTCATCGGGAGAAATGAGATAATCTGTAGCGGGTTGCTCCAGCTGCTCTTCGGCAGTGAGTAACGGGCTGAACAGAAAGACGCAGATACAAAGTAAACGTGTTTTCACCATTACGCCGCTCGTGTCAGATTGTGCCAAACAGATCCATTCCTACCTTCCCGGCTCATCCTCCCTGGTCGGGGCGGAATTCCTTCAGAGCTGGCCACAGTGTGCTGTGGAACACATGATCCCTGCCAGCAGATGTGCCTCGGGGGCGGGGCTGGCGACTGGCACCGACACTGCCTTGCGGTGACTGAATATGACTATCTGGTCAGCCTAACGCGGACGCAAGGGGGGTTCAAGTGCCAGATAAAAATTCTGACTACAAAGGAGTATAGCTAATAGCCAGAAAGGCGGATTGGGTGCAGTGACTCAATTGTGTGCCGGCGCACACCACAAGCCGCGAGAACTACGTGGTTTCAGGCTTTTTATCCCAACGGCCTATAAGGCTGATGCTGACTATTCAAAAAAATTAGAAGTCGTCTCGATTGATATCGGCTTTGGTCTCTGTTTTTACCGCGGCCGGTGGTACCAGACCTGTGCCCACAGTTCCGACGGATTGCGCGCTCATGCCATGCACATCCTGACGTGCTGAATAAGGGAAACGTGCCATGCGGTAGAGGCCGTAAAGGCTGATGGTGAACAGGCTGATCGCGCAACTCCAGAAAAATCCCCGAGGCCCTACGGCGTCCAAAAACGGAGCAACCACTAACGGTCCAACTGATGCACCAACGCCGCCCACCAGTAAGATTGTGCTCGACGCCGCGACAATTTTTTCCGGTCTCATATAGTCGTTCACCAATGCACTGAATACGGCGTAGAGGGGTAACGCGAAGCCACCAAAAATCCCCACACTCACCAGTAACAAAATAAAGTTCTCGGTAGGCAACAGGCTGGCGGTCAGCGCAAGGGCGCCGGCAATTGCGGTCAGCGTGGTGGCGACCAGGCGGCGGTTAAAACGATCGGCCAGCATACCCAGGGGCCATTGCAACACAAGGGCACCGGCGACAATGGCGGCCATCAACCAGGCCACCTGATGGGTGCCAAGCCCGACCATATTGGCGTACACCGGTGCCATGCCGAACACCATGGCGCTGCACATCTGAATCAGGAACACCCCCATTAATCCAAACGGAGCCCACTGAAATAACTTGAGCGGGCTGATACTCGGCGTAGGGGTAACGACCGGCGTGGGGGTGGCGGTGGCCAGAATAGGGATTGCGGCCGCGCTCATCAGAATGGATATCAGGCTGAATAATTCAAAACTGCGTGGATCGGCGAGGTTGAGCAGGAATTGGCCGCCAAGTATGCCACCGAGCAGGGTAATCATGTACAGAGACATGATCTTTCCGCGATTTGAGTCGTCGGCGGCCTGATTCAGCCAGGATTCGGCTACCAGGTAAATGCCACACATGGCAAAGCCGGTTAAAAAGCGCGTGGCAAACCACGCCCACGGATTGATATAAAGTGAGTGCAGCAGCACGCACAATGAAGAAAGCGCAGTCAGTGCGCCAAAGGTTCGCACGTGACCTACCCGCTTGATCACCTTCTGACCACGGTGTGCACCCAGCAGGAAGCCGAGGTAGTAAGCTGACATGATCAGCCCAGTGAGTGTATTGGGAAAACCCTCCAACGCGGCGCGCAGGCTGATTAACGTTCCTTGTGCGCCCACACACAAGCCGATGAGAAGCATGCCGAAAAATAATGGCCAGATGCTGGTGAGCTTTTTACGCAAGGAAGACTCCGGGTCGGGACAGGGTATCGGGTGCAGTCTAGCGGCCCTTGCCGAAACTGCCTACCTTTTATCGGTATGATTCGTGTTCAGGCTCAGGCGAGGCCGATGTGAGCAGTCCGGATTGAACAGTCGAATGTTACAGGAGAGTGCAATGAGCCCGGAGGTAATACTGGATTTCTGGTTTGATGAAATCCAACCCGCCCAATGGTGGAAAAAAGTGCCCGCATTTGACCAGCAGATCCGCCGTCGATTTGGCCAATGGTTGTTGGCTGCACGCACAGGCGAGCTGGACCATTGGGCGGTGGATGCATGGGGTACGCTGGCGCTGGTAATTGTATTGGATCAGTTCAGCCGCAATATCTATCGCGACAGTGCTGAAGCATTTGCCGGGGATGCGCGCGCTCTGGCATTGGCGAGTGTCGCGGTGGATGCGGGTTGGGATCAGCAGTTAAACAACGCACAGAAACATTTCTTATACATGCCGTTTATGCACAGCGAATCACTTGCCTTGCACGACCGGGCGCTGCAATTGTTCAGTGCTTTGGAGGGCGAAGACCCGGCCGCCTTTGAGCGCCGGCACCGGGATATTATCGAGCGATTCGGCCGTTACCCCCACCGCAACGAAGCGCTGGGGCGGGTGTCCACGGCCGAGGAGTTAGCCTTTTTACAGACGCCTGGCAGCCGGTTTTAACCCCGGTTGGCCGCGTAGGTCTCTGCAGCAGTTTTAAACGCTTGCCACATGGCCATGTACAGGGGGTTGTTGGCCGGCTTCCACTCGGGGTGCCATTGCACTGCCAGCGCGAATTGTTTGGCGTCGGTCACGCTGAAGGCCTCGATGAGCCCGTCGGGTGCAGTGCCTTCAACTTGCAGTCCTGCACCCAGGGTTTTGATACCCTGGCCGTGGATGCTGTTCACTTTTTGCACGGGGCCGTTGGCGATGCGTGCCAACAGGCCGCCCTGTGCCAGGTTGAGGTCGTGCACATCGGCATAGAGACCGTCGGCAGGCGCATCAAAATCCACGGTCGTATTGTGCAGGGCGAAATCCGCTTCCACGTGCAGTTGCTGGAACAGGTCGCCACCGTAGGCCACGTTCATTTCCTGAAAACCACGGCAAATGCCGAACAACGGAATGCCGCGCTGGACAATGTCTTTGATCATAGGGAGCACGGTGGCATCGCGCGCCGGGTCGTGCGGGCAACCGGCGTAACTGGCACCCCCCTGGTAGTGATGTGGCTCGATATTGGACACTCCACCGGTGAGCAGGATGCCATCCACGCTGGCGAGCAGGGTCTCCCGGTCCAGCTTGTCCGCCAACGGCGGCACAATCAGCGGCAGGGCGCCCATAATCTCGGCCACCGGGGCCACATATTTGGCCATGACCTGGTAATAGCGGGTGGTATCTGCTCCCTTGGTTTTGTCCAGGGTTTCAGCGGTGATGGCAATAACGGGACGGCGCATGAAAAATCCTCTGCGTTAACTCCCTCTGAGTGTAATCGCTTTGGTTGAAAGTGTGCATAACCCAGCGAGGGCGGACGACAGCTTTGTGGTAGTATTGCCGCTTATTTGGATGATTTGTGCGCAACGAGTGCAGAATCCGGTTTTTATTGTGTTGGGGGAGCCATGTCGGCCGTCAGGGAAATCATTTTAAAGTTCAGTTGTGAAGACCAGCCCGGCATTGTGGCAAACGTGGCAGCGCTGTTTGCGGCCCAGGGTTTTAATATCCGCGAGTCGCAGCAGTTTGAGGACGTAGAGCAGCGGCGATTTTTCATGCGCACGGTATTGGATGCCACGACCCAGCAGCTGTCGCTCGATGAAATCAAGGCGGCCTTCCTGCCGGTGGCCCGCCGTTACGCGATGGAATGGGAACTGGTGGATGCCGATGCCCGCCTCAAGGTATTGGTGGCGGTAAGCCAATGGGACCATTGCCTGCATAACCTGCTCAATGCCTGGAAGCAGGGCAGCCTGGCGGTGGATATTGTCGGTGTGGTGTCCAATCACGACAGTCTCCGGAACCTGGTGGAGTGGTACCAATTGCCGTTTCATCATCTGCCGATCAGTGCCGACACCAAACTTCAGCAGGAACAGCAGATGCTGGCGCTGATGGAGGCGGGCGGGGCTGAATGCCTGGTGCTGGCCCGTTACATGCAAATCCTGTCCGATGCCATGTGCCGGGCGCTGTCGGGGCGGGCGATCAACATCCACCATTCATTCCTGCCCGGTTTCAAGGGAGCCAGGCCCTATCATCAGGCCTATGAACGCGGGGTAAAGCTCATCGGCGCCACCGCCCACTATGTCACCGCCGATCTGGATGAGGGGCCCATCATCGAGCAGGCCGTGGAGCGGGTGTCGCATGTGAATACCCCTGAGGAGCTCACCGCCATCGGTCGGGATATCGAATCCATTGTGCTGAACCGGGCGTTGCGCTGGCACGCCGAGCACAGGGTGTTGCTGAATGGCCACAAAACGGTGGTTTTCTCCCGCTGACCACAGATTCTTCGATGCATTACCCCTGACTCCGCAGGGGTGTGCGGTTTTCCCTGCAAGTTCAATAACCCCTGCGACTCAACACCGCTAAGCTTCTGGCATCTATCGAGCATTATTTAAGGTGTTGAATCATGTCTGCAAAACCATTATCCGTGAGTGCCATGGCTCACCGGTTAGACGGTGAAGCCAGCGAAGTCTGGGCGGTGCACGACAAGGCGTTGGAGCGTAAATCGGCGGGCGACGACATTATCCTGTTGTGTGTTGGCGACCCGGACTTTCCCACGCCGGAACCGATTTTTTATCAGGCACTGGCCGCCATGAAGCGCGACCGCACCCATTATTCGCCGGCGGAAGGCGAGCTGGGGCTGCGCGAGGCGATTGCCGATCTGGAAAGCAAAACCTCGCCGCACCCGTGCAGTGCCGATGACGTGGTGGTGTTTCCCGGTGCCACCAACGCGCTGTTCAGCGTGTTCAGCTGCTTGTGTAACCCGGGTGACGAGGTGGTGGTTCCAGACCCTATGTACGTGGGCTATTGCGGCGTGTTTGATGCAGTGGGGGTGAAAACCGTGCCGGTGCCCTTGTTGGCGGCACAGAATTTCGCGCTGGATATGGACGCCATGAAGGCCGCCATTACCGATAAAACCGTGGCCGTGATCGTCAATACGCCGGGCAATCCCTGTGGCAACATGATCCCCCAGGAACAATTGCGCGAACTGGCGGCCTATACCCGGGAGCGGGGCGTGTGGCTGATTTCGGACGAAGTCTATTCCATGATTACCTTCAAGCAGCGCCACCGCAGCCTGCGCGCCAGTGCAGAGTCGCTCGACAATGTGATCATGGTGGACGGCTTGTCCAAGTCCCACGCCATGAGCGGTTGGCGCATTGGTTGGGTGGTGGCACCACCGGCACTGGTAGGGCACCTCACCAATATGGCCGGCGCCAGTATCTTTGGTTGCCCGCAGTTCATTCAGGACGCAGCCGCCTTTGCACTGCGCTATGACGATTACTATGTGGCGCAAATGCGCGATGAATACCAGAAGCGCCGTGATTTTCTGGTGCAGCGCATCAATGCCATGCCGGGAGTGAGCGCCGATATGCCCGACGCGGGCATGTTTGTGATGATGAATACCGCCAAGGTCGCCACCAGCGGCCAGGCCTTTGCCGAGCAGCTGTTGGCGCAGACCGGTGTGTCGGTGGTGCCGGGTGCCGGGTTTGGCGAGGTGACCGAGCACTATGTGCGCATTACGTTGGCCCAGCCGATCCCGGTATTGACCGACGCCATGGACCGGCTCGAGACCATGCTGTCTGTCACGCAGGCCGCGGCAGGCTGACATCGCCGCACTCAGCGCTGGCGCGCAGGCCCCCCAATCGCTACCATGTAGCGCTTTGCGGGGGCCACAAGCCACCCCATAATTCCAATAATACAAGAAGCGATCCTTTTTATGATGCGTCCACTGACGGCGTGGGAAATTGCACTGCCCACCTTGACCTTGTTTGGCTTGTTGAGCCTGTCTGTATTTCTGTTTGGCGATAGTTCATCGCAAGGCGCCAACCAGATTGCCCTGTCGCTCAGTGCTGCGGTGGCTGCCATCATGGGATGGCGTGCGGGACTGGGCTGGAAGGACATTGAAGCGGCTATTTTCAAGGGCATCAGTGTGGCGCTGGGCGCGATTCTCATCCTGTTTCTGGTGGGCATGTTAATCGGCAGCTGGATTCTTTCGGGCACTGTGCCGACCATGATTTATTTTGGTTTGCAGTTGATGGACCCGAGCTGGTTTTATGCGGCCGCTTGCCTTGTGTGCGCGCTGGTGAGCGTGAGTATCGGCAGCTCCTGGACTACCGCGGGCACCATCGGTATCGGCCTGATCGGTACCGCGGCGGGCCTCGGTTTATCGGTGGAGATTACCGCCGGTGCCATCATTTCAGGTGCTTATTTCGGCGACAAAATGTCACCCTTGTCCGATACCACCAACCTGGCGCCGGCGGTTGTGGGCACAGATTTGTTCGCGCACATCCGTCACATGGTGTGGACCACCACTCCGTCAATTATTATTGCGCTGGCAGCGTTTTTGTTTATCGGTATCAGCGCTGAGGCACCAGCGTCAGATCAGCAAATGCAAGCGATGCTGACGCTTCTGGACGACAACTTCGTGATCAGCGGCTGGTTGTTGTTGCCCCTGTTATTCGTATTTTTTCTGGCTTACAAAAAAGTACCGGCCATGGTCGCCATCCTGCTGGGTGCGCTGGTGGCGGCGCCCTTTGCCATTGGTTTTCAGTCGGACGTGGTGATTGCTTATGCCGGCGGTGAAGACCTGGCTTCCTGGTTGGCCTTATTCAAAGGTATCTGGATGGCCTTTGCCGACGGTTATGTGGCCAATACCGGTAACGAACAGATCGACAGCCTGCTCTCGCGCGGTGGCATGAGCTCCATGTTAACCACCGTCTGGTTGATCGTCACCGCCATGGTGATGGGCGCGATTATTGAGCGGGTGGGGATTCTGGAGGCGCTGATCAAAGCGATCCTGCGCTTTGCCAAAACCACCGGTGGCCTGGTGGCCTCTACCATTCTGACCTGCATTGGCACCAACATCGTGACGGCCGATCAGTACATTGCCATCGTGCTGCCCGGGCGTATGTTCCGTCTGGAGTTTGCCAAGCGCGGCCTGAGTGCCACTAACTTGTCCCGCACGCTGGAAGACTCGGCCACCATCACCTCGCCACTGATACCCTGGAATACCTGCGGTGCTTACATGGCCGGCACCTTGGGGGTGGCAACGCTGGCATACCTGCCGTACTGTTTTTTCAATTTGGTCAACCCGCTGATTTCCGCCATTTACGGCTACACTCAGTTTAAAATCGTGCCCTTGTCGCCCGAAGAAACCGCGGAGCTTGCTGCCGAGCTGGAGCAGGCTGCACAAGGTAAAGACACCGATCACCACCTGACAGAAGGCGCCCGTAGCCAGGTATGAAGTTCGATCAGATAGACCTGAAAATTCTCAATGCATTGCAGGCCGACGCGCGCATTTCCAATGCGCGCCTGGCGGAAAAAGTGGCCTTGTCTGAATCTGCATGCTTGTCTCGCGTAAAAAAGCTGCAGGCTCAGCGCTGGATTGCGGGTTTTGCCGCCGATATCAATTTAACCAAGCTGCGCCATGTTCATTTTCTGGTCAATGTGTCATTGATCTCGCAGGACCCTAAAGTGAATCGAGACTTCAAACAGGCTATCGGTGCCATGCCGCAAGTGATTCGCTGCTACAAAATTTCCGGCGAGTACGATTACATTCTCGAATTCTTGTGCGTTGATGCAGCCCAGTTCAATCGCCTGAGCGAGGGGTTGTTGGAGCAGGATCTGGGAATCGAGAAAATGCACTCCCAATTGGTGATCGAAGACACCAAGCCTTTTCAGGGGCTGCCCTTAGACGAGTTATTTGAGCTGGACGAGGATTGACACACGCATAGCCTAAGTCGCGTAGCGCGGCTAATGGCGTTGGTCGAACCATCCTTCTTTGGCCAATTGCCTTTCCAGTGCCGGGTCGCCAGTGGCCTGCCAGCGTATGTAAGCCTGCAGTTGATCCGTCATGTCGAACAGCTGTTCTTTCTGGCAGGCGTCGGCGACCAGTGATAATAATTCCGTAAACCTGTCTGCCAGGCGCTGGAACAGACCGGGATTGGCCTTGTCGTGCTCGCCCAGATAGCTGTAAGCACTGCGGCCCATGCCAGAGAAATAGTCTTGCTTCAGACCTCGTCTGCGATAGGACTGCGGAAAGAGCGCGCCGATAAAAAGCGCAGTATCCCCAAGTTTCCTCAACAACATACAGCGCTCCCACTCGGTCGCCGCATGGCGCGCATCCTGGTAAATCAAGGCCAGGGGGCGCAAGGTCAGGTGCTGATCTTCATAATCAAATAACTGGTGGCTGTGACCATAGCGCGCCAGTAAGCCGCTCAGATACCAAAGCGTTTCTTCCTGCGTGTGTGTCGGGTATTTTTCGGCTTGGTGGTTGAGCCGGTGGCGAAAATAGTCCACCAGTTGCGCTTCAAACGGGGTGTGAAAATCCATCATGCCTCCAGACTGCCAAATACTGCTGCAATAATATTTATCCCTAAGTGGCGCCTTTTTCAAGGTATAAAAAGTGCGTTTAAAATAATAAAAAAATATATAAAAACCGGTTTTGACCCCTCTTGAAAAGGCTTGAGCTGCACCTATTTTGCGCTTCGGAGGTAATAGGAATGTTTGCTTCCTGACCTTCCTTTCATTCATTGCATGACGCATTTTGTGTAACCCAATGGGAGGAAAATCCTATGCATTTACGCCCCTTGTACGATCGCTTGGTGGTCAAGCGCCTCGCCGCTGAAACCACCACTAAAGGCGGCATTGTGATTCCCGATAAATCTGCTGAAAAGTCACAGCAGGGTGAGGTCGTTGCCGTGGGGCCTGGCAGTCTGCTGGATAACGGAGATTGCCGCGCGCTCAGTGTGAAGACCGGTGATCGGGTACTTTTTGCCCAGTATGGCGGTACAGAAATCAAGCTCGATGGCGAAACTTTTGTCATCTTGCGCGAATCCGATGTACTGGCCGTGGTTGAACAGTCTGACGTTAAGGAGAAAGCAGCATGAGTGCAAAAGCCATTTTATTTTCTAAAGACGCACGCGAGCGCATGTTGACGGGCGTGAATATTCTGGCGGATGCAGTAAAGGCCACCCTTGGCCCTAAAGGTCGCAACGTGATTCTGGATAAGAGCTACGGTGCGCCGCGGGTGACTAAGGACGGAGTCTCCGTTGCCAAGGAAATAACCCTGGCCGACAAGTTCGAGAACATGGGTGCCCAGATGGTAAAAGAGGTGGCTTCAAAAACCGCTGATATCGCAGGCGACGGTACCACCACCGCAACCGTGCTGGCGCAGGCATTGGTGCGCGAGGGGCACAAGGCGATTGCCTCCGGTATTAATCCCATGGACCTGAAGCGTGGGATTGACGCGGCGGTTGCAGCTGCTATCGAACACCTGAAACCTGTGTCCAAACCCTGCAACGATACCAAGTCTATTCGCCAGGTGGCGACGGTGTCTGCGAACTGGAACGAAGACATTGGCGAAATACTGGCGCAGGCCATGGATAAAGTGGGCCGCGACGGGGTGATTACCGTTGAAGAGGGTAAGTCGCTGCAGAACGAACTCGATGTGGTCGAGGGTATGCAGTTTGATCGAGGCTATCTGTCGCCTTACTTCATTACCAATCAGGATAAAATGCAGGTGGAACTCGACAATCCGTACCTGCTGCTGGTAGACAAAAAGGTCAGCAATATCCGTGAGTTGTTACCGGTACTCGAAGCGGTAGCCAAAGCAGGGCGGCCTTTATTCCTGATTGCTGAAGATGTGGAAGGCGAAGCGCTGGCAACCCTGGTGGTGAATAATCTGCGCGGCATTCTGAAAGTCGCTGCAGTAAAAGCGCCGGGCTTTGGCGATCGTCGCAAGGAGATGTTGCAGGATATAGCGACATTGACCGGTGCTACCGTCATTGCCGAAGAGGTGGGTCTGAGTCTGGAAAAAACCGAACTGGCGCAGTTGGGTTCAGCCAAACGTGTGGTTATCAGTAAAGACAATACCACTGTGGTAGATGGCGCCGGCGACAAGCAAGCCATTGAGGCCCGCGTCAACCAGATCAAATCCGAAATCGACGTCACCAGCTCTGATTACGATCGCGAAAAACTGCAGGAGCGATTGGCTAAACTCGCCGGTGGTGTGGCCGTGATTAAAGTGGGCGCGGCCACCGAGGTAGAAATGAAGGAGAAAAAAGACCTGGTAGACGATGCCTTGCATGCAACCCGTGCAGCGGTTGAGGAAGGGATTGTGCCCGGTGGCGGTGTCGCCCTGGTCCGCGCGGCTGAAGCGGTGCGCAGTGCTGGATTGAAAGGGGCCAACGAGGATCAGCAATTGGGTATCAATATTGCTCTGCGTGCAATGGAAGAACCCTTCCGCCAGATAGTCTCCAATGCCGGCGTAGAACCCAGTGTCGTGCTGGAAAAAGTCCGTAATCAGGATCAGGCCACTTATGGCTACAATGCGCAGACAGAAGCCTACGGTGACATGTTGGAGATGGGGATTATCGACCCGGCCAAAGTGACCCGTACTGCCCTGACTAACGCAGGGTCTATCGCGGGACTGATGTTGACCACCGAAGTTATGGTGACCGACAAGCCCAGTGATACCAAAGCCGCGCAGGCGCCAATGCCCGACTTTGGCTGATGCGTCATTGCAAGGGGGGCTTTGGCCCCCCTTTTTATTACTCAGCTAATTCCAACGGCTTAGGCCATTGACTAGCTCCTCTGGCGGATTGGGACTTTTACCGATTTCCCTACAATGTTGGCATGTCATCCAGTCTTCGAGGCGCCCTGATAATGATCTATGAAAATTTGCAGCAATCCCTGGTAAACGCTATTGGTCGTTACCCTGTCGAGGTGGCGGCGTCGAGACAAAATCTGGATGTAAAAGTCCGTCAGACACTGAGTAAAATGCGCGAGCGCATGAATAATATGGAGCAGGTGCTCGGGCGAACCGCAGATGAAAACGCTGAGCTGAAAAGCCACGCGGTTCAATTGGAAACCCGGTTGCAACTGGTCAGCAATGCCAACTATCTGGCCGCTAAGCGCGAGCAGGAGTTAAAAGCGCAGGTTCTGGACCTCGAGGCTCAACTTGCAGTCTACCGCCGTCAGGCAACCGCCGATAAAAAGGAAATCGAGGCGTTAAAAGATCAGTTGTTCGCCTGATCCCGGCAAATATTCAACCAGCGGCGAAGTCCCGGGCCAATGAATTTCTGACGGCGCAAGGCGATGTAAAGGTCGCGGGTAAAGTCCCGCTGTGGTGTGGCTAGTGGCACCAGGCTTTTGCGCGCGAAGGCATCCCGTAAACTGATACCCGACAAGCAGCCCACGCCAAGACCGGCCTCCACCGCCCGCTTTATCGCTTCGGTGTGCTGTAGTTCCAGCTCTACATGCAGGCCCGGCAATAGACCGTGCATTCCGCGGTCAAACGTCTGGCGGGTTCCGCTACCGGTTTCCCGCACTATCCAACGCGCCGCCAGAATGTGCTCATCCGTCAGATGCGTCACGCCCGCAAGTGGATGGCCCGGCGCACAAAAGCACATCAACTCGTCGCTACGCCAGCGACTGACGTCCAGGTCCGGGTGATGGATCTCACCCTCAATCAACCCCACGTCGATGTCAAAATTCAGCAGCGCCTGAGTAATTTTGGCGGTATTGGCCACAGACAAGGCGACTCGCGCCTCGGGGTCTGATTGCCGGTAGGCTTGAATAAGACCCACTGCGAGGTAATTGCCTATGGTCAGGGTCGCGCCCACATTCAGCTGGCCGCCGGAAGGCCGCTGCTCCAGTTGTTGATCAAAATTCGCCGCCTGCGCCAGCAATGCTTCCGCATCGACCCGCAGGCGCATGCCCAGTTCGTTTAACTGCAGCCGTTTTCCCACCCGATCGAATAACTGAATGCCGTACTGGGTCTCCAGATCTTTGAGCGCCCCCGAACAGGCGGATTGTGACATGGCCAGCGCCTGCGCAGCCTGGGTCACCGTTTGGTGGTGGGCGATAGCGACAAAGACCTGCAGCTGGCGCAGGGTGAAATGCAGTGGTGTCATTTTTATATCGGTAAAACAGATAAAGTAAATCTATATTATCTGTTTTACCTGTATTTCGCCAATCGCTATATTTGGCACTCTCATCGAGGAGGGGCCATGAGCAACCTGATCAAAGAAACCGTATTGGCAGTCCATCACTGGAACGACACCTTATTCAGCTTCAAAACCACGCGCGATCCCGGGTTCCGGTTCCGCAATGGGCATTTCACCATGATGGGGCTGGAGCAGGAGGGCGGTCGGCCGTTGCTGCGGGCCTATTCCATAGCCAGTGCCAACTACGAAGATGAGCTGGAATTCTTCTCGATTAAGGTGCCCGATGGCCCGCTGACCTCCCAGCTGCAAAAGGTCAAGCCCGGTGATCAGATCATCATTAATCGCAAGACCACGGGCACCCTGGTGACCGACTACCTGCAACCCGGAAAGCACCTGTGGCTGTTTGCCACCGGCACGGGGCTGGCGCCGTTTTTGAGCATTATCAAAGATCCCGAAGTCTATGCTCAGTACGACAAAGTGATCCTGACCCACGGTGTGCGCTATGTGTCTGAGCTTGCCTATCAACAGGAAATTGAACAGGCGTTGCCCAATAACGAGTTTTTTGGCGAAGACGTGCGCAATAAGTTGCTTTACTACCCAACGGTTACCCGCGAACCCTTTAGGAATCAGGGCCGGTTAACGGATCTTCTTACCAGCGGGCAGCTCACCCGGGATCTGGGTTTACCCGACATCTCGCCAGAACGTGACAGGTTCATGATTTGCGGCAGTCCGTCCATGCTCAAAGACACCTGCAACATTCTCAACGACCTGGGTTTTACGGAAGTGCGTGGCAGCAATCCGGGTAACTATGTGATCGAGCGGGCCTTCGTCGAACAATAACCCTTGGCCTGTACACATGAACCGCGGCTGTCAGGATGATTTCTGGTAGACTGCGGTTTTTTGTTGCAGGGCAGGGCAATGCGCATTTCTCCGGGTATCTATCGGCATTATAAAGGCGCTTTGTATCAGGTGGCGGGGGTTGCCCGCCACAGTGAAACAGAAGAAGCATTGGTGGTGTATCGCTGTCTTTATGGTGACCACAGCTGGTGGGTGCGACCGCTATCGATGTTCCAGGAGCAGGTGGATGTTGCCGGTGAACGGGTGCCGCGGTTTGAGTTCGTCAAGCCGGGAGAATCATTGCTGGATTGGCCGGTACCCGCCTGATGTGGAGTTGTCCGGTTTGTTCCCAGTCATTGTCGGCCGACATTGCGGGCTATTGTTGCCCGGATAATCACCGTTACGATCGCGCCCGGGAAGGCTACACCAACCTGTTGTTGGCCAATCAAAAACGCCGTCCCGATCCAGGCGACAATGCCGACATGCTGCTCGCGCGCCGGGCTTTCCTCGAGGCCGGTTGGTACCTGCCGCTGGTGGAAGAGCTGGTAGCCCAGCTGGCCCGCCGGGCGCCGGGCCAGCTGCTGGACCTTGGCTGTGGTGAAGGTTATTACCTGGCGCAAATGTCTGATCAGCTACCCGGTTGGCACCTGGCCGGCGTGGATATTTCTCGCATCGGTATACGCATGGCGGCAAAGCGCGGCCAGTGGGCTGAATGGGCGGTTGCCAGCAGCAAAAGGATTCCGGTCAGTGACAGGAGTATTGATGCCCTTGTGTCGATCTTTGCCCCGGTCGATGTGAGCGAGTTGCAACGGGTATTGCGACCGGGTGGTTGCGTCCTGCAAGTGGCACCGGGGCCCGAGCATTTATATGAATTAAAAGCCGAGATCTATTCCGAACCCCGTCTGCATCCTGTGCCGGAGGCGCTGTCCGGTTTCACCGTGTCGGAGCAGGTGGCCGTGCAATTTCCAATGGTGTTTAAAGATCCGGCGTCACTGTCCGGATTATTATCGATGACGCCTCTGGCTTACCGCCTGGATGCGGCAAAGCGGGCGCAGCTGTTGGCGCGACGGACGTTTACCGTTCAGGCCGACTTTTGGGTGCGTGTGCTGGAGTTAAATCATGATGCCTGATTTGCCTGCGTTGGAGGACGAGGCGGGTTGGGACGCGCATTGGATGCGGCAGGCGCTTGCGCAAGCTGAATTGGCTGCCGCCATCGGCGAGGTGCCGGTGGGGGCGGTTTTGGTGCGTGACAATCAGCTCATTGCGTCGGCCTACAACCACCCGATCGAAGCCTTCGATCCCACAGCCCATGCAGAAATTGCGGTGCTGCGTGAGGCGGCGCTGCGCGAGGGCAATTACCGTCTGCCGGACACTACCTTGTATGTAACATTGGAGCCTTGTGCCATGTGTGCCGGTGCGTTGGTGCATGCGCGGGTGGCAAGGCTGGTGTACGGCGCCACGGAACCGAAAGCCGGGGTTGTGGAGAGCCAGTCGCAATTTTTGCAAAGCCCGTTTCTCAACCATCGGGTGTTGGTACAAGGCGGGGTGTTGGCTGATCAGGCAGCCGCGCAGCTATCATCGTTTTTTGCCGAAAGACGAAGAAAAAAGAAAGCCCTGAAGTAAACCAGTCTCAGCTAATTCACAGGAGCCCGGCATGGAAGTATGGGGTTTGGTCGGATTTTTATTGATTGCCTTTGCGTTGACCAGCATGGTCATGGGTGTTGCGGCGTTTGTACAAACCCGTGAGCTCAAAGCGGAAATCCGCGCGCTTAAACTGCAAATCGGTCCCCAGTCCAAAGAGCAATCCACTCCCGAATCGGCGCGACAAACTCCGGCATCCAGCAATGAAGTCAGCGACACGGCTGACCTGACATTGGATCTTGACCTGGACCCCTTGCCCCAGGCCAAGCCCGTGGACAGAACTGCGCCTGAACGTGTTGAGGTTGTCGCGCCAGCATCCTGGCTGGATTCGCTGGTCGCGTCGGCCAGGACGCATTGGATGATCTGGTTGGGCGGCGCTTGCGTGGGGTTGGCGGGAATTTTTCTCGCCCGTTACGCAGTGGAGCAGGGGGTGCTTGGGCCGGCCGCCCGGGTCTCAGCAGGGCTATTGACCGGCTTGGTGCTGCACCTGATCGCATTGTGGCTGAGGTTTAAGCGCGGTGCCCATGCCAGCTTTGCGGCACTCGCCGGCGGGGCCAGTATCACGCTGTTTGCCGTTTTGCTGGCTGCACTGCACTGGTATCAGATGTTCAGTGTGCCAGTGGTTTTCGTGTTACTGGCGCTGGTGGCGATCGCCACGCTCTGGCTTGCGCTGTTGCACGGCCCGCTGTTGGCCGCGATAGGTATGCTGGGTGCTTATAGCGTGCCCGCGCTGGTGTCTACTGGCAGCGGCGCTATTCACGTGGCACTGGTTTACAGCCTGATCATTCTGGCAATGGTGTTGTCCTTGTATCGGCGGGTACAGCGCGATTGGCTGTGGTGGGGAGCAATAGCCGGTGCGGCTTTCTGGTGGCTGGTGTCACTGGATTACCCGCTTGTGAACGGGTGGCGTGGCTTCTATCTGGCCCTGGTCGGGCTGGCTTCCGTGTTTATTGGGACTTTGGATTGGAAAGCGTCTTATCAGCGCTACTGGCCAGGGCCTCAATGGTACAGCGACAAACTCGGGTTAACCCTGGCGTTGCTGCTGCTTGCGGTGACGCTCAACAGCTTTGCCGAAGGCTGGTATAACCAGTTTGCCAATACCCTGGCGATGCCCATATTGGTGTTGGCGCTCTGTGGTTTCAGGCGCGATTGGGGGCCATTGGTATTACTCGCTATTGCGTCTGTGTGGTTGCCGTGGCTGCTCTCCCACGGTTATTGGGACGGTAGCCGCTGGCAATTGGCACCGTTAGTCGAGCCATTGTTAGTGGATTTGCAGTGGCATTTGGTTTTTTCGCTGGTGCTGTTTTTCAGTTTGAGTGCATTCGGACTTTACCGTTATCGCAATTGCCATTGGCGTGCGGGTACAACGCTGATGGCGCCGCTTGCTGCGCTGAGTATCGGTTATTGGTTGCTGTCGTCAGACATGCCCACGTGGCAGTGGGCGTTACTTGGGCTTGGCATTGGCTGTTTGTATCTCGGGCTGGCGCCTCGTGTTCTGGCCTCTTTGCGAGTCGTGGCGTTGTGGTTATTCATTGCAGGGCATTTCGGTGTTGGAGTGGCCGCCGCCATGTTGCTGGCTGAAAGTGGCTTGACGCTTGCCTTCGCGGTAGTGATGGTGTCGGTCGCCTGGGTAATCAGGCGTTTCGATGCGCCGGAGTTGGCCTGGGTGTTCAAGTCGTTGGTATTGCTCGTTACTGTCCGTTTATCGGTCAATCCGTTTATCGTTTTCTATGATTCGGCGCCCGAATGGCTATTGCTGAGTTTTGGGCTGGCGACAGTCGCGTGTTTTGTTGCCTCTAAACTGTTTAGCGTCCTTCAGGATTTACGGCGATGGAGCGAAATTGCCACCCTGCATCTGGCGATGCTGAGTGTCTGGTTATTCGCGCGATATTGCCTCAATGGCGGCGACCCATTTGCCACCCGCTTCAGCGCCGAGGAATGTGTGGTGAATGTGTGGTTGTTTGGCGCGATGGCATGCCTGTATGAGCGCAAGGCCTTACTGGATTCCGCACTCAAGCGCTGGTACAGCGTATATAGCCGGCTTCAGCTTGCTATCGCTGCGCTGCATTATGTGGTGCTTGTGCTGGCGGCGTTGGATTCCGCGGCTTGGTTAGTCGATGCCATTTCCGCGCGGCCTGTGTTTAATCTCCTGATGCCAGCGCTGGGTGCCCCGGTCGCGCTATTGCTGCTCGCGCGCAAGCTGCGTGTTGTGCCGGCAGCGCAGTGGCCCTGGGTTACGGCGGCGCTTTCTCTGTTTCTGACCATTAATTTTGAAATCAGGCACCTGTGGCAGGGCAGTATTTCGCTGGTCCAACCCACGGGTAACGGCGAGCTTTACAGCTACTCCATCGTCTGGCTTATGGGGGCGATGGGGTTGATGATCGGTATTGTCTGGCATAGGCAATCCGTCCTATATCGCACGGGTATGGTGTTATTGAGTCTGGTGATCGGCAAGATATTTTTGTGGGACATGGCCGGTCTTGAGGGCTTGTGGCGAGTGGCGTCATTTATGGGGCTCGGGTTCGCCCTGCTGGCGTTGGGCTATTTGCATCAGCGCTTGTCGGATCATGTTAAAGCACCGGATAAACCCTAAAACTGGTACGTCCGTTGCGAAAAAATGCGTTCAAAAAGGTGTCAGAGTCAATTGCCGACAGAGGTGTTGAATTGGGTTTGTAACGGCCGTTGTGAGTAAAAAATCGCCGGATAATGCGGGTTTTGCCAAACGGATCACACTTCTGTTCTGTTCGCTAAAAAATGGGGTCAGAGTGAAATTTAAAATTCGTGCCAGAGTCGAAATTCCCTTCCGCTATCTCACTTTTCTTGAATCCTTCCGTTTGCTTAAATGCTTGCCAATTGCTTAAGAGCAAGAGCAGGCAGTTGATCCTTTCCATAAGGGACTGCTGGAAAGTAATAAGACGTTGTCTATTTTATCGACCTAACGAAAGAGGAATTCTGACATGGCGATTTACATGAACTTCAATGGCAATTCACCCGCTGGCAACGTAACCGCAGAAGGTTACGCTAACTGGATTGAGCTGGATAACTTCCACTTTGGCGTTGGCCGCGCAATCACCATGGAAGCCGGTGCAATGGCTAACCGTGAGGCGACCCGCCCAAGCCTGTCTGAAGTCACTGTGACTAAGCCGCTGGATGCCGCATCCGGTGGTCTGTTCAAGGCTTCCGTAACTGGTGACGAAGGCGTGAAGGTAGAGATTCACGTGGTTCAAACCGGTGCGAACAAAGTTGAGAAGTACGCTACTTACACACTCGAAGATGTGATCATTGCCTCTTACAGCGTGTCTGCCAGCACTGGTGGAGCTCCGGTTGAGTCGATCTCTCTGAGCTTCGCTAAAATTGAAGCGGATCTGACTCACGCAGACAAGACCAACAAGAACACCAAAAATATGCGTGTTGGTTACGATCTCACCAAAGCTACACCTCTGTAAGTCATTTTACAGGGTTGAGGGTCGGCGCCTTGCAATTGCAGGGCCCCGGCCTTTTGGCGTTTTCAGTATTACCTGAAAGCTTCGTCAGTGATTCTGCTTGGAAAATACAAGGATACGTACCGGGTCATGGCAAATCTCACGCAAAAGCACCGTTTAATTCACGTCAATTCCCCGCTGGGCGCCGACCAGCTTATCGCAACATCCCTTAATGGCGAAGAATCGATATCTGGGCTGTTCCGCTATGAGATTGAATTGTGGTCTGAGAATCACGCGATCACCCAAAAAGATTTAGTGGGTAAGCCTTTGACGCTGACGTTAAACCGGGATGGGCAAGAACAGCGACGCTTCATTCATGGCTACGTAAACCAATTTGCGATGCTTGATGTGAATGCCGAAGGGCTGAGAAAGTATCGTGCAATCCTGGTGCCAGGGCTCTGGTTCGCGTCACTCGGTAGCAATAACCGAGTTTTCCACAACAAGACCGCAAAGCAAATAGTGGAAGATGTTCTGGGCGAGTACAGCAAGGTCGTTAAGCTCAGTCTTAAACTCAATGCGAGTTATGCGGTGAGAGAATACTGCGTTCAGTTTGACGAAACCGACTTCGATTTTGTTTCAAGATTGATGGCAGAGGAGGGGATTGCCTATTATTTTGTGCATTCCGAAGGCAGTCTCGAGCTGGTTGTCACAGACGATGCGCAAGGTTTCTACGATCTGCCTGATAGTGTTGTGGAATATGACGGTGGCGGTTCCCATCCAGCGAAAAGCACTATTCACGCCTGGTCAAAACAATTTGCTTACCACACCGGTGGCTTTGAGTTTAAAGACTACAACGAATTTACACCCGACAAAGATCACAAGCTTGAAATCAAGACCAGTAATAAATTGAATGACGTAGCAGCATACAAGCTGCGTACTTTTGGGCGTTATACTTTTGAGCAGGACGCAGATCCTAAACATAAAATAACAGACAAAACCAACAGGCACCGGGCAAAGATGGCCATGGAGTCTATTGAAAGCGGTCATGAACTGGCGGATGCGACCAGTGATTGCGCGGCATTCTGTGCAGGCGGGCGCTTCGAATTAGAGCATTCTCTGGATACGGAGAAGGGTAAGTATCTCATCGTTGCCTTATCTATCAGTGCGGCTGATGGCAATGGCGTTGTGAGCGGTTTCCAAAACCAATTTCGTGCGGTACCTGTTGATATCATGCCTCGTCCTCATCCTCTACGTTATCAGCGAAAGGTTAATTACCCTATGGTGGCAACGGTACTGGAGGTGAAGGCTACCGGCGCCGATAGCTCGCAAGATGCGTATACGCAACTGAAAGTTAAATTTCCTTGGAATAGCCAGCAAAACTCTTGTTGGGTAAGAGTCCAGCAAGCATTTTCAGGTAAAAACTGGGGGGCAAACTTTGTTCCTCGGATTGGACAAGAGGTGATTGTGACCTACCTTAATGGCGATCCTGATCGACCGATTGTCTCCGGTGCAGTCTATAACGCAACCAATACCGGGCCGAATTACACGTCGACGCAGTCGGGGTGGAAGACAGAGTGGGACGGCAGCGCTTTTAATGAATTGCGGTTTGACGATAAAAAGGGCGCCGAAGAGATATTTATGGAGGCGGGCAAGGATCACAACTTTATCGTCCATAATGACCAGAAAGGCAAAATCGAGAATGACCAAACGATTGAAGTGATTAAAAACCGGACGCTAACAGTAGCCGAAGGGAATGAGACGCACACGGTTAAAAAAGGTGATCAGACGATCAGTATTGATAGTGGCAATCAGGCGCTGACGATTAAAAAGGGTACGCAAACAATCGATGTCAAAGGTGCAGTAAAGATTACGTCCAAAGCCTCAATAGAATTGAAAGTGGGAGGCTCTTCGATCAAGTTGACTCCTTCGGGAATTGAAATCAAAGGCACCACGCTGAAGGCAAAAGGTGATGCAACTGCTGAGGTGAAGGCGGGTGGAATGCTGACCATCAAAGGTAGTCTAACTAAAATTAACTGATTGAAATTATGAATGAGTGGATAAAAATTCAGGCACATACTGCAAGGGAGTTGCTCGCGCATTTCGAGATCAGCGAAGAGGATGCTGAGTCTGAAGTGGTGTTGGATACGACGCCTCGTATTTCCATAGAGCGTTTAACCGAGAAAGGTTATTACCTCGATGCAGTCAAATTGATGGCGCATGCTTTGCCAAAGCGTGAAGCCGTCTGGTGGGCGTGCCTGGCTGCACGTGCCGTCCAGACACCGGAAACGGATGAGAATAATCAGCAGGCCCTTTTGGCTGCAGAAGCCTGGGCAAAGAAGCCCACCGAAGCGAACCGACTTCGGGCGAAGATGTTAGGCGAGAAAACCAAATTTCGCACGCCTTCAAGTTGGGCCGCTACAGCGGCATCCTGGAGCGCCGGCAGTATGGCAGGTGACGGTGAGCCGGCGATTTCGCCACCAGAATATTTGTATGCCCATGCCGTCGCTGGCGCGGTGTGTTTGGCCGCGGTGGCGAAGGATGAGGATGCCCCAGAGAATGCCTACAAAACCTTTCTGGCCCAAGGTATCAATATAGCCTGTGGTGGCAACGGAATTGCACCGGTATCAACCAGTATCAAGGAGGCGGTGGCTCATGGGTAAACCGGCGTCACGGATTACTGATATGCATGTATGTCCGGCTGTCACGGGCACAGTCCCTCATGTGGGAGGGCCCATAGCAACCCCTGGTGGACCAACAGTGATTATCGGTGGTCTTCCCTCCGCCACTGTTGGCAGTATGTGTGTTTGTGTTGGTCCACCTGATGGTATCGCCAGTGGCAGCGGTACGGTGCTTATCTCCAATAAGCCCGCAGCCCGCATGGGTGATTCTTGTAATCATGGAGGCAAAATTGTCGTTGGCTGCCCAACGGTATTGATTGGTGGTTAACTACCAGAGTAAATAATAAAAGTTGCGATCTAGGAATGGTTACCATGGAAAGGGTGAAAACTCAGGCGACATTATCAAAAATCAATAAAACTGACGCAGTCGATCCATTAAAAACATTGGTCGATGTCTATTTTGTAGGCAGGCCATTCGGCGACTTGGATCAACGTCAACGTAATGCAGGGCTTTTTGCTCTGGTTGGGAAGAACCGCGCTCGTGCTCGATTGCTGTTAGATCGCACCACTACGCGGATAGCCAAGGGTGTTACATCGGAGCAAGCCCGATCCTGGGTAAAAAAAGTTCAGTCTGCCGGGTGGCAAGTGGCTTTGGTGCGTGGTGGCAATATTTGCTATCGGAGTCCGGTGCGGTCGGATAATCGTGATAATACGCCTATTCAACGAGCCGGAAAGGCGGCGACCGCGGTCACTCTCCGGCGCTCTCCTCAAACATCCAGAGTAAAACTCAAGCGATACGTCGATCCTGATGGTTTCGGCTCCTTTTGTGTGCCAGTGCACTGGCGATCGCTCCCGCAGCTTAATCCAAATGCTTGTTTGGCATTTGGTGATTGTGAGACGGAACTCTATTGGATTGCTATCCGCCAAAGTAAACCCAGTGTGGGTGTCTTGGTGCCATTGAAACAATACGCTGAGGCAGTTTGTGAAGCAGCGAAACATTGGGTTGACAGCGGTCGTATTCAAGGCGAAATACAAATAGTGGAAGGGAAATCTGCGATACATGCACGACTTACGGGTAGGGTAGGTGATAAAGACGTGAGTTATCATATCGGTGTGCACGAGGCCAAAAAGCACTTTTTTTGCAGTTACGGCTGGACCACCACAGACCAGTTTTCGCGTTATCGGTTGCTTTTCAGCGCTATGGCCAACAGTTTTAGCGCGAGTTGATATCAGAAAAAAGCAGTTGGCCGAAGGTTTGATGGCTAATCCACTAAAAAGCCCGCCGAAGGCGGGCTTTTTAGTGGTCGTCTGATCAGCTCAGCTGGTAGGTGAAATCACCTTCCTCTGTAACACCGATATGGAGTTTTTGGATCAGCTCACCATTGGCAAGCTTTTCCAAACACTCGGCTGCCATCGTAGGAAGCAATGTCCGGTTGAGAATGTTTTCGATATTTCGGGCGCCGGTGTCAGATTCCTGGCAGCGGGCGACAATATGCAGCAGAACATCTTCATCGTAGCTGAACGCTGCGCCGTAATGACTCTTGACACGATGTTCAATCTTTCTCATGTTAATTGCCGCAATCTTCATCAGGTACGTCGTCGATCCACGGGGGTAATATGCGATGACATTCGCTCGACCCAAAAACGCTGGTTTGAAGCTGCGCAATAAATGCGGGCGGATATTGTCCAAAAGTACATCCGGTTCAGGTTTTTCTTCCACTTGCTGGAAAATAGCCCGAATTGCATCTTCACCAGCATTTGACGTCATGATTATGACAGTATTTTTGAAGTCAATGTCACGACCTTCACCGTCTTTAATGGTGCCCTTATCAAACAGGTTGTAGAAAATATCCTGTACACCGGGGTGTGCCTTTTCCATTTCATCCAACAGAATAACGGAATAGGGTTTACGACGCGCTGCCTCTGTGAGTACGCCACCTTCGCCATAGCCAACGTAACCGGGTGGAGAGCCTAGCAGCATAGAAACTTTATGCTCTTCCTTGAATTCCGACATGTTAATCGTCGTAATATTTTGCTCACCTCCAAAGAGCTGATCTGCCAATGCCAGGGCTGTTTCAGTTTTTCCGACGCCACTGGTACCACAGAACAGGAACACGCCCACGGGTTTGCGTGGGTCTGTGAGGCCGGCACGAGAAGTGCGGACTGCTTGCGCTACAGCCTCCAGTGCATGGGGTTGACCGATTACCCGTTCACCCAGACGTGTTGCGAGCGATTGGACCGCGCGTATTTCATCATCAACCATTTTTCCAACGGGAATACCGGTCCAATTCGCAATGACTTCGGCGATGGCCTGCTCATCCACGGCCGCTTGCATCAGTGGGGTGTTGCCCTGCAGAGCTTTGAGCTTAGTGGAAAGCTCTACCAGGCTGTGTTGCAGGTTTGAGAAGCTGTCATCGCTGATCAAGTCTTCTTCTTTACCGGCAAAATGGGCATCGATGCGTTGATGAATTGCTTTGATTTCATCAATTAGGGCGGTTTCTTCAACTAACTGCTGCTCGAGTTCAGACAATCGCGATTCGGCGGCCTGCTTTTGGCTATGCCATAGATCAATATCTTCTTGCTGAGTGTTACTGGCCGCATGTTCTCTTTGCAGGCGTTTTAACGTGGTTTCGGCGCGTTCTATCTGCCGACGGCAATCTTCAATTGCGCCGGGTGTTGCAGACTGGCTGAGTGCAACGCGGGCACAAGCGGTATCCAGTAAGCTGACAGATTTGTCTGGAAGTTGCCTGCCGGGGATATAGCGATGGGATAATCTGACCGATGCGATTATGGCTTCGTCCAGTATCCGGACCTTATGATGTTCTGTAAGGCTTGTGGCGATACCGCGCATCATATCGATAGCTGTGGCCTCGTCGGGTTCTTCCACCTTGACCACCTGAAAGCGTCGGGTCAGGGCTGGATCCCGTTCGAAATACTTCTTGTATTCCGCCCAGGTTGTGGCTGCAATGGTGCGTAACTCGCCGCGGGCCAGTGCTGGCTTGAGTAAGTTTGCCGCATCGCCCTGACCTTCTTTTCCGCCTGCACCAATCATGGTATGCGCTTCATCGATGAACAGGATAATCGGGGTTAGCGAAGCGCGTACTTCTTCAATGACGCTCTTGAGGCGATTTTCGAATTCACCTTTAACGCTTGCGCCTGCCTGTAATAGCCCGAGATCGAGTGTTCGGACCGCAACGTTTCTGAGGGGTTCAGGTACATCGCCTTGGGCAATGCGCAAGGCGAAGCCTTCTACAACGGCGGTTTTCCCAACGCCGGCTTCACCGGTCAGGATTGGGTTGTTCTGGCGACGGCGGGTAAGGATATCGATGCATTGCCTGATTTCATCGTCACGTCCTAATACAGGATCGATCTCTCCCTTTTTTGCGCGCTCTGTGAGGTTGATGGTGTATTTGTCCAGCGCAGGCGATTTGGAGACTTCGATACCTGCAGGGTCAACAGCAGACCTGCTGGACTCGGTCCGTGGTAGCTCTTTACCGGCACCAATTAGCGCGCGAGCTGCCTCCCTTAATGATTCTGGAGCGATAGAGCGTAACTCTTTGCAGCCGGTGAACAATTGATCTTTGAGCTGCCCATCCAGCAATGCTGCAGTGATCAGATGGCCCGAGGTGATAGCGCCGTGGCCATATTCCACAGATGCAAGCATCCACGCATATTTGGCAGCATCCACCAGACTGGTGGACAG
Organism: Simiduia agarivorans SA1 = DSM 21679; assembly: GCF_000305785.2. Lineage (NCBI taxonomy): Bacteria > Pseudomonadati > Pseudomonadota > Gammaproteobacteria > Cellvibrionales > Cellvibrionaceae > Simiduia > Simiduia agarivorans. The sequence goes on along the minus strand of NC_018868.3, from coordinate 986,152 downwards.
TGCTGCAGGTCGACTGCTGCCGGTTTTGAATTTTCCGATAGCCGTGCCCAATTCGCGTGCGAACTGTGGCACGTCGATTTCAAATTTTTCCAATACCAATTGCAGGTCGGACTGGCCGTTATCGAGAATTTTAATCAGCCAGTGTTCAAGCTCTACATGGTAGTGACTTTGCGCCATAGACAGACCGGCGGCCCCTTCGAGTGCATCCCGCAACGCAGGTGCCATCCGGTCAACCAATGATTTCAGATTGATGTTGATCATGTTATATCCCTATGTATTCGCTAGCTGTAAGCCTTCTTCTGGCTGTTCGATGGATTGAGACAGGTGGATGTCGATGGACTCGATGGCGTCAATCTTGTCCGCGTGTAAATGGGTATTCCATCCCAGGGTGGGTTGATAATCGTCTTCTTGTACTAGCCTGCAAGGTGGAACTTTGCTTTGTGTAGTGGTTATGGCAATGTCAAATTCAAGTTCTGTTCCTACTGCAAGCTTGATCATTGACTTCAGGGCTTCCAGCTTGCGCGTGCCGGGGGCCAGTTCCATGAAACGCTTGTATGGGAGTGGCGCTATCACTACTGAAAACTTGCTTTGCGCGTGATAACAATAGCTGCCGATGACTGTATTGACACCCAATTGATTGTTGATCCCCAAACCCGTTTCTTCATCGGGTAAGCGGCACGCCACCTCCGGATCTAAAGGTTGCCATTGACCCTGAAATTGACTGATGTCGACATCCAGTCCAAACGCATGTCGGATCATGCCCTTTAAATCGCTGGCCGTAGTCGTTTGACGCGCGAAGCCGGATGTAAGGCCGGCAATCATTTCGTCCGGGAAGGGTAGTCGGTAATGGAGCTCCGATGTGCCCAGTCCAGCCAGGCTCAGTATTGCATTGGTAAATAGATCTTTGTGAGATTTACCTGACTGTCGAGCACGTTCATAGTTTACTGGTAGGCGGTATTTGTGCCAGGCCTGATGAAACAGAGATGTGGAACGGTGATTGAAAAGGTCAAAAAAATCCTTAAGCGCGGTATTTTTACTTTTTTGTTCTTGCTGAATAATTTCGCTGAATCGATAGGGCAGGACACCTTGAGCGCCAGCTAAGCCAAAAAAGCTTACGTTCATCAGCCAGCGTATCTGTTGCTCCCCAGAAGCAGACTCCTCCCCATTGGGTTCAGTTCCGATGGAAAGAATGTCCTCCCCGATAAAGTGCAGTTTTTCAGAGCAGGTGAAGCGAATGGCTTCCTTGCCGGGCTGAGCCAATGCAGCTACCGGCGCCCTGGCATATTGCTGGGAGTGATCCTGAGCACTGGCCGTTTCAAGAATTCTTACCGCCTGAAAAAATTCGAAGCGATGAGGTTCCTGTTTTAACTGATCGATCAGAGCAAGGTCTTTTCGCCGGCGCGGGGTGGCCATCGCTTAAACTCCTTGTCATGCCCGGTGAAACTCGCTTTTAGACGGGTAAATGAATTAATGGAACAATAAAGGCCAAGAAAGTGTTCTAAAACACTGGCAAGCAAGAGTACGCTAACGCCGTTCAGCATTAATTTGTCAAATTCTATGTGCACGGCGGTGCCCCGACACATAGATACCATGCCGTCGACCTGAATTGGCGCAGTCATACTGTTGGTTTTAAGCCGAGCGATAGACTCAATAATTTTGCGTGTCGATGAAGAGTTTTTGAAGTCATACAATCGCAGTATTTCTTTCAAAGCATCCGTTGAACCCTGGCCGTCTGACAGGGAAAGGTAATTAAGGTTAAGGTGAGAGATCAGGCGCCAGTATCCTGCTTCTCGTTGAGGCGGGCGGATGGCTGCTGTTGGTGTTACTACACAGCTGATCCGCTCGGCAGGCAGGCTATCTTCGATCACCTGCATATAGGGTTGGCCTCCGCCTGTTGGTAATCTCTTTGGCAGGTTCCGGTTTGAGCTGGTAGTTTGAATCTCCAGAGTGTGGTCGGTGATGGAAAACGGCGAGTAATTCAGGTTCACCAGACTGATGTCCACTTCAGATGCGGGCTCATTGAGGTGTTCGCCTTCAACCACAGGCACCCTGCGGGTGAACCAATAAGCAATTTGAGACTCGCTGTCTGCGTGGTTCAGTCCATAAAACGGCTTGTAGCTGATACTTTGTCCGGTGCTGTTCGTGGCTGTAACTTTATCAATGCTATACACTTCAAGTCCGTCAGCTCTGCGTGCATCCGGGACAATCCGATAGTTATACTCGGTATGGTTTAAGGGAATTGGGTCTGCTGTTTGTTTGAACAGGTTGATTGCGGGCGTGCAACCCAGCGAAAACATGCTGGCGTTGATCTGATTTTCAAGCTCAGTGTCTGATTCAGAAAAATAGATATAAAGATTCAGGTCGTTGTTGTAATTGCGTACATATTCCTTAATTTCCACAATGTCAATGAATAAGAACTTTTCTGGAAAACAGAAATACTCGGTGAGTATTCTATAGCCTTCGAACGCATTTTGCGGGTAGGGGATTAAGGCCTCGTGCTCGCTGAATCCCACGGGTCGGAGTGCAGTGGACGGAAGGAATACAGGGTTGGGGTCAGTTTCGCTTTTAGCTAATACCAGTCTTAAGGTCTTGGTAAATAGCATGTCGTACAGCGGATTCACATGTTGTGGCAGGCCTCTCAGGAAAAACCGCAATCGATGGATGCCTAGATCGGAAAAGCATATTTTTTCTGACAATGTAGAGAGTGAAATTTTTAACACGCCGCCTGCACCGGCAATATCGTTTGATCCTGGTGCAATAAAAGGCCTCGGCATAAGGCTTGCGTGCGTAACGGTGGCAGGTAACAGATCTGCGTCTGCCGTGGTCTGAAACTGACATGTCTGCCCCTGAAAACTTTCAGATTCTATCGCCAACCCACGGTTAACCGGGATGTACTCATCCAGTTGGGCCGATGGTTCGAATTGGACGATGCAGGCGCTGGGAAACGGTCGTAAATAGTGAGGGTAAACCGTATCCAGAATTGCATCTGTTAATTCGGGAAAGTCGTCATTCAGTTTTTGTTGTACCCGGGCATTGAGGTAGGCAAATCCTGATAGTAGTTTTCCTACCAGCGGGTCATCCACTGCATCAGATGACAGTTGAAGGCGAGACGCAGCTGCAGGATGTTTTCTGGCAAACTCTCCAGCACTTTGATTTATAAAGGCCAGCTCTTTCTCATATTGTAGTAGTAGTTCGTCACTCATCATTGAATCTCGGAAATATCAACGCTTTGCTTTATTAAATCCAAGGCAGAATCGAAGATAATAAGCTCGGGTGCCGGGTTGGTGTGAAGTACAGCTTCAATTCGGAAAGTAATAAACGGGTTTTCCGGGTCAATCTTGCTATCGGATTGAACCTTTACGGTCTTGATTCTGGGTTCAAAGGTGAGTATCGCCTTTTCAATATCCCTGCAAAAACGTTTGCGTTGTTCTTGTGCGGCAAGATTGATCGTAGAAAGGTCTGGGAGTCCGAAATTAACAAGACTGGATTTAAGGTGATTGCATCCGTCCGGTGGTGAAACGCAACGGAATCGGGTGTTAAACAGTATTTCAAGATCCCTTCGGACGCTTTCTCGTAATTGTTTCAATAGCTGGTGCGGCTGTGCGTTGATGCTCGCCTGATCCATTAATCGATCAAGCACCGGAACCAGTAATTTTTTATCTGCACTTTGCATCATGTTACTTTACTGTACCTACAGATCCCGCTGACAAAGATGTAGTCAGTCTTAATTCGGAAACCAGTTGGTCGACGTTGTAGTGGGTTTTTAGGTGAATGACGCTTTGGTAAATGCCCGGATTGCCGGGTTCTTCGTGTACTTCGACTCTCGCCTCCCGCAATGGATAACGCGCAAGCATTTCCCACGACAGATCATCACGCCCGGTGGTATAGCGATCCAGCCACTGCTGTAACAGGCGTTCGCACTCGTCTGCTCTAATGTAGGCGCCCACCTTGTCACGGATCATTACCTTTATGTATTGGGCAAAACGTGATGCACACATTACTTGCTGTAACATCGCGCTTATTCTGGCATTGGCGTCCGCCGATTTGTGGTTAAATCGTTTTGGTGCCTGAAGTGAAGGCATGGCATTGAAAGCCGAATAGGGTGTGTCGTAACAGTGGCATAGGCTGATTAACCCGTGTTCTGTGAGCTCTCGTTCCTGAAAATCCGTTATCAGCACCTGCGTATTCATACGGACTCTTGCCGGATGTGTATCCGTGGCAAAGGTCTCGCACGGAAAACGACTCACCAGTCCGCCACCGTGATAATCTCTGGCGACTCCACGGATGTGCGAGAACCAACCCACTTCCGCAAATTCCCGAATCAGTACGGTTCCGATAGCAAAGCAGGCGTTGCCCCAAAGGTAGTCGGTGCTATGGGCCTGATGATACTCCTGAAACCGGATGCCGCGAAAAGACTGGAACTTTCTGTTGTATGGCCTTCGCATCAATACCTTGGGTAAGGCAAGCGCGATGAATCGGGTGTCATCCTGACTACGCATGGCGTGCCACCGGGTGTATTCTTTGTGTTCAAATACTGAGCTGATGTTGATTGCCTGGCCCAGAGCCTGAAAGCTATCAAGTCCGAATAGCCTGGGTGACGCTCCGCATATAAATGGCGCGAACGCGGCAGCCGCTGTGCGACTAATGCCCTGCAGTGTCGCAATGTCGTCGTGAGGGTGGTCTGCATCTGGTTTATGGCTAACCTCGTAGTCACCCAGTAACACGCCAAATGGCTCTCCACCCGGGGTGCCAAATTCGAGGTTGTACACCAGATGAAAAAGTGCTGACTGATCAATGTCAGGGGCGCGCTCTATATCCCTGACCAATTCTCGCCAACTCACGTCCAGTAGCTTGATTTTGATGTTCTCGGCTATCCCACTGGCATCTACTTGCTGCCAAAGGCCAAGCCAACGTGCCTCCAGTGCCTGAAAGCGTCCATGATGGATGATCGCGTTCAGTTGCTCGCAAATCAATTCGTCTATCTGGGCAATTTGTGCATTGAGGTAGTTCCGTAGACGTGCGCCACGGTAACCGGGAGGGCAGACTGCAAGCCAATGGGTGAATGCGTCACGACTGTTTTCCGTTGCCAGAAACCTGCTCAGCTGGTCAGGGTGAAGGCCGATGCGAATGTCGTCCCTACGGGCAAGCTGGCCTTTGCTGGCGTCTATGGCGTCGGTAAGTGCAGACAAGGTTCCAATCCTGGGAACTGGGTGGTGAAGCAACCCCGGCGCAGGTGCGCCGGGGTGAATGCTTTAGCTTGGCGTTGGAATATTGGCTACCATACGCATGGAGGTGGTCAGCTCTTCCATTTGCAACCATGGTTTAAGGTAGGCAACAGCGCTGTATGAGCCTGGCTGGCCAGGAATCTCTTTGACCTCCACTCTTGCCTCGGCCAATGGATATTTGGCTTTCATTTCGGCAGAAGCTTCAGGGTTGGAGTTTGTATATTGCGCGATCCATTTGTTGAGCCAACGCTCGCAGTCGCTTGCCTCCATGAATGAGCCAACTTTGTCCCGTGCCATTACTTTCAGGTAATGGGCTATACGGGAAGTGGCCATCAGGTAGGGCAGGCGTGCTGAAATGGACGCATTGGCCGTAGCATCAGGGTTGTCATATTTCTTTGGCTTCTGGGCGGTCTGTGCGCCGAAGAAAACCGAGTAGTCAGTGTTTTTGTAGTGACACAGTGGCAGGAACCCTTGCGCAGACAGCTCGGCTTCACGGCGATCGGTAATACCAATTTCAGTTGGACACTTGATATCTGTATCGCCATCGTCGCTTTTGAACAGATGGGTAGGCAGGCCTTCGACCTTGCCGCCACCTTCTGCACCGCGAATAGCGGTACACCAGGAGTTTTCTGCAAACGCTTTGGTGAGTGTTGCTCCCATAACGTAGGCCGCATTCATCCAACAGTATTGATCGTGCTCGGCAGCCTTGGACATGCCTGACGCATCCTGATCAAACTCCTCAAAATTGAATGATTCCACCGGCTTGGTAGAAGCGCCATATGGCAGGCGGGATAATACCCGCGGCATTACCAGAGTAACAAAGCGCGAGTCATCGCTGTCGCGGAATGAGCGCCATTTGATGTATTCAGCCGACTCAAAGATCGCACCCAGGTCACGTGGTTTGGACAGTTCGGTGAAGCTGTCAAAACCCATCATCTCTGCGCCTGCGGCCGAAATGAATGGGCAGAAACCGGCAGCTGCAACATTGGACATTTTGGTCAGGAGTTCGATGTCTTCGGGGTGATTGCTGAATTCAAAGTCCCCGATCATGGCACCATAGGGCTCACCGCCAGCCGTGCCGAACTCTTCCTCGTACATCTTTTTGAAAATCTGGCTTTGATCAAACTCAACGGCCTTGTCCAGATCGCGGAACAGCTCGCGCTTTGACAGGTTAAGCATACGAATTTTGAGTGTCTTGCCTGTTTCGCTATTCATCACAAGATGATTCAGGCCGCGCCAGGAACCTTCCAGCTTTTGGAGTTTTTCCTGGTGCAGAATGGCGGACAGCTGTTTGGACATGGCCACGTCGATGGCATAGACGGCTGCGGTAATGGTTTTAGTGAGATTCTTATCCCAGGTAACGGTGCCCTGCATGACCTGCTTGGTCAGGTTTGAGAGCAGGTCTTGCGCTTCTTCGCGAGACGTCTGTTTGGTATGGCTGAGTGCTTGCTCAAGCAAACTGGCGGAGCCCGCTTCCTCAGCGGCTGCATTTTCAACTACGGCTTCAGTGCTCATTCTTACTCTCCCTTTTCGGCCTCTTCAGAAATGCCAAGCTCTTTGGAAATGTCAGTAACGTTATCGGCGTTCTTAAGGATTTCTTCCAACACCTTTTCAAGCTCTTCGGATCGATCAGCTTTGCTCAGCAGGTCCCGCAGTTTATTGCGAGCCTCCAGTAACTGTTTTAAAGGCTCCACCTGGTCGACAATGGCTTCTGGGCTGAAGCTATCCATGCTTTTGAAGTCCAGGTTGACGCCCATTTTGCTGCCATCGCCGGCCAGCGTGTTTTCCACCTGGAGTTCAAGCTTTGGGTTGACCTTGGCCATGGCTTCGTTGAAGTTGTCGCGATCAATTTGAACAAACTTACGGTCTTTCAACGCTTTGCGGGACTCGGCGTTGTCTCCTGAGTAGTCGCCCATTACACCAACTACAAAAGGCAGTTCTTTTTTGACTTCTGCGCCATTGGTCTCTACGTCGTAGGTGATATGAACGCGTGGCTTGCGTACACGCTTCAGTTTATTGTGAATACTTTCTGACATACTTGGATCTCCTTTCCTGAAGATAGAGAGCGTTAAACGTTATTCAGGCTACCAGCCCATACTTGCTTCGTTTTGTTCAGCTTCGGCAGCAGGTGCCGCCTGACTGGGTGGGTTGGCAGCTTGGGGCGCAGCCGCTTTGGGCGGAGCGATATAAGTTGCCGTATCTGACCCATCGAGTTTGACCCCGGTGAGTTGAGAAAAAATACCTTTGGCCGAATCTTCTGGCAGGAGCTCCATCATGAGTTCCGCGACGGTCATACGGCCCCATGTTGCCAGCCGCTCAAGCCCAGGGCCAATGGGGGAGTGTGGTTCATAACGTCGGAAGTACTCGGCAACGGTTTCCAGACGCTTAAGAGCATCTTCACGGTCGCTGATGGCACCGGAAGGGGCGCTAATGCCCGTGACGGGTAATCCGCTTGTGCCGGCTGCGTCCGCACTTTCGCTTTCTGCAGCAGCATTTTGGGTCGCTTCCTGTGCTACCTGTGCGGCTTCGAGTTTTTCTTTGTAGATGAATCGCGCCGTGCGCAGAAGCTCTTCCAGTAAGTTGGAAATATTTGAGCTGGGCGGCGCCTCATGGTCGCAGTGGCTGCGCAGTAAAGCCTGTGAGGATTTGAACAGGTCAAGACATTCTTCGAGAGTTTCGACCACACTGACTGCTTGCGGCACAGCGGTGGCGGCGATGGTATCGCTGATACTCTTCAGGCTATAACCGAGGCTGTCAAAACGACTGACTTTTTCGTCCTCATCCACAATGCGATCCGCATCACGCGCTTGCTGGTATTGCCACAGTGAAAAAGCGCCTCCGGCTTCTTCCAGTGTAATCGGCATGTTTCTGAGTGGCGCGAGCAGCGTGCCTTCACCGCCATCGCCATTGAGGCCGGTTAAGGGGGCGACCTTAGTTTCTATCCCATCCTCATCGGGTTGCGGATAGAGGCCCTCCCAATGATCTTCGATCAGCTTTTTGATCAGTTGTAAGCCGTCGCGCAGGCCGCTTAAACCGTGCAGGCGGATCAATGCCTCGGTGTACCAGCAACTTACCTCCAGATCCTTACTTGTTTCGCGGAGAATTGCGGGGGCCAGGTCAGCGACCTGCTTCCAGGGGGACATCAGATCTACGTCTTCATCAAACATAGCTGAGCGTTCAGCCGCGCGGGCGTTGTTACGCGCGTCTTTGATGGCATAGTAAAGGGAGTTGGGCGAGCGATCTGCGCGTAAATCTGAACCTTGAGGCTCGTTCTCACTGATGGGCGTGAGCAAACTGTCGAGATCTATTACGTGCTCCATAGACATAAATCGTTTCCTTCGAAGATGGCTGGCGTCAGTTTTCCAGCGTGTCCATTCGTCCTTGTTGGAATTTTGTCCGTTGCGGTGACTCTCCATCGCAGGGCGCTAGACTACACGCTGTATTAATTCTTTAGAAGTATTTTCAGTAAAAGCGGCTATTTTTCAGGCGCCCCGCGACCCGAGTTGGTACACTCGTTCTCATCGTGAATTTTTGCGTGCTGTGCGTCGCATTTATCGCCAGTGACCGGTTAGCATTGATGAAAAATATTCCCCTTCAGGAAGGCGTGATGAAATAAATTCTGTCACTTCATCTGTACTTGCGTACCAATAGCTTGTGCTGGAAAAGCTGCATCGTGCCAGGCCATAAAGCAAACCCGATGCTGCTGCCCGTAGACTGTTCTGGTTGCTCACAAGCAGTTGAGACTGTTCGAAAAAGCTCGAAGTGTAAGGCGCAGGGGACAGCGGTGGCACGGCGTTATCGAGGCGTTCCCATAGTTCGTCAACACTCAGCCCCTGCTGCAGTGCATCAATTGCCGTTTGCTCAATCGTTTCAAACGCCACGGCATTGTTGATCAGCAGGGAAAATGGATCCTGATCAGCTGGGACCGTTGTTGCTATGGTCAATGGAAAGTACCGACCTACAGAATCCACGCTTGGTACCAGCAGACCGATCCAGCTGTTGGCATCGATAATGCCCTGGCCTAGGGAAAATCGCCACATGGGGCTGGTGAGGTAGTTGTCCAACCAGTTTTCGCCGAGTTGGTCCCTGCTGTCGCTGATCGCGCGCTGCAACCAGTCATCCCAGTGACGAATGAACTGGCTCTGCAGGTTGCGCTCAATGAAGTCGCCGTGCGCGGGTAGTTTCCCGTATAAACCAAAAGCTAATTTTTTCACAGGTACTGTGGGCAGTCGTAATTTTTCAGAAGTTGACGATCGAATGGATTGACGCCAGTGTTGGCAACCAGGCGAAATTCGGCACGGCGCCCATTTTCCTCAAACACGATATGTTTAATGCTTTTGTTGCCGGTCTCATCGATATGTGAGTCATCCAGCAATCTAAGCCACGACCAGTCGCCTTCGTAGTGCTTGCGGTGCACCGTTTCATTGAGATCTTCAAAGATAACCCTGACCCGCATGTCTTCGCCACCTGTCCACTTCATGGGCTTGAGTGTGCGTGGGCCATGGGAGTAATTCACCCGGTTTTCGCCTAGCTCAAGTGCAAATAAGCGAACACCTGAGTCAAGCTTTGTGGGCTCAATTTTGAATTGCATGCTCGCGTTCGGGCCGCCAGAAAAATAGGCGCGTCGAATATCATCGGCCTGCCTGAATTGTCGCAGGCTTTTATTGGAAATTTTGAGTGATTGGCCTTCAAGACTTTTCACGGTCCAACGGCGAACATCGATAAAGTGGGACAGGTAGCTATTCACAAATTGTTGTTCTATCCCGCCAGGTTTGAAATAACGATTGAATTCACCGACGGGTGTTTCAAATTCTACATGAGAAGCCATGGGGTAGCGCCCCTGTAAATTACTGCGATAGCTGCTGAATACTTGCTCGTGCCAAATCTGATCTATATGCAATTTCGTTTTCGCAAGTAGAAGGCCCCATGTCTGATCGGCAATGGCGTTTATCCATAGGTTCAGTGGCTCTGGAGCGCCTTGCGCTTTTACCCTGAGTTGCTTGATTTGGCCGCCGCCACCGTTGCCAAACCGCGCTTTCGCTGCCACGAACGCGGCTTCGTTGGAGTCAGGAGCACTGTCAATTTCCATCAGAAACTCTTTCAATTCATCCAGCGCTGCGAGGTAATCCTGAATTTTCGCGGGTCGATTATCAGCGGTCTTTACTAGGCGGTGTATCTCGTCGAATTGCAGATCAACCGGCGTAGGCGGAAGTCTGGATGCTAAGGAGCCCAGTGCCTGACCACCCAGGCTAGCCACGGTGGCAGCCCGCCCACCCGCTATTCTTGCTGCCGCACCCGTGTTGATGTCCAAATCCAGACTTGGTGTAAGCTCAGTATTCTCGGCAGTAATTTGGATCAGCGCGAGTAAGGGCGAGGATATCGGATCGGCCCACTGGTCGAGCAAGTCAATTGCCTGGTGAGTTGAATTAAGGCGAGTTAATTGTACCGCCGCCAGTAGCTTGTTCCATTCGTCTGCATAGCGAGTCATGTAACGTTTTTTGACCTGACCAATGATCTGCTCTCTATCGGTTTCGGTCAGATCCTGGCTTGCGAGATTCCCACCGTAGATCCAGCGGTCCTGATCCAACTGGTCCAGGAGAGGGGATTCGGCCGTGAAGTCCAGCTCTTTGTAGCTCGCTTTAGTGTAGAGCAGGGGGATGCGAGCGCTTTCGCTGTTGCTATCAAGTCCCAGGTCCTCTGGTGAGCCAAGGCCGAGGGCTTCTGTAATGGAAACCTCCGTCTGGCCAAGGTTGCCAGATTCGAGGCGGCCGAAGATACGCTGCGCCACCGGCATCCGAGCCAATTGGCGTCGGCTCTGTTGTACCAGTCGTGTGTCCGATACGAAGTCCTGTGGCACTGGCTCCTGAAGCGCTTTCAATAAATGCGTATTCAACGCCTTAAGTACCGTTGCTTTGCCGGTAAGTTGTTCGGTCCAGAGTTTGTTGGTTTTTTCACCGATCGCAGCCAAATCCCGTCGTTCGCTGTCGAATAACATAAGATAGAGCTTCAGACTGTCGATAAGTTCGGCGTCTTTATACTGATCTTCGCGAACCTTTGCAGCAAGGGTTTTGGCCAGTAACGGATAGAAATACTCTCTCAGTTTGGCGCTGTAGAGGCGGTCGGCAGCGTGATCTACACTGGGATCGTAAAGCCCAAGATTTTGCAGCCAGGGATGATCGTCCTGGTCATAAACACTGGATGCATGTGCGAGATGTTCAAATGCTTTGGCGACGGTTTCCAGGTCAGGGGTAGCTTGGCGAAGGGCGGGTTCCAATGTCTGAAACGCGTCGGTGGCCTGGCTGACTTCGGCCATCTTGATTTTATTCTGAGCGAGGCTTCCGGACCACAGTAGCAATGTGCCGGCGGTCGCCAGCGTTAATGCTGCCATGGCGGCTCTTCTGCCCCACAAGAGCGAGGTTTCGATTTTCTTGTTTACGCCAACCAGTTCCGATTCTGGGAATATGATGTGCTTAAGGAGTCGGTGCAGGAAAAAGCTTTTGCCGGAATTGTTTTGGACCTTGCCCATGTCACGATCAAGGCCAAAATTGGCGGAGACGCTGGCCATCATCCGATCAATAGGGGAGCCTTCCTGTGTTGCACTGGTGAAGTAAACACCACGCAGTAGCGGTTGTGTGTCATAACGATTGCCCGCAAAAGTCTGCTTCACAAATTCGCTGATAACTTCCGATAACGCCTCCATGCGTGCAGGAAATGCCTGCAGTACTGCTCTGCGGTCCAGATTTCGCTCCTGCTGAACCCGCCACAGTACCCGTTGGTTTAGGCGTTCAATCAACAGATCAAATTCTCCGCTGAACCCGGCGATGGCTTGATCAACATCTGCGTCTGTGGAGTAGGGGAAACTTACGCCCCATACCTGCTCTCGCTCGGCCTGCGATAGGTTGGAAAAAAACTCGGCGAATCCAGCGACTAAATCACATTTGGTAAAGGTAAGATAAATGGGGAACCGGATACCAAACTCCTGATGCAGCTCGTTAATACGTGTGCGCAGCGTTTTAGCTTGGTGAGTGCGTTGCTCAGCAGTCTGGACCATCAGGTCTTGCAGGCTGATCGCGAGGATTGCGCCATTAATCGGCCGCCGGCGACGATGTCTTTTAAGCAGGTCTATAAACGCTCGCCATGCAGTGTTGTCGATGGCGCGATGGCTGTCCTGGGTTGTGTATCGGCCGGCCGTATCGATCAGCACGGCATCGTTGGTAAACCACCAATCGCAGTTACGGGTGCCGCCAACGCCTGCCAGGGGTTTTTGATCGGATTGTTTGGCGAGTGGGAATTCCAGGCCGGAATTTATCAGGGCTGTGGTTTTGCCGGCACCCGGCGGGCCGATGATGATATACCAGGGAAGTTGATAAAGGCTAAGGGCCCGGCCTCCCTTTTTGAAGCGTGCTTTTTTGAGGGTCACCATTGCTTCGCGGAACCGCTGGGCAATGGTCTCTAACTCTTCGCGGCTGCGCTCTTCATCGGGGGATACGCTCTCCGGCTCTTCCTGAATAGACGCTATGAGTGCGTCATTCTGACGACGCTCGAGTACCAGAGTGGCTATTTGCCAGACAATCCATATCAGCCAGCAGACCCCGATAATCGCGATTCGCGTCGTACTGCTTAATGTGTGGTTGTCCTCTCCGAATTTGATGTAGTCAGCACCAAACCAAACAACGCAGGACAGCGCGAGCAATCCCAGTATCCCCAAAGTCCATTTATGGGTAAAAAAGTCCGCCAGGCGTTTCATGCCAATCTCCCTTGTGCCCAGAATTTTTACTGTGGTTGTTGGTTAATAATGGTTGAATCCAGTGCTATCCGGCTTTCGATATCTGCCGCAACTGGATGCGTAGTGTCATGCAGCCACCACCGCAGGCCGGAGTAGCTAAGCAGTAGTATTGCGCCGAAGGTAGCTGCAATGACCCACAACGGGATAAGATCAAACCGGTATTTGGGTTTAACGGTGTCTGTTTCCCAGTGAGGGGATAGATCTTGCTCTGGAAATGGTCGTTGGTTTTCCAGCGTCTGGTATAGGTTGTCTCTTACCTGTTCCAGTTGCTCGTGACCACGAGGTGCCAGGCGATATTTACCTTCAAATCCAAGGCTCAGGCAAAGATAAAATAATTCCAGAAGATCCAGGTTTCGCCCAGGGCTTTCCAGTAATCGCGTCAGGATGGAAAAGCACTTCTCGCCACCGAAAGTTTCGTGGTGAAACAGGCTGAGCAATGAGTGTTGGCTCCACCCGCTATTGGCGCCCCATGGTGTATTGAGGACGATTTCGTCCACCAGCGTGCAGAGCAAGTAACGAGCGGTAACGACGGATTCCTCTGCGCACCCCTGTGCCCGGGCCCTTTGTTCAAAGTCTTTGAGTTCTTCGGTCAGTTTACGGTGCAGATCAGGGACATCTGAATGCTGTGGGGTCGTACGAAGTTTGGTAGCCACTGCGAGTAATGTGGTTGCAGTATTCACCAATGGATTAAGACCTTTGCGAATATGAACCCGTTCGGCCAAAGGTGTGCCGGCATAGGATTGCGGTCTGGGTGCTGAGCCTTTGCGTGCACCGGGCGTGGGCACCATGATAGTACGGTCTTGTTGCATGACTTAGTTCCTTATCGCCCAGAGTTCCATTGCCAGTCCAGGGAAGTTCGCCCCCAGATGAACTGCGAATCCACCTGAACGTTGGAAGCTCTGCCAGACAGCCCCTGATTTTTCCAGCTCAAAATAGATAAAGCCTGCATGGTACGGAATTTGTCTTGGCGCCACCGGTAGTGCGCGTATCTTCACGCCGGGCATCTGTGTTGTAATTAATTCCCGAATGGTTTCAACGGGTGCAATCTTGGCCTGAGTTGGGAAGCGTGACCGAAGCAGCTCAGTTTGGACATCAGCTTTGACTGCCAGTACAAATGAGCTGCTCACCATCATTGAAGGATCAGTGATGGGGGCGACATGTATTCCGTATTTCCGTTCAACCAGCGCGAGCGGCGTTGCAGTTTGTTCCAAAACTGTGCTGAGCGACTGACGCAAAGCGCCAAACAGATCGCCATAAGTGCTGCGCAGATCGTCATGCCTGTACGGCGACAGTTGAGGTGCACGTTTTTCGCTGGCGGTGAAGGTTGCTAACTCGCCAGCCAATTGAATCAGGCTCGTGTAGAGGTTATAGGGGTGCAGGTGATCCTCGTCGATAAACTGCCGGATTTGCGGTTCAAATCGGTTAATTACCTGCAGTAACATATAGTCAGCAATCTCCGCGCTTCCGGCGCGGCCGCTATCCGCCAGTCGGTTTCCCAGTGCGTCACCCCTTTGTTTGAGCAGGCCGGCCACCTCTTGTAGGTAGCTATTGAGATTGAGCGATGCACTGCAACGGACCACCGGCGGGATAAAATCCCGGTCCAGCTTTACCGGCTTGTCCGGCATTCGTTCTATAACGCGTGCGACCGGAATGCTGGCATAACCGCTCAAATCGTCGTTGCCGGTTTTCAGGCAGACCCGGAGCTTGCCAATCTGAATCCGGGCTGGTTCGCTCGACTGCGAGGTGCTGTTGCGGATGTCGTAGTTGTATGTCTGATAACGTGCCTGTGGCAAGTCTTCCTCTGAGCGAATAGAGTCCTGGCTGCCCGGACGTTTTAGGGGAACGCAAAGGAATATGGTGAGATCCTGAGTATTGTCGGGAATCTCCAGAATCGGTGGCGGCATTTCTATATCCGGTGCCAGGTAAGGGGTGCCATCCGGAAACACTGCTTTAATTTCAGTCAATGACAGCTTGCCTAACGTCAATGGTTCGGCATCGATGCTCAGGCTGTGTATGCCCCAGCTGTGCTCCGTGAAGCTGGCTAATCGACCTTCAATAAATCGCTCCCAGTAACGATCCTGTTGCTGAAAGTGCTGTGGCCTGAGAAACATTCCCTCCGACCAGATAACTTTATTCATTGCCGACATATAATTTCCTTATTTACCGGTTGTGGCAGGGTGTTATCGACGAGATTTTTTGATGGGTTTACCAGCTTTCAGCGCGAGTTTTTCAATTTGCAGATGAATTTCGTTGCTAGTATGTGCCGTGATCGGGAATATAGTTACTGCGCTGGCGTCCTGGTATTGGACGAACTCAGCGAGAACGCCAATGTAGGCCACTTCAGGGGTCAGAGACAGGTTTTCAACGCGGTGCTCACCAGGCGCCAATTCCTTAAGCACAATCGTATCCAGTAGATCCTTACCTAATCGATTTTCCGCGTTTTCATAAAGGTTTAAAAAATCTTCCCGGCCAAATTGACGATCATCCGCCAGTTTGAAAAGTCGGATAACCAGTGGTGAGGCACGGCTGTCCTGGTCTGGGTTTATATGCTCACCTGCGTATAAGTGGACCTCTGCGTTAGTGTCCAAGTTGAGCGTTTCGCGGGTGGTTTGACAGCCCGACACGATCAAAACTGTTATTAACGAGATGCCTGCTGATAAAAGTAGGCGAGCGATATTTTTCATAGGTTGCTCTCGACGTTGTTTATGCGGATGTACTGCGATTGCGTTTAGACAATGCGCGTGCGTTTTTAAGGTCGGTCAGCTGCTTTTCGTAAGCAGCAGCAAACTCCTCGCCAAACAGGTCGTCGTACGTGGTCTCTGTGTCGCGCAAAAGTTCTTTGTAGTGTTCGCAATAGGCTGCCCAGTTTTTGGCGCCTTTACTGGCCAAAAGCGATCCGGATTGACCAAAACGCGATGCCAGTCGATCAGGTGCAAAATGATTGAGCATTGCTTTGTAGGCCGCCCGTGTTCCTGCCAGGACAGCCACCTGATGATCTGATAGATCGTCGAAGCTGTCTTGAACTGCAGCAACCGGGCTTAGAAATGCTGACGTGTTCTGACCGAAAAGTGTTCTCAGGGCGTCATCTTCATTGGCCGAAAATTTTAACGGGTTATTGTCGGTGGTCTGAATCATCGTGCGCTGAACGCGCAGTTCATTTTTAATGGTGTTACGGGCTCTGAGTAAATCAATAAGCCGATTTACCGTCTCCCGGATAATGCCGACTGCATGGGTCGGAATATTGACTTGAGCGGCAGCGGGTAGATCGGTGAGCCCAAGTGCCTGCGCGATACTCACCGCAGCGCCAGCGTCTGCCACTTTTCGCTGGGCCTGGCTGGCTTGCGGATTTGTGGTTACCGGGGCGGATGACTGCTGAACAGGTTTTGCTGGCGGCACCGGTTGGGTAGGGGGCGGCGCGGCACCATCAAGTAATTGGCGCGACGCCGCAAAAGGGTTGGCTTCCTGGCTGAGTGTGGCAGCCTGGCTGTGTTCCATCGATTGTCCGGTCATGGGTTGCCGCCCGGCGGCGGCCTGCAAAGCGCTTGTTGGTATGGCGGCAGGTGGGGACGACGGCTGCGGGACGGGCTTAACGATGTGCGGTGTCTGAACTGCGTGTGAAGTCGCCACCGCATTGTCGGCAGTGCTGCCTTCTTTCCACCAGTCATCGTCCCAATCCGAGTTTCCTGGTGTGGGCGTTGGGGAGCTGAATAAGGCCATTGGGTCACTTATTGCCTCATGGCTTGGTGTGCTGGCCTCTTCCTGATTAACAAAGCCCCATTGTTGAGATTGACTATGTGCTGGCGTTGACGGTGAATCTAGCAGGTCGTCAAATTGGCTCGCTTGCTTTTGTGCGGTGAGGGCTCCTGCCATGCCCGCGCTGAATTGCGTTTTGTCTGATTCATCTAAAAAGTCAACCGTTCCAAGACCATCGGGAATGTGGTTAGGGTCGTGTTTCGGCGGGCGTATGCTGACACGCACCTTGTATTCACCCATTGCGAAGATATCGCCATCTACCATTTTATGCGGCGCGCCTGGCCCAAGAGGGGTGGTACCATCGTTCAGAAAGAGCCCGTTAGTGCTTGTGTCTGTAAGCCAGTAGTGAGCATCTTTGAAGCTGATGGCAGCATGTTGGGATGAGACTATGCGACCTGGGTCGGGCAGAATCCAATCATTTTTATCCGCCCGTCCTATGGCGCCACCGGACTGAGTGAATACCTTGGTGTGGTTTATCATGTTGGTGCCGTCGGGATCGGCGATGATCGTCAGTATTAAATCCATTTGTCTACCGTGTCACATTTTTGTCGAGCAGTATTGTCTGCAACGAGCAGCCAGTTTTACCAGCTGAGAGGCGTCGGATTCTAACGCAGGGGTTCGTGCTTTAGTAGTTGTTTTCCCGAAAGCGTTAATCAATCGTGGTAGAAGCAGATCAAAAAAAACTCAACTTGGTACATGCGTATTTATTGAGTAATTAAAAATCAGTCTTTCTTGGTAGGCGTTTGGCGATTCAAGTAGAATCCTGCCGGTCACCCGGTTTACGCATGCAAGGTACACTCGTACCAATGAAATATGCGGTGGCAAACTGTTTATCATTGCAACAGCAAATTGCCTCAACAGAATAAAAGCATGGAAGGCTTTTACTACGAATAAGTGGGTCGTAATATGGATATTGAAGATAAAACCCGCGTGGTTCCTTCGCTGGCAGACGGCAGAAGGCAAGCCAGAAGTGGTAAGCCTGATCAGGTTCCAGCGGACGATGCTACGGTGTTTGTGGGTGCCAGAGTTCCAGTACAGGAGTCGCGCAGTCCAAACGTAGTCGCCAAATCCATAACTAATCTCGATAAAACCGTTTTTTCCGCCAGTGCAGCAATTTCTGGTCAGGTGCCCCTGGCGGTTTCAACAGAAATACCTCAATCCATCAGTACCCAAGCGACAAATAAAACCCTGATTAAAGACCGGTTTGAGTTGGTCAATCTGCTTGGCTCTGGCGGGATGGGTGCTGTTTACCGTGCTTTGGATCGTAGAAAGGTCGAGGCCAATGACAGCGATCCTTATCTTGCAGTAAAGCTGTTGAATGATGATTTCAGACAGCATCCGGATGCTTTTATTTCTTTGCAGCGCGAGGCGAGGAAGAGCCAGAATCTGGCGCATCCGAACATTGTGACTGTCTATGATTTTGATCGCGATGGTGACATCGTGTTCATGACCATGGAATACCTCGATGGTACGCCGCTGGATAAACTTATCCGCCAGCTCGCCGGTAAAGGGCTGGATAAAGAGCAGGCGGAAAAGATCCTCAGGGATATAACATCAGCGCTGATACATGCGCATTCTCAGCGCATAGTGCACTCCGATTTCAAGCCCGGCAATATTTTTGTCACCAAGACCAAAGGCGCCAAGGTGTTTGATTTCGGTATCGCGCGGGCTGTGGCCGGCGGTATGCAAGGTCAGGTTGGTGAAAAAACCCTGTTCGATGCCGGGTCTTTGGGTGCGTTGACCCCTGCGTATGCCAGTCTGGAAATGCTTAAAGGTGAGGATCCTTGCCAAAGCGACGATGTCTATGCGCTGGGGTGCGTAGCGTATGAGTTATTTGCGGGTCGCCATCCATTTAACAAATTACCGGCGGATAAAGCGCAGGCACAGAAATTAAGACCCAAGCGTATCAGAGGGTTAACCCGGCGGCAGTGGCGAGCGTTGGAGTCGGCATTGCAGTTTTCGCGGATACAGCGGACCCCTGATGCTGCCGAGTTTATGCGTCAGTTTTTTGGTCGCAGTCGGGCGCTATGGCTGGCATTGACCGTGTCGGTATTGAGCGCTTCCGCATTGGGCGCGGCGTTTGTTGTGCAGTACAGGGAGCAGGCAGCTGTCGATGCGGCCTACAAGGCAGAGTTGGAGCAGCAATTGCAGCAGGAGCTGCTGGTCAGTCGAATAGCCGATAAGCAAGAAAGCCTCAGGCGCTTGTTGGCATTGGGTAGCCTGTCAGTTGATTGGGAGCGTGACGTTCGGAAGGAACTGGCAGAGTACGGTGAGCTGACGAACGATCCGGTGTTCGAGCAAGAAATTCGCGACGGTATGGCGCAAAAATTTCTTGAGGCTGCAAAGGAATATGTAGCTGGAGGTGAACTCGAGAATGGCGAACGAACCATTGTGCGTGCCGAAGCCTGGGGTAGCGGTGAGGATAAGGATTATCTGGCGCTGAAAGCGGAAGTAGAGTTGGGTCGCACTGAACTGGTGGCACGCCTGGCCGCAGAGCAGCGTGCCGAAGAAGCGAGGATTGAGGCGGAGCAGCGCGCGGCCGCCAGAGCAGAAGCCCAGCAAAAAGCGCGTGAGCACGCAAAAAAAATTGACGCTGTTGTATCTGACCTGGAGCGTCAATTGCGTTGCGGTTTCAGTATGAGTATCGATCGGGACATCGCCGGTTCTCTCGCTACCATGAAAGCGTTGGACGCAAAGAAATCAAACCAGATCAGGCCTGTGGTAGCCAGCGAGTTACACCGGTGTATCTCTGGGTTAGCCCGGGAAAATCCGCGTCGCGCAACACCTTTGTTGGAGCAGGCCCAAACGCTTTTACCGGATCAAGCCATGATTGCCGGGCTTACCATTGACTATTGCGGACATCTTGAACCAGGGAGCGGAGGGCGCGGCAGTCGCTTTGTCTGTGCCGACCCCATGAAAAATGGTGATATTGGACCTTCTCTGGTGGTGGTAAAAGGCGAGGGCGCACAATCCATAGCTATATCAAAATACGAGGTAAGCTGGGGTGACCTCAAGGCTTGGTGTGATATTAGCGGTGCCTGTCAGACGCGCGCGGAGGCGCGGTTTCCTGTGACCAATGTTTCCCGAGCACAAGTTTATCAATATCTCGATTGGTTGAGTAATCAAACGGGGTATCAATATCGGCTGCCCACCTATCCGGAATGGTTCTCCGCAGTGAGTGCTGGTGGCGAGCGCGAGGCGCCAGACCGAAATTGTTACCTTAAATATGGTGGTATCGAAAAAGGCGGTGAGTTAGTCAGTGCTACATCAGGAAAGGCTAATAAATACGGTCTGGTCAATGGCGTTGGCAATGCCTCGGAAATGGTAAAAGACACTGTTGGCCTGCTGGCAGTGGGGGGGAGTCATTTGGATGCCATGAGCAATTGTCTGGCAACTACAAAAGTCAACTACGACGGTGGTGCCGATCCCTTGGTGGGGTTTCGGTTGGTACGTGAAGCCCGTCGTTAAACAGGGATGTATTCAGTGGAAAATCTAATGTGTAAATCAGGTGTGATAAAAGATTCCAAACGATTGGCTTGCGCTGTTTTGTTGGCAAATACAATTGCTGCCATGGGTGTAGAAGCTCAAACAACTGAGGCCGAGTCTAGTTTTCGTAGTTCTGTTCGCTCAGCATTTGAATCCGATGTGACGCCAGATGCAGGTCAGGATATTACCAAAGAGTTTTTGCTGAGAACCATTGATACAGCAGCGCCACAACTCGATACAGAAATTCCGCTGCAGCGATTGAGGGATGAAGGGCCGCGGATTGCAGTCAAACGGTTCGATTTTGTCCGCTTGGAAGAATTTCCTGATCACGGTATTACCGCCGATAAAGTACGCCAGATGGCTGAACAGCTTCGCGTAAAGTACATGAAGGAAGATCAGGTCGTGGCGCATGGTTTTACGCGTGAAAACCTAGAGGAAATTGCAGGCTACCTTTCAGAAATCGGGGCGCAGGACATGCCCGATCGGGTAACACCAAAAAACCTGCAGCGTCTCATTAATATTATCAAGCTGCAAAATGCGGAGCGGGGAATGAGCTACGGTGATTTGGAAGAAATCGCCGCAGAAATTACCGGTTACTATCGCCGTCAGGGTTTGTTTCTGGCACAGGTCCAGATTCCAGCTCAGGACGTGGTTGATGGCGTGGTGTCATTGACTGTGCAGGAAGGGCGATTGGGCAAGGTGGTGGCCCATGATAACGAACGTTACCGGGAGTCGACGCTGGCCTCGCCCTTTGAAGAGCATTTGGGTGAACTGGTCAATCATGCTGATGTAGAGGAGGGGATGTATCTCCTCAATGATTTGCCGGGTTTGAATGTTACCGGCTATTTCAGCCCGGGTGACAACCCCGGCGAAACCGCCCTGAATTTAAAAGTGCGTGACGAGCAGGCTTGGAAGTTTGCATTGCGCGCGGACAATCACGGCTCAACGTTTACCGGCGACAAGCGCACCTACGCTTTGTTTGATTGGATGAACCCATTGGGCTATGGCGACGCCTTGACACTCGGCTTTTTGAAGTCCCATACACCAGGTAATTCCAACCTGGGTCAGGTTCGCTATAGTTTCCCACTGCTATCTCCCCGGACACGGGTTGAACTGTCAGCCGATTACAATGTATTTAAGCTTACCGGAGATGATGACGACATAATCAATCGCCTGGAATTGGAAGGTGTCAACAAGACCTTTGCTGCCAGTATTGATCATAAATGGCATCGTTCGCGGGATTTCAACCTCAGCAGTGGTTTAAGCCTCACTGATAAAGAAACCGACATGGACTCAGTAGTGGAAACCTATCGCGGTGGAGATCATGTGCGCGGTGGAGAGCTTGGCCTGTATGTGGATAGCCTTGGCTCCAGTGTCCGGATGCTGAATATTGCCAATGCCAAACTTCAGTATGGTCTGCATCAGAATCCAGTGGTGGAAGGCCGCGGCGAAGATTTTTATAAGTTTGCTCTGGATACCAATAGTTTGTTCTTTGTCCCGCTGCCATTCACAGATACCGAGTCGCGTTTAGTGTTTAAGTCCCGTTGGCAATATGCAGATCGTTTGCTGCCTGCATTTGAACAGCTGTCCTTGGGTGGTGCTAACGGTGTGCGCGGGTATAGCGTGCGCGACTATTCCGCTGATCAAGCCGGGTTGGTCAGTGCTGAATGGTTTTTCAACCTCCCCGAATCGCTCAATCCCAATGTGGGTGGCGGTAACAGACTGAATGACGTGTTTCAGTGGGGATTTTTAGCTGATGCAGGTTATGGTTCGGTAGTAAATTTTGAGCCCGATGGATCTGATTCCTGGGCTCGCCTTGCCAGCGCTGGTCTGATTTTTAAATTCAGCTGGAACGAGTCCTTTGCGGCCCAGGTGTCGGTGGCGCAGCCATTGGAAGCTGTGTCCTCCAATGAATTGATTGGTGCCGATGCCGACTCCGCGCAGGTATTTGCGGACTTTACTCTCTTTTTGCGCTAACCCGCAAGAAACGGATGACAACAGAACTAAACCCTTTATCTGTTAAGGAATACGGGATAATGAACGCCTTCAATGTAAGAAAAGCCCTGGCGAAAGCAATTAATCTGCACCGCTTGATGATGGGTGGATTGGTCACGGGACTGGTGACCTACTCATCCTTGCCTATAGCGGAGCCTACGGGTGGCAACATTGTAGGCGGCGACGGCGATATTTCGCAGAACGGCAGCACTACTCAGGTTAATCAAACGTCTGATCTGATGGCGATAAACTGGGATACGTTCAATCTGGCCGCAGATGAAAAAGTATTGTACGTGCAGCCTTCTGCTTCAGCGCTGGTGCTAAACCGGATTCTTGACGATAACGCCTCAACTATTCATGGTTCTATTGAATCCAATGGTCACGTGTTACTGGTAAATCCCAATGGCGTGCTCTTTACCGAAACAGCGTCTGTAGATGTTGGCGGTATCGCGGTTTCCGGCTTGGATATCAATCCTGCTGACTTTATGAATGGCGAGTATAAATTAATGGGGCTCGCCGATAGTGGGGGGAGCGTCATTAACTACGGCACCATTAACGCGTCGAGCGCCGCGCTGGTTGGTAAGCGCGTCGAAAACCATGGATTGATAAAAGCGGATGTGGTTTCGCTTTCTGCTGCAGATGAGGCAGTGATTAGCTTCGACGCTGATAATATGCTGGGTGTTCAGATTTCCCGTGCAGTGTTGGAAAAGGAAAGCGGTGTTGATTCGGCGGTGCTTAATGCTGGGAGTATTGAAGGCCAGCGGGTGTTGCTGGACGCGTCTGTAGCCAAAGATTTATTTGATGCTGCGGTGAATAATACTGGAACAGTTGTAGCCAAGGGCATTAATACCACTGGCGGTGTGATCCGGTTATCCGCCACAGGTGGAGCGGTCAGCGTGTCGGGTTTGCTGGACGCGAGCGGTACTGCCGGTGTTGGCGGTGAGGTATTCATTCAGTCTGATAGCTCTGAAGTAATCGGTAATATTAAGGCAGAAGGCTCGAGCGGTGGTTCGGTAAAAGTATTGGGTTCGGAGGTGACTTTACGATCTGCCTCAACTATCAGTGCGGATGGTACTGATGCGGGAGGTGCGGTCCTGTTGGGTGGTGGTTACCGAGGCTCAGTAGATTCATCTCAAGGCGAAATTTCGGCCAATACCACTGTAATTGAATCCGGTGCTGTGGTGTCGGCATCAGCAACTGGCTCCGGTGACGGTGGGTTGGTTGTTGCTTGGGCGAACGAAAACCTGGAATTTTTGGGAGAGCTGAGGGCAACCGGAGCTGGCGAAGATGGTAACGGCGGTGAGGTAGAGACGTCTGGTCAGCAATCTGTGTTACTTGGTGGCGTGGTAGCGACCGAAGGTGGTGCGAATGGAAATGCTGGAGAGTGGACGATAAATCCGGGATATCTTGAGATCGGAAACGAGAACAAAATTGAGGCAAATTACCTTTATGTAGGGACTCTGCAGAATGAGCTTGCGGATGGTTCCGTCACCATTTCCAGCAATGCACTGGCCTCAGATGGTAGCCTGAACGGTCAGGATAATACGGCGAGTGGTATTCGTTTGTTGACAGATATTTCCATTGCCAGTAGCCACACCTTAACGTTAGAGGCAACCGGCACACCAGTCGGGCAGCAAGCGGGGATTTATATTGGTGGCAATATTCAAGCTATTGCCGGCGAAAATCCTACTCTTGAATTAATTTCTAATGCCAATATTGATATTGCTGCGGGCATGCAGATTGACTTAAATGACGGAATTTTTGTTGCCAGCGCCCAAGGTAGTTTTACCAATTTTGGAATAATCTCGGCAGATGAAATAGAAATTAATGTGGGTCTTTCCGGAAATGGAAGTACCAACATATTGGGAGAGCTTTACTATAACACCGGTAATCAATTTTCATTGGATGTGGATGGCGGTGACGGGCTTGATACGTTTGATATTAGTCAGATCAGTTTGCCCGGTGGTGTATGGAATCGAAACAATGGCAATGGCCGTTTGCGTTTGCAAGTTAGTTCTACATCTATCGTGCGAATTGCCGATGCTGAAGGGTTTTTTACGAGTGCATCGGATGTAGCACTTGATCTGGCGGGTGTAACCGATATCACGGTTCAGCAAAACGGCACCGCACTAGCGCTGAGTGCCTCAGGTCAGAGTTTTGAAGGCTTTTCGAGCGTCGCAACAGTCAGCGGGGCAAACCTGACGTATCAGGTAGTGGATCTGCAGGGCGAGGAGGCTGTGTGGATTACAACGGCCAATGATGCTGGTAGCCAGCTGGCCTCTACACAGGTAAGAGTGACCGCGCTGCCAAATGACAGTACTGGTGGTATTTTATTTGAGCGGGTGGCGGCCGCAAGTGGGTTCCGGCGTTTGCGATTGAGCTCTGAGTTCGAAAGTATTAACTTGTCCACTGACGCGAGTAATCAATTTAATTCGATCGATTTCAATCTGGATGATTTGGAAGAAATCGATGGTGTGTCCGGTGGGGATACTATTATCGGTGGTGACTCTTGGCAGTTAACGGACGCCGGCGCCATAGCGAGTGTGAGTGGGGCTTCTGTCACCGTTTTAGGCGTTAATTCCGTTGCGTCAGCAGGCGTTGTTTTTGGCAAGGTGGGTGCTGATAGCCTTGAATTTTCAGGCTCAACGTTGACCGATACTTCCACAGGTATTGAATACCTATCCGTTAGTCGGGTCGATGCCGGCGCTGCGATTGGCGATACCCTGGTGGTAAACGACACGAGCACCTGGACGCTTGGCACCAGCGACGGTGCTGCTGTTGGCGCGACATTAAGTGGCGTGGAGTTTGTCGGTATTGATACCGCCAGCTACAGCGCAGGCAACCACGCGCTTACCGGTTCCGCCTCGGTGGACAATTATCAGGTCACTGGCGCCAATACTCTGTTAGCCAATGACATGAGCTTTGAAAACATAGGCGAGGTAGTGGCGCTCGACGGCAATGACCAGTTAAGTGCAGGCGGCGCACAGGTTAATGTAAGTGTTGCTGTAGCTGAACGAAACGGTATTGAATTCACTGGCCTGCAGACGATAGCGAATGCCACTGTGCATGCTCAAACGGATTTGGCGCTGACCTTGGGCGTTGCCGATGGCGACTTCACCTCGGCTGGGCTGGTGTTCACCGGGATCACCGCAGTAAGCGCCGAGACGGCGGTCAACCTCTCAGTCACGGGAGGTAGCTGGACTTTGTCCGGCGCCAGCGGCGCGGCCTCCAGTAATGGTATTGGTTTTACCAATCTGGACAATGTTGATTCCTCCGGCAGTGTGCTGTCCGGATCGGATGGCAACGATGCGTACAGTTTTACCAGCATTGCCGGCCCCATCACCGCAAACGGTATCGCATTTACCGGCGTCACAACGGTAAATACCCGCGACGGCAGTGACACAGTAACTGGTCCAACCAGTGGCACCATTAACTGGGTGTCACTGGGGGACAAGGCTGCCAGGTACGATGGCCTTGTCTTTAATCAGATTGAAACACTGGTTGATGATCGTGCGGGGGCAACGTTAACCGCTACCAATGGCATAGATGCATTGTCGGTGGGTTTCACCAAAAATCTCATTACACTTAATGGTGTGACGTTTGAAAACGCCTCGGATTATGCCACGCTCGATCTTAACGGCGGCGGTGATCAGCTGAATCTTGCAGGCAATACGGTTAGCGTTTCTGAAGCAGGGGCGTTGGCACTGGCCGATGGATTGGCTATTACCAATCTGACCAGTGCCATCGGCGGCGCCATTACCCTGACTGATGTTAATGTGCAGAGTTTGACATTGGATCTGAACGATGACTTTGCCTATGCCGGCATTACTTTTGTTAATGCCGAGCGCCTGGCTGCCAGTAATGGCAGCAGTATCACCAGTACCAATGCATCGAGCATCTGGGGTTTTGGCGGCGATGACCTTCAGCTGGTGGGCGCGATCACAACGGTGTTTGAAGGGTTCAATAATGTCACCTCGGCGGCCGATTCTGTAAACGGCGGGGCAGTCGCTGATCAATATACTGCCAGTGCCAATAACCTCGGCTTTGTATTGAACGGCGTTAGCTTCAGCCACGCTGCGGGTTTTGACCAGGTTATTCTGAACAACGGCAACCTGGTGGCTGATCAGGCCACACTGGCGGGCACGGGAGCCGACAATCGTTTGTTGGTTGCGAGCATTGAAATTGATGGCGTGGAAACCGCTGCCGTGGCTTCACTCGCCGGTGAGTCAGGGCAATCAGAAACTTACAGTGTTACAGGCAGTGGCTTACTGACCACGCGTGGCATTGATTTCAGCTCGCTTGCGAGTGTTACCGCCGTTGGCGGTGCAGATGCCGCCACCACAAGCAGTGACTGGACCTTATTGGATGCCGCTTCCCAACAAGCCCGCACCCAAGGGATTACCTTTACCGGATTGGAAACCGCCGGCGGGAACTTCACAGGGCTTGATCTGAGTGCAACCACAGCCGATCTCACCTATAACGGCAGCCAGCACAGCATTGATATAGCTGGTGCCAGCATCCGGTTTGACAGCAATATCCAGCTCACCAGTTTGGTGGGCAATGGTGCCGGTTCGTTGAACGTGTCCGGTGCACAAATCCAATTAGATAATGCCCAGAATGTCGCGCTTGCCAGCGGTCCGTCAGTGACCGGGATTAGCCTTTTCAGTAATGGCAGCTTGTTGGGTTCCTCGGTGGCGGAGCAGTTCAACTGGGACGGCACAACCCTGACGCTGGCCGGTGGTTCGCTGCAGTTCAGTAATCTTAGCCAGGTAAACACCGCCGGTGGCGATGATACGGTTACCAGCACCGGTGCCGAATGGACATTGATTACGGGCGGTGCCCGCAGCAATGGTCTCTCGTTCCTGAACATCGAAAAGGCTACCGGCAACGGTGTTGTCAACGGCACCTCGGGCAGTGACAGTTTCCAGATGGCAGGGACCACCCTGACAGATACCACCACCGGTATCGATTTTATGGCCGTCACCCGCGTCAACGCCGGTGCCGGTCCGAACGATACGGTGCTGGTAATGGATGCTGCAAGCTGGACCCTGGGCACCGGTGATGGTGACAGTGTTGGCGCCCGCCTGGGTGCTGTGGAGTTTGTCGGCATTGAAACGGCAAACTACGCCGCGGGTACACACACGCTGACCGGTTCCGCATCGCAAGACAATTATCAAGTGGCCGGCACCAACAGTGTGTCAGTGAATGGCATGACCTTTAACGGTATAGCCACCGTGGCGGCGTCAGGCGGCGACGATCAACTCAATGCCGCCGGGGCAGAGGTGGCAGTAAACGGCGGCGAAGTTGCACGCGATGGCGTTAACTTCCTTGATTTGCACACGGTCACCAATGGGGATGTACGTGCGGTGTCAGACTTGACCGCGATCCTTGGTGGTGTGGACGGTAACTTCACCACGAGTGAGCTGGTGTTTACCGGTATCGGTGCGGTGAGTGCGGATGCAGCGGTCACATTGGCGGCCAATGGTGGCAGCTGGACCTTAACCGGAGTCGATCAGGCGGCGTTCAGTAACGGCATCAGCTTTACCGGATTGGATACGGTTGCCTCCTCAAACGCAGTGCTCACGGGTTCCGTGCTGGACGATGACTTCAGTGTTGCCAGTAACACTGACCCCATAATGGCCAATGCCATAGCATTTACCGGTGTAAACACCATCAATGCCGGCGGCGGCACCGACACGGTTGTTGGCCCCGTTGCAGGCGCGATTAACTGGGTATCGTTGGGCGATCAATCAGCCGGTTACGACAGCCTGGTGTTCAATCAGATTGAGGCCGTGGAAGATAATCGTGCAAACGCGACCCTGATCGCGACCACCGGCCTGGATGTGTTGGCTGCTGGGTTTGATAAAAATCTTATCACCCTCAACGGCGTGGCGTTTGCCAACAGTGCGGGTTACACCACCTTGGATTTGCAGGGCGGCGGCGATCAGCTGGATCTGACCGGCAATAGCGCGTCTGTCTCCAGCCTGAGTGGATTGGCTCTGACCGACGGTCTGACGGTTGTTAACCTGACCACTGCGACCGGTGGCGCGATCACAGTTGCTGACAGTGGTGCACAAAATATCCTGTTGGACGCTAACGACGACTTCACCTATGCCGGCATCAACTTTGTCGATGCAGAACGTCTGACAGCGACCAACGGGAGTCAGGTTACCAGCACGAACGGTGCAAGCCTCTGGGGTTTTAGCGGTAGCAGCGCGTTGCAATTAACCGGCGCGACCACGACCGAGTTTGTGGGCTTCAGCCAGGTCACATCCGCTGCCACTGACGTCAATGGCGGCAGTGCTACAGACAGTTTTATTGCCGGGACCGATAACCTCAGCTTCACCTTGAACGGGATCGGCTTTAACCGGGCCGGCGGGTTTGCGCAGGTTAACCTCAGTAGCGGTCAGGTGTCCGCTGCTCAGGCGGCACTTGCCGGTAGCGGCAACAACAATACCTTGTGGGTCACCAACTTGTTGGTCACTGGTGTGTCTGACGCATCCGTCGGAGCGCTTACCGGCGAAGCCGGTCAGTCTGAAGAGTATGTGGTGACCGGCGATCAGTTGCTCACTGTGCGCGGGATTGATTTTGACGGGCTCGCCAGTGTCAACGCTGTTGGCACGGCCGACGCGGCCAACAGCAGCGCCGTTTGGACACTGGTCGACGCATCAGCGCAGCAAGCGGAGACGCGCAACATTACCTTCACTGGTTTGGAAACCGCCGGTGGCAATTTTACTGCCCTGGATCTCAGCAGTACCACGGCAGACCTGACCTATAACGGCACCCAGAACCGGGTTGATATTGCCGGGAGCGCTATCCGCTTTGACAGCGACTCGGCCCTTACCAGCCTGACCGGCAACGCCGCCAGCGTGCTGGATGTGTCCGGTGCCGAAATTGTGCTCGACAACGGGCAGAATGTCAGCCTGACCGGGGGCCCCGCTGTCAGCGGTATTGTGCAGTACAGCAATGGCAGTGTGTTGGGCTCCGATGTAGCCGAGCAATTGACCTGGGATGGTACGCGCCTGACCTTGGCGGGCGGCGCGCTCGAGTTCACCAACCTGAGCCAGGTAAACACCGCCGGGGGCGATGATACGGTTACCAGCACCGGTGCCGAATGGACATTGATTACGGGCGGTGCCCGCAGCAACGGTCTCTCGTTCCTGAACATCGAAGAGGCTACCGGCAACGGTATTGTCAACGGCACCTCGGGCAGTGACAGTTTCCAGATGGCAGGGACCACCCTGACAGATACCACCACCGGTATCGATTTTATGGCCGTCACCCGCGTCAACGCCGGTGCCGGTCCGAACGATACGGTGCTGGTAATGGATGCTGCAAGCTGGACCCTGGGCACCGGTGATGGTGACAGTGTTGGCGCCCGCCTGGGTGCTGTGGAGTTTGTCGGCATTGAAACGGCAAACTACGCCGCGGGTACACACACGCTGACCGGTTCCGCATCGCAAGACAATTATCAAGTGGCCGGCACCAACAGTGTGTCAGTGAATGGCATGACCTTTAACGGTATAGCCACCGTGGCGGCGTCAGGCGGCGACGATCAACTCAATGCCGCCGGGGCAGAGGTGGCAGTAAACGGCGGCGAAGTTGCACGCGATGGCGTTAACTTCCTTGATCTGCACACGGTCACCAATGGGGATGTACGTGCGGTGTCAGACTTGACCGCGATCCTTGGTGGTGTGGACGGTAACTTCACCACGAGTGAGCTGGTGTTTACCGGTATCGGTGCGGTGACTGCGGATGCAGCGGTCACATTGGCGGCCAATGGTGGCAGCTGGACCTTAACCGGAGTCGATCAGGCGGCGTTCAGTAACGGCATCAGCTTTACCGGACTGGATGCAGTCAGTTCTGCCAGCGTAGTGCTTACCGGCTCCTCTGGTGGTGATACTTTCAGTATTCCATCGGAAAATTATCTTCAGGCCAATGGTGTTTTGTTTGACGGTATTACCGATGTGAATGCCGGTGATGGCAACGATGAGGTATTCGGACTTGGTAGCTGGGAGGTTGTAGGCAACCAGTCCGCGATCGGCAATGGCATCACCTTCAACGCGGTCGAGTCGTTATCAGGCGTCAGCAAAAGCCTTGTATTAACCCAAAATGCTGATGTGATGGAAATTGCAGCAGCAGGCTCTGTAATCGTAGCAGGGATGACAGTGACTGCTGAAAACGGCGGTTTGACCTCCGTTAACATGGCCGACGGAGTTGATACTTTAATCGCCCGTGCAGGTAAAGATGTCGAGTTGCAGAGTCAGTCGGGTACAGTATTTACCGATGGCATGCTGATTTCCAATGTTGAGGTAATAGAGAATGCTGCCGTTGTTGGCAGTGGAGAAGATGACGTACTTTTTGTCATGGATCATGACACCATAAGAGTGAACGGTATCGATTTTGACGGTTATTCCGGCTTTGACGGTGGTGACGGTTACGATAGCGTGACAGGCATTGCAGGTCAGGACTGGCTGCTCGCAGGTGAGAACAGTGCCATCAATAATGGTTTGTTGTTCGAAAACGTGGAACTCATTATCGGTCTTACCAATCGGCTTCAGGGGAGCGCCGGTTCAGATACATTTGCGTTGTCTGCTAATAGCCTTTCTGCCAATGGCATGACGGTCCAGCTCGCTGGCGATATGTCAACATGGATTGTGGATGGTGCAGGTGCAACGGATCATTTTAACGCCGATACCTCAACCGAATTCCAACTGGACGGTTCCGAGGTTTATGCCAGCGGCATCAGAATCTCAAACATCGAAACAGCAAGTTCCGGCAATCTTCTACTGGATACCAGTGCGGCCAATAATGTATCTGTGTCTGCGGACGGAAGTGTCAGTATCAACGCAGTACATTTCAGTGGGTTGGCTTCAATTGTCGGCACTGGGCAGGATGATCGTGTTGAATTTTCAGGTCCGACTCAACTCACCGTTCACGATTCGGATAATTTTACTGCATCTGCAGGCGCTGGCATTGCATTATCAGGTCTCGCGCAAATTGCGGGGAATGTAAACGCCTTTGATGTGGACCAGGCGGTTGCATTGCTCACAGTCGATCAGCAAGGTCAGGTATCGATTGGAACCACGCTAATTGATTCCAGCGCGAACAGTATCGTGCTCGCATTGAATGGTAATGCAAATCTGTTATCTCTGCTGGGCGGCAGTGCCAGCGTAAATGGTCAGGCTGGTGCACTTAGTCATGAAAATTTTTCAGTGACCGGCGCAACCAACGTTCACGTGGCAACAGTGGAGAGCCAGACTAGTGGTCACTATCAAGTAACGGCTGTTGGCACTGTTGATGTGTTCGACATGCACTTTACCGGTGTGAACCAGTGGTCCGCCAATGGTGTGTCTGATCAAGTATCCACTACTACATTGTCGCTGGATGGTACTCCATCAGGTTTCAGTACTCAGGGAATCAGTTTCAATGGTGTTGAGGCTGTAACCCTGTCTGAATCCGTTTTCGCTGCTTCCGGGTTGGCGGATGAGCTTGTTGTGCAAAGCAGTCATTCCATTTCTGCCAACGCCATGACCATTACTACCAGCCAGACATCCGGATTTAGCTCGATCGATTTGGGTGGTGGTGAAGATCGAGTCAACGCGGGTAATTTTGATCTGCAATTGACCGGTGATACGCAAAAAGTACAGGTAGCCGGCATCGAGTTTACCGGGTTGGAAACGGCCGGAGCGTCGTCTGTTCTCGGTTCCCTTGCGGGCAATCAAATTCAGTATGTTGGTGCCAATAGTCTGCTTACCGACGGGGTATTGATTGATGGTGTTTCCCAAGCCGCATTTGGAGGCAACCTCGACTCGCTGGATGGCATTACCACGATAACCGCACAGGGTAATCAACAGGTACGCGCGGGTGAGATGCTGATCGGTGGTCTGGAGCGCGTTAATGCCGACGCACTGTCGGTAACCGAAGAGGGCGCACTGCTTTCCCTGTCCGGAGCAGGTGTAATAAGTCATAGCGGAATTCAATACAGTGGCGTTATGCATTTGCAGGGGCTTGCGAGCGCCCAGACAATACAGGCAACCGACTCGCGCAGTTGGGCTTACCAAGGCGCAGATGTCGTTACAACTTCAGGCCTGACCGTCTCTGGCATAGCAACCTTCAGAGGCGCCGAATCGCTGCTGATTGAAGAAAACGGAACTTCCCTGGTGTTGAGCGGCGGCCGGGTATCAATCAATGCGCTCGATTTCTCTGATTTGGTTGCCGTGACCACTGGCGCCGATGACGTGACCGTAAAAGGGGATTTCCAGCAGCAGTGGCAGATCCAGAGCGATGGTGTCGATGCATCGGGCATACGTTTTTCTGGTCTCGCCGGATATTCTGCTCAGGATGCCACAGTACTGGCGAATGCCAGTGTAAGTGAGACGTTTACTTTTGACAGCGGCAGCCAGACATTGGTAGTCGGCGGCACGTCATTCGGGCAAGTAGCAGTGTTCAATGCTCAGAGTAATGATGTTCTGAGCCTGACGCAGGCTGATCAGATTCGCTTGTCGGAAACTGGCGGTGAGTATTCCGTCAGTGATCTGTTGGTAAGCGGCGTCAGAAGTATCACCGGCGCGTCGCTGACACTCGTAGGCAATAGCCAGTCAAATGTTTTTCTTCTCGGTAACCAGAATAACGCAGTGAGCGTTATGGATGTCGCGTTTTCTGGTGTCAGTCATGTTGATGGCGCTGCAGGTGACAACAGCATTCAAGGTAGTGCCTCAGGCAATAATTTTATCGTCACTGATGCCGGACAAATTGAAACCGCAGGCATTGCGTTTGCCCGCGTAGAAACAGTGGCGGCAGGCAATGGTGTGGATAGCGTAACGTCAGCTAATGGTCTTTGGCGTGCGGTAACGTCGAATGGTGTGTTAGCTGACAACAGTGCGCGCGTAGAGCTGGACAGTGTTTCAGTGCTTTTCACCGGTATTGAACAGGTCGCCGGCACGGGGACATTGTATGGCGCGGATGTGAATTCACAGGTCAGGCTCGAGAGTCTTAACCAATTGGTTTACGGCAGTATTACCTACAGCGGCGTACAGGCATTTCTCGGTGGCTCCGGGCAAGATTCTCTAGTGGGGCCCGATAGCGATCTGGACTGGTCATTGACAGGTACTAGTTCCAGTGTAACCAATGGCACGAACACCTTGGTGTTCAGCGGAGTCGAGTCCATGACATTGGGCGGCGGCCGGGATCAGGTTGTTTTTGCAGGGGGCAGTATTGCCAGTTTGGTGACGGGCGCCGGAGATGACACAGTGTTGCTGGAAGCCGGAGGACTCGCGAATCTTAATCTGGGTGCAGGTGACGATGCCGTTCGGGTGGTGAACAACAGCTTCGCTCCGCTTTCACTGGAAGGCTCTGCCGGGCAGGACGAGCTGATTTCGGCTGGTGGACTGAACTGGCAATTAAGTGACGGTATCAGTCAGCTTGGCGGTTATGAGTTTGCGGGTTTCGAGTTGTTGACGGACGAAGGCAGCAGTTTAGTGTTGTCCTCTACGGCCGCCGGCGCCTTTGCCGGTAGTGGTGTGACAGCGAACGGCATGACATTGAACTTTGCAAATGCAGAAAATGCCATGATTTCTCTGGGATCTGCTTCCGGCAATGTGGCCTTTGCCGAGCTGTCCTTGCAAGCGACCGGGCCGGTAGATTTGGTGTTCAGCGGTAGCCTGTTAGGTATTGATACCAGTAGTGCTAACGAGGATATCTCGGTGGTCACCCAGACTGACACGACAGTTGATGCTATCAATGCCGGAAACGGCAACGTGATATTGACGTCGGCGAACGGAAATTCGCTGTTCTTTGCCGCTGGTGGTACCAATCTGACCGGGACCAACGTGACCGTGGGTACCGGTGCTCAACCTTTCCTCGAAATTGGCGATGAGTTGAATCCGGCGGCCATCAATGCGTCGGGCGCGTTATCGTTTAATGCGCTGACCTACGTCGAGCCTTTGTATATCGGCTCAATTCCTGCGAGCACAGCGTTTGCCGGTAACCGCACTGAATCCGTGTACGGTACCCAGGCAGCTCAAGGGGTGAAAAGTGCGGTACAAACTGCAGTCGAAGATTTCTCGCAGGTGGATCCGGCTATTTTTGAAGCGGTCAGTCCCTACAGCGCCAGCGTTGACTCTGTCGCCGGCGGGGAGTTCAGGTTGGTGGCCGGTGTGCTGTTACCCGCAGACGCGACAGCAGCAGGGGAAACTGAGGAAGAAGAGGAGTCGGATGAGCGCCAGCCGGCAGAAACCTTGTTATTGATTCCCGAGGAGGCAGCTGTACCTGAGTTAAAAGATGGTTATGAGCAGAGTTACCAGGTCATTGAGGGAGACACTTTGTGGGATATCGCCAACAAGTTTCTGAAGGACCCATTCCGGTGGAAAGAGCTGTGGCAGCAGAACCCGGGCATCAAGAACCCTGACAAGATTTATATCGGCGACGTTATCAAGGTAATAGTTATTAAAGGCAAGGCCTTTATTACCCTTGGCCGTCCCCAGCCAGGAAAACCCGATCAGGATGAAACAGGCATGGCCGCAGTCAATATGCGGCCGCTGCAGTGGGTTCAGATTTCCGATGAAATAGGCGTTTAGTGTTCCATTGGCTCCCCCGTCCTTTGCTAGTCTTATCCAATGGGTAGCAAACAAGGGGGAGCCATGGTTAATCGAATCATACCAGCGCTCTTACTCCTGCTTTTGGGTTCTTCTTACGTTATCTCTGCATCAGCAGACGTAACTTTAGCGGTGCCAACGGATGTTCTCGAAGACTATCAATCCAGCTTTGGCGTACAGCCTGAGCCTGTCCGTTATGATTTTCCGGGCAGCCGCCGGGACGTCGTCGAGGTTATTCTGGTGCAACGGGCGCTTCGAGAGGGCGGTGTCGCTGAGGCTGATTTGCGTCCGATGGATGGTTACCTGCGAATCTTGCAGCAGTTGGCAGAAGGTAAGGTTGCGCTTAGCGGCACCAGTGTCTGGGACTTCGACGCCCGCGACATGGTTGAACACCTTTGGGTCAGCAGCCCCCTGATACGTCGTGGGGAGTTTGTGGTTGGTGTGTACACCCGGGCGGGGCATCCCATCCTCTCTCAACCGCAGGACCTTTCAGCCCTCACTCAATACACCCCGGTAACCAGCAGAAACTGGAAGATGGATTGGAGCCTGTTGGAACAGATGGGCTTCAGCCGGATACAGTATGCGAGCAGCTGGGAGTCCATGGTCCGCATGGTGTTGGCCGGTCGGGCCGACATCGTTCTCGCACCGTTTCCTCAAGGCAATGATCTGAGAATTGTAGCGGAGGACGGTCGCTACCTGGTCCCGGTCCCGGGCATCAAGGTGGCATTTCCCGCCGAGCGGGTTATCGCGGTTGCCAAAAATTACCCCTCTGCAGACGCAACGTTCTCAGCCTTGCAAAAAGGGCTTAAGATCTTGAGAGAGCAAGGCGAAATTGAGCGGGCTTACACACAATGCGGCTTTTTTAACCCCGCCGTGGCCGCCTGGACACTGATTAATCCCTGAAATGCGCAATCTGACACCAAGATTAGGCTCAAAAATAGTTGACAACGTTGTCCAATCGTCATAATGTCAGCCTACCGACAACGTTGTCTGAATGGCTCAAAGAGGCTCTGGGCGGTTGTTTGTGGTTCTAGGTCATATAAAAAACAAGTGTTAGAACAAGAAGGGGACAGACATGTCTACAAAACTAAGCGATGCAATCAAAAAGGTGAATCGCGCTCTGGTAACCGTTGGGTCTCTGGGTGCTTTGTCCATGGTGGCGGTACCTGCGTTTGCGCAGGATGCGGCCAGCGAAATTGAAGAAATTCAGGTGCTGGGAATTCGTGGCTCATTGAAAGCTGCTGCAGACATCAAGCGCGACGCCAATGCGGTAGTGGACGCTGTTACCGCCGAAGATATCGGCAAGCTTCCGGACTCCGATGTGGGGCAGGCGCTGGGTCGTATCCCCGGTGTGAGTGTTGGTCGTGCATTTGGCCAGGGTGCCTCTGTATCCATCCGCGGATCTGATCCACAAATGACTTACACAACCCTGAATGGTCAATCAGTGGCCTCTACCGGTTGGTTTGACCAGCAAGCACAGGATCGTTCGTTCAACTATTCACTGCTGCCGTCCGAACTGATTGGCGGTATGGATGTGTACAAATCCACTCAGGCGGACCTGGCCGAGGGCGGCATTGGCGGAACCGTTATTGTGAAAACCCGTCGCCCATTTGAACTGGAGGCGAACAAAGCGTTTTTGAGCCTCAAAGGTGGTATGGGAACTGTCAGTGATGATTTCGCGCCAGAAGTCTCGGGTCTGTACAGCTGGAAAGATGACTCGGAAACATTCGGGATTCTGGTCGCGGCTGCACGTGCCGAGGGCGACTACGTACGCCGTGGTGTTGAAGCCGATACCCGTTGGTCGTCTGACGTGGCGCCAACCACGTTTGTTCAGGAGCGCGAGCGCACAGCTTTCGACATCAATGCGCAGGTGCGTCCTACCGAGAATCTGGAGTTTGGTGCTCACATTCTGAGCATGGAACTTGTTGGCGATAACTCCAATACCAGTCACTACATTTTCCCCGATGCAAACTGCACATTGCGCAATGATAATGTGACCTCAGGATTTAACCCTAACGGTGTTTGCCTGAAGAGTGAAACCACCGCAGCCAATGCTACTGATGCATTTATCCAGACCTGGGCCCGTTCCGGCAAAATGACGTCAGATACGTATAGCCTGGACGGTACTTACGAGCTGGACGGTTTCAAAGCCGAAGCGGTTATTGGCAGTACCAAGGCTGAGGGTGGCACCAGTTTAACAACCAACTATTCTTATGGCTGGTGGACCGCTGGTTCAAGTATTCCTCAGTGGACCGGTACTATCGATGCAACAGGAAAAGTGATCGATATCAATCCTTCATCTGATCAATCCGTCAGTGTTGCCGATCTTGGTCCAACTGTCGCGCCTGCTGGTTCATGGGCGACAACCAAAGGTCCGAACTCAGACGAAGAGACCTTTGCGCAACTGGATTTTACCTTCGATGTTGATTTTGGCGCTATTTCCTCGATCAAAACCGGTGTTCGCTCTACCCAGCATGAGTTTAAGAAGCAAACCCTGCGGTCAGTGTTTGTAGATGCAGCTGATATAGTTTCGGTACCGACCGAGAGTCTTTACAGTGGCACTATCAAAACCGGCCCCAACGGTTGGACCAACCCACGTCCGAATATCGGCGCGATGATGGCCAATACGTTGGACAACATTGATTCATTTGTTGAAGAGCGTCCAGGCTTCGGTTTGTTGAAAGAAGACAATCTTTCGGCATATGTCATGGCCAACTTTGAAGGCGAAGGCTTCCGCGGTAACTTTGGCCTGCGCTATGTGCAGACCGATGCGTCCGCGACCGGCTATGATTTGGATGGCACTCCACTGGCACCCGGAGACGTTGCGCAGAACAACGGTTGGGGAACCGCGCTGGTTACCGACAAATCAAGCTATAGCGATGTGTTGCCAAGCGTAAACGTAGTGTTTGATCTGACTGAAGATTTGTTGTTGCGATTCTCAGCGGGTCAGGCGATCACGCGGGCTAACTATGAAAACATGTTCCGCGGTCAGATGGCCGGTTTTCAGGATACTGTAGCCGGAAATGAAACAGTAACATTTGGTGATCCAGGTCTGCTGCCACAGAAATCCAGTCAAGCGGATCTTGGCGTTGAGTACTACTACGGTGACGGTAATGTGATCTCTGTAGCCTACTTCAAGAAAGACATCGAAAACTTCATCAGTACTGTTACTGAAGTGGACCAACAAATCGGCGTCATCAGTCCCGACAGTGGTCTGGATAGCTGGACTGTTAACCAGTATATCAATGCCGGTGGCGGTAAAATTGATGGTTTCGAATTCCAGGTAAATCATGCATTCGATAATGGATTTGGTACGTCGGTGAATTACACCTACGCCAATGGCAACGCGCCAGCTGAAAGCTTCCAGGATAATATCGGTGTATTCACCCTTTCTTCCCAGCATGTAGCCAATATCGTGGGTTACTGGGAAAACGATCAGTTCTCAGCGCGTGCTGCCTATAATTACCGTTCTGAGTACATGGTTCGTGAAACCGGTTGGTACGGTAACCGTATGCACGATGACTTTGGTACACTGGACCTGAGCTTTGGCTGGAATGTGACTGATATGATCAACCTCACTTTCGAGGCCAACAACATTCTGGAGGCTGATGATGTCCAGTATGGTGCTGCGGCCGCAAACACGACGGTGAAGGATCCATTGAAGGAGGGTTATCCAGCCTGGTCCTTCATGGGTGAGGCTTCATACAAGCTAGGCTTGAATGTTCGCTTCTGATGACTAAACATTATTAGTCAAAAAAGCCCAGTGTATACTGGGCTTTTTTTTAGCTGATAGTTTTTCATCCGGTCCGTTAGTTCGAACAATCTGTGTGCATGCTCAGCGATTAAGGGGGGAGCCATGACAAAACGCATCATCATAGTTGGCGGGGGTACGGCAGGTTGGCTTGCTGCAAACCATCTGGCGGTAGAGCTGCGGGGCGAGCCGGTTGAGATCATGTTGATTGAATCCGATGAGATCGGAATTATCGGCGTGGGTGAGGGTACTGTACCTCACATTCGCCGTTCGCTGAAAAAATTTGGCATTCCTGAATCAGAGCTGCTTGCGCGTTGTGATGTGACATTTAAGCAAGGTATCCGGTTTGACGGCTGGATGTCAGGCACTGACAGCAGTTATTTCCATCCATTTGCGTCCCCCTTTCCCAACGGCTATGACGCCACCAGTTGCCTATTGAGTCAACCGGATGTGCGTTTTGATTCTGTCAGCGCTGCTGCGCCTTTGATGGAGTCTGGCCGATCCCCTAAATTAATATCTTCGTCCGAGTATGAGGGCGTAGTTGATTACGCCTAC
Source organism: Simiduia agarivorans SA1 = DSM 21679 (assembly GCF_000305785.2). Classification (NCBI taxonomy): domain Bacteria; kingdom Pseudomonadati; phylum Pseudomonadota; class Gammaproteobacteria; order Cellvibrionales; family Cellvibrionaceae; genus Simiduia; species Simiduia agarivorans. The sequence goes on along the minus strand of NC_018868.3, from coordinate 947,005 downwards.
CATTTTGATGCAAAGAAATTTGGTGAGTTGTTGGCTGACAATGCGGTTAGCCGGCTGGGTGTAAAACGACACACTGCAACCGTCAGGGAAGTCCGGCTCAGTCACTCTGGTGAGATCGAATCCCTGGTGGCTGCTGACGGCAAGGTGTTTACAGCCGATTTTTTTGTTGACTGTTCAGGTTTCAGTGCTCTGCTATTGGGGGGGGCGCTTTCGATCCCTTTTATGGACCAGTCCAGCAGGATCCAAACTGATACGGTATTGGCCACACAGCAGCTCGCCACGCCTGAGCATATCCCTTGTTTCACATTGGCTAAGGCGCATGAAGCAGGATGGTTATGGGATATTCCATTGCAAAGCCGTCGTGGGGTGGGTTTTGTCTATTCAAGTCAGTCTATTGATCGTGACCAGGCGGTTGTGGCGTTGGCGAACTATTGTCAGGTGGTGCCTGAAGACCTGACGTATCGCATGCTTCCGATGCGTATTGGCTACAGGAACGCATTCTGGTCAAAAAACTGTGCGTCGCTGGGATTATCCCAGGGCTTTGTTGAACCATTGGAAGCCACATCTATCCTGGTTACCGATTTTTCAGCAGAACTGCTGGCCAGGAATATCCATTTCGGTGCTGATGGTATGAACGCTGCTGCTCAATATTGTAACCGGGTCGTCCGATACGTGTGGGAGCGAATAATTGATTTCGTTCAGCTGCACTATTGTATATCTGATCGGCGTGATACAGATTTTTGGCGCGCTGTGACAGCACCGTCAGCCATGTCTGACACGCTGGCCGAGAGGCTTTCGATTTGGCGTTCCAGAACACCGTTGAAATCCGATTTTTTCAGTCGTTTCGATTTGTTTGACGTGGATAATTACCTGTACGTGCTTTACGGCATGAAATACCCCACTAACCTGAAAACGTCCACACCCTACGAAGAGGAGTTTTTGAGGCAGCAATTGGTGGCACATCAATCCCAGGCAGGTCAGTGGATCAGCCAGTTACTAGCGCACAGGGAGTGGCTAAACCGGTTTAATGCGGCCTATGCTGCAGCGCACGCGAAAGGTCAATATTAAAAATCGAAAAAAGTGTTGACTGTGAGCCGGCCTGTGTCCGGATCGTCGCAAATGCTGTCGTTTGAATTGATGTAGGCGCTATGAAGGTGGGAGCCACGATAAAGCACCAGCCGATTGAATTTGGCATCTACCTTGTGAAAAATCTGAAAAAATTGATTTTCGTCCGAAAAATACGCATTGGAAGGCTTATTCTGATTGATTTCTTGGTAATAACGGTCGAGATAGTTGTCTACATCCGATTCGGTAATCCGGGACAGTCCGGTAGCTTTGTGACGATAGAAAGCGGTTCCGCCGTGCTCAGGACCACATAAATACAGTACTGCGGCAATATGATGCGGTGTACTTGAGTCAAAATGTGGCGTGCGCTGCAGCGGGCCTAAAAGTTCACCCGGGATGGTCAACAGTGACATGGCACAGATGCTTTTGCGTATGTCGAGATGTGCCGGCACATCAAAGGTTGATTTTATCAACGGCTCTACAAACGTTGTCATATTGTAGGAGTAATCATCTGGTGCTTTCGCACGCACACCAGGATAACCCTTGCGCTCCCTCACGCCGGGGTAGGGTGTAAAGGGTTGGGTTTTGGCGTATGCAACCAGCGTATCAGGATCTGCAAGAAAGTCATCGATACATATCAGTTTGCTATCAGCCAAGGGAATTGTGTGGATGGTGCAATGTTTGTTAACGCTGAAAAGTCCGGACATGGCTGCTGCGGTATGGGTGCTATTTGTTCAGGTAAACAGTAAACTAAAGAAATAATGGCAACGTTGTCAAACGAAAACTGCGCCTTATTTCTGCCGAAAAACAGATTACGCTAAAAGGCTTGACAACGTTGTCCCAATTGCTTACTGTTAGACAACGTTGTCAGTCATGGTATTGGCAATGTGAGGTCCAAAGCCATGGTGCACCGCAACCGCTCCATGGTTCTGGCTCTTTCCTCTCGTAGCTATGCTCTCTTGCGGGTTGGTGTCCTGTCAGTCCCAACCCTTCTTTTTCCCGCTGCGATTGAGGCTTTACAGGGTTGAAGCATACGCTTCCCAAACAGAATAAAGTGAAATGGGCCGAGGTGAATAATGGGGAAAATGCCAATAGGAGAAGGTCAGCTGTACCTTGGCATTGACGGTGGAGGTAGTAAAACCAAGGCCATATTGTTGAGTCAGCAAGGGCAGGTTCTGGGTGAAGGTGTCGCCGGGCCCGCCAACCCTCTGCATGGCGTGGAACAGACATTTACCTCGATCAAATTGGCCGCAGAGCTGGCATTGGAAGATGCTGGTTTAGACGTTGACCAGCTGCCCCGACTGGTGGCTGGCGCGGGACTCGCGGGGGTCAATCTTCCCGAGTTGTATCAGGTAGTCGAGCAGTGGGTGCACCCTTTCGGCCAGTTCCACCTAACCACTGACTTACATATAGCTTGTCTGGGTGCTCATAACGGTGAAGACGGCGCCGTGATCATTTCAGGTACGGGCAGCTGTGGCTATGCACATACGGGCAACAAGAGTCTGATTGTTGGTGCGCATGGATTTCCGTTCGGTGATAAAGGCAGTGGCGCCTGGCTCGGACTGGAAGCATTGAAGCATGCACTCATGGCATCCGATGGTCTTGCGCCAGCCGGCCCTCTCAAACACCGCATTGAGACTGCACTGGATGCACAAGGTATCGATATGGTCAGCCGTATGGCGGGTGCGACCTCAAGGGATTATGCGCGACTCGCGCCCATCGTGATTGAACTGGCGCAAGCCGGAGATCCCACGAGTCTTGCGTTGGTTCAGGATGGTGCCGATTACCTTGCTGCGGTGGCAGAAAAGTTGCTGGCGCTTAAGCCAGGCAGGCTGAGTATGATTGGTGGTGTTGCCGGCCCGCTGCAGGCGTGGATGCCCGAAGCCATTCTTGCGTCGGTTCAACCGGCGATTGCCGCCCCGGAAATGGGCGCATTTCTGTTTGCACGTAAGCAGCTGGCGCTGCTTGAAAAAACGGCTTAAAAACAAAATAAGGGTTATTCGTGATCAATCGAACGTTGTTGACGGCTATTGCACTGGTGTTGATGCTCGCAGGCTGCGGCGGAGATAACACCGCAACGAAACCAGCCGCTGTTAAGCAGAAACTCGACAGTGATTTTCTGTTGGCTGAAGAGAGCGTGAGTGCTGCGATCATTCCCAAGCCGCGGGAAATGATTCGGGGGCAGGGGGCATTTGCGATCAATGCCGGCACCCGCCTGGTTGCTCACCCCGATGTTCAGGATCTGGCAGACTATCTGCGTCAGCAGTTCAGTCCCGCAACAGGCTACACATTTCCCCTGGCAGATGCCTCTGAGACCCAAAATGTGATCCGGCTGGAGCTCGCGGATGTGGGGTCAGCTAACGGCGAGGCTTATAAACTGTCCGTTTCCCTGTCAGAAATCCGAATCAGTGCCGCGTCCAAGGCCGGTCTGTTTTGGGGCGTTCAAAGCCTGCGCCAGTTGATGCCCGCTGATATTGAAATCAATGCCCCGATTAATCGATCCCAATGGTTGGTGCCGGTGCTGGAGATTCAGGATGAGCCCGCCTTTTCGTACCGGGGTATGCATCTGGATGTGAGCCGGACCTTTTTCCCTGTTGAATTCATTCGTCAGTATATTGATTTGCTCGCACTGCATAAGCTGAACTACCTGCATTGGCATCTGACCGATGATCAGGGCTGGCGCATTGAGATCAAAGCGTTTCCAAAATTGACCAGCATCGGCGCCTGGCGCACGGCAACGGTGGTCGGCCACACCTATGATCGCGACGGGCTTTATGACAATCAATCGCTGGGTGGTTTTTATACGCAGGCCCAGATTCGCGAGCTGGTTGCTTATGCGCAGGCTCGTCAGGTTACCATCATCCCGGAAATTGATATTCCCGGTCACGCCTCAGCCATATTGGCGGCTTATCCGGAGTTTGGCTGTACTGGTGAAATGGCCGACGTACAAAGTAACTTTGGCGTATTTCCTGAAGTGCTTTGTCCCACTGAAACGACGTTTGCATTTCTGGATCAGGTCTTTGCTGAAGTGGCCGGGCTTTTTCCTTCACCTTATATTCACGTAGGTGGCGATGAGGTTAAAACCGAACAGTGGCAGAGTTGTGATAGCTGCAATGCGCTGATGGAGCGCGAGGGCCTGAAGGACTACATGGCTTTACAGGGCTATATAATCAAGCGGGTTGAAGCCAGCATTAACAAGCTCGGAAAGCAAATCATTGGGTGGGATGAAATCCTTGAAGGCGACGTTAATCCGTCTGCCACCATTACCTCCTGGCGTGGCATTGAAGGCGCTATCCATGCGGCCAGAGAAGGGCACGATGCCATTATGGCACCCGGGTCGCATTTGTACTTTGATCACTACCAGTCCCGCTCAATCGATGAGCCGCTCGCCATTCATGGCCTGACGCCTGTGAGCGAAACCTATAGCTTTAGCGTGATTCCGGAAGAGCTCGCACAGGACCCGGCGGCCAAACGTATTTTGGGTGCACAGGGGCATTTGTGGACCGAATACGTCAGAACACCTGCCAAAGCCCAGTACATGGTACTGCCTCGCATGAGTGCGCTGGCCGAAGTAGTGTGGACCGATGCATCGCAAAAATCCTGGCCGGATTTTGCCCGCCGGCTGCCCAAAATGTTTGATCGTTTTGAGGCGGCTGGTCTCAACTACGCGACCAGTGTCTATGCGGTCAATGCGCAGATTGAATCGGTACCAGACGGCTTTCTGGTCCGTCTCGACAGCGATATGCCCGATGCGGTGATCCGCTACACTACCGATGGCAGCCTGCCTGGCATCAATAGCCCTGTATACCGTGAACCCATTCGGGTGAAAGCCGGTCTGCTTAGGGCAAAAGCGCAAGACCCGCAAACCGGCCGGCTGTTTAATGAACGGCGTATCACCCTGGTGGATCATCTGGCTCGGGGCGCCAAGGTTGTGTTGAGTACTGACGCTGACCGGGCCTGGAACAAGCAGCCTGAGCAGACCTTGGTCGATGGTGTGTTATCGCGCGACCAGATATTCCAGCTGGATGATTGGGCCACCTTTAATGAGGGCGGGTTGGTCGCCGAGTTGGATTTACTGCAGGTCAAACAGCTGAGTCTGGTCAATATCGGATTTAACGCAGGACGATTCCGTCATTTTTATGCGCCGACTAAGTTAACCGTTGAGCTGAGTGAAGCGGGTGACGTGTGGCAGAAGGTGGGCGAGTTGGGTCAGGCCAAGCTGGCTGCAGAGTCACTTTCTGCGACCGTAACATTTAATACTCAGGCAGCCCGCTATGTGCGTGTAACTGCAGAAAACGGTGCGCAGCGGTACTCAACCGAGCATCGCGCCCCGGTGCCCGTTACTTTGTATTTTGATGAAATAATCGTTAAATAATAACAATCATTGGTAATTCGTATGAGCAGCACAGTTGCAGTGTCACATTCTCGGTCGAAAACAATTGAGGCGATGATAATTATCGGCGCCTTGTTTTTCATGTTCGGATTTGTGACTTGGTTGAATGGATCTCTTATTCCGTTTTTAAAAATTGTTTGTGAGCTCAATGAGTTCCAGGCGATGTTCGTTACTTTTGCGTTCTATATCGCCTATACATTAATGGCGTTGCCGTCGGCATGGATACTGCGAAAAACGGGCTATAAAAAAGGCATGGTGTACGGGTTGGTGGTCATGACCATCGGTGCACTGCTGTTTATTCCCGCAGCGATAAGCACCGAGTATTTTATGTTTCTGGTTGCTCTTGCCGCGCTGGGAAGTGGTTTGACGTTATTGCAGACTGCATCCAATCCTTACATTGTATGCATTGGACCACGTGAAAGTGCGGCGATGCGTATTTCTATTATGGGATTAGTGAATAAGGCGGCGGGTATTGTTGTGCCGGCTGTCTTTGCAACCTGGATTCTGACTGGAATGGATCAATTTGACAGCACTGTTCTGGCGGCTCTGTCCGAATCTGAGCGGACAGCGCGTTTAAGTGAGTTATCCGGGCGGCTGGTAACGCCCTATCTTTATATGACTGCTGCGCTGGTAATTCTTGCACTATTTATTCATCTCAGTCCGTTGGCGGATTTAGAGGAAGAGTCTGGCAATGATGGGGCTGTTGATAAATTTGGTATATTGGGCTTTCCGCAGGTTATTTTGGGGGCGGTTGCGCTGTTTGTTTATGTTGGCGTTGAGGTGATCGCTGGCGATACGATCGGTATGTACGGTCAGGGGCTGGGCTTATCTAACTTTGGATCGCTGACATCTTACACCATGAGCTTTATGGTGATCGGCTACGCGCTTGGTGTGGTGCTTATTCCCAGGTTTATTTCGCAGGACCGCGCACTGCTGCTAAGTGCAATCCTGGGTGCGCTCTTCACTGTGGGAGTAATGACTGCATCGCGCGAGTCGGAGCTGCTGAGTGAAGTATTGTATGGGTGGATCAATATAAAAATATTCTGGTTTGAATTTTCTATTGACCCTGTACCCAACACGGTATTGTTTCTTGCGTTATTAGGGTTGGCAAATGCCATGGTTTGGCCGACAGTATGGCCGCTTGCGCTAGAGGGTCTGGGCAAATATACCGGCATCGGTTCAGCATTGCTGATCATGGGTATCGCCGGTGGCGCCATCATTCCACTCGTTTACGGCGCTTTGGCAGAAGGTGGTAGCAGCCAACACGCCTATTGGATAATGCTTCCGTGTTATGCCTTTATTTTCTATTACGCACTCTGGGGTCACAAGCTTCGCAGCTGGGGCAAGTAGTCGTTTTTCTTTATTCTGCTACCACACGCACAGATCTTGTCGCGTGTGGGTGCGCCTCCGGGGTGTGAGTTGAAACAGCGTTATATTGCATTGGATGCCCTGCGTGGTCTGACGCTGGCATTGATGATTGTGGTGAACACGCCCGGATCCTGGGCTCATGTGTATGGTCCATTGTTGCACGCAGACTGGATGGGATGGACATTTACCGATCTGGTGTTTCCGTTTTTTCTATTTATTGTGGGTGCATCGCTGTACTTTTCCCAGAAAGGTATGGCGTCACTCACGCGTGCAGATCAGCTACGTAAAATTATTCGTCGCAGCCTGCTGTTGATAGTGTTGGGTGTATTGCTGGAATACTACCCATTTATTGTTTCCCTTCATGAGCTACGCTTGCCCGGTGTGTTGCAACGGATTGGACTCGCGTTTGGGGTTGCGGCGCTGTTGGTTGTGTTTGTTCCGGCGCGCTTTAATCTTGTTTGCATTGGCGCGATTCTGGCCAGTTATCAGGTCTTGCTGTGGCTATCTCACGAACCCTACAGTCTGGAGCATAATCTGGTCCGGCAGGTGGATCTTTGGGTGTTTGGCGAGTCCCACCTGTGGGCGGGTAAAGGGCTGGCGTTTGATCCCGAGGGATTACTCAGCACCTGGCCCTCCGTGGCCACCGTGTTGGCCGGATTTGAAACCGCCCGTTGGTTGCGCTCCGGGCGCCAGCTACGGTATTTGCAGTTCGGGTTATGGGGTGCAGGTGGGGTTGTCTTGTTGATGACCTATGCGCTGGCGTTGCCAATCAATAAATCCTTGTGGACACCGGGCTTTGTATTGCTGACGGCGGGCCTGGCTTGCTGGACGCTGGCACTGATGCTGTTGATGGAGCAGTGGCGATTGGGTGCTGCTATCCAGCGGCCGCTGGTCAGCCTGGGGCAGAACCCGCTATTCATTTATGTGTTGTCCTGGTTGTGGGTGCGTAGTTACCAGCTATTCCCAACCCAGGAGGGGACCCTTTATGAGACGCTGTTCGGTGTCTTTGCTCACGTACTAGAACCCAAGGCCGCATCGCTGGCATTTGCGCTCTGTCATCTTGCGGTGCTCTGGTTGATTGCCGCGTATCTCGCCCGTCGACAGATTTTTATAAAACTCTAGAGCCCCGCAGTCTGGCAGTGTTAGCATGTCGCCTTCTCGATAAGGGGCAGGCACATGGCCAGAATTTCCATTTACATCCTGATGGCACTCGCACTGGTCTATGCCGGTTTGCGCTGGGGTATTGCGCCGACGCAAAAGTCTCATGCTTATTTTGAGGGGCGCGGTTTTGAGGTGATCGCCCACGGTGCCGGGCAAGGATTACAGCCTAAAAATACGCTGGAAGCGGCGCTCATGGCCAATCGGGTGGGCGCAGATATTATCGAAATCGATATCCACGCCACCCGCGACGGTGTTTTAGTGCTGAGCCACGATGACACAGTGGACGATATGACCAATGGTTCGGGGCTGATCCGTGAAATGGATTTTGCCCAGTTACAGGCGCTCGATGCAGCGCACGGCTTTTTGCGGGAAAAAAACAGCCCCTTGGCAGGGCAAGGTATTCGTATTCCAGCACTGTCTGCAGTCTTCGATGCACTGCCCGATGCCCATTATATAATTGAAATCAAACAGCCAGAGCCGCCGATTCATACCGCCTTATGCCAATTAGTGCGCGAGCGCGGCCTGCAAAACCAGGTGTTAGTGGGGTCTTTTTTTACCGAGCCGCTCGAGGCTTTCCGCAGTGCCTGTCCTGAGGTGGCCACGTCCATGTCTCAGGGCGAAGTGACCCGGTTGGTGTTGTTGGAAAAAATCGGCTTGTCACATCTTTATGATTTACCCGGTGTGGCGCTACAGCTGCCCATGACCAGCGGTAGCATTACGATTGTGACTGATTCGTTTCTTTCGGCAATGCAAGCGCGCGGTGTGAAGGTGCATATTTGGACGATCAACAGTCTGGACGATATGCGTGAGCTGATGGCGATGGGGGTTGACGGCATTATCACCGACTACCCCGACCGCTTGATTCGCTTACGGGATAATCTCACCGAGTAATATGCAGGTAACGCTTCTGACAGTGGGGTACCAGATCTGGTGCATGCCACAAGCCTGCCCATCGCCGTAATCTGATGGTTTCTCGCAAGCCCTTGCCTTGTCTTCTATCTGTCAGCAGGCAATGCCCAGGCGCTTGGTCTGGTATCGGCTGACTCAGGGGGATTCGTTTTTTTGTTCACTGAGTGCGGCCAGGGCTTCATCTGCCCAGGCAATCCAGGCTGTTTCGCCGGTAATGCCGCGCCTCAGTGTCAGGTAGGGCAATTGCAGAGCGCGTTGTTCGGCGGCACTCTTGGACCGGTACTCCTGTTCGATCACTAGCAGCTTGTCCAGGTTCTTCTGGTGAATGGCCCGGTGGCGCCTGAGCTCTTCCTGCAGGACTGCAACAGATACCAACGTTTCGCCGGCAAACAGTTTGATCAGCAGGGCATCTTTGGATTTGCTGGGTGCAACAGGGGTGCTCAGCCAGCGTGATAAGGCCTCTCTGCCTTTGTTGGTGATGGCGTATATTTTGCGGTCCGGTTTATCGGTTTGGCTTTGGGTTTCATATTGCACCCAGCCGTCTTTTGCCATCTGTGCCAGCTGCTGATAAACCTGTTGATGGCTGGCATTCCAGAAAAAGCCGATACCCCCTTTGAATTGCTGGCTGAGTTCGTAGCCGGTAGCGGGTGCGGCGCTCAGCATGACGAGAAGGCTGTGTTTGAGGCTCATGGTACTCGGGCGGTGACGTCTCAGATATGCAAATTGTTGCATATAAGCTGTGTCAGCGCTATCTTATGCAAAAACTTGCATATCCATTCCGCCAGAAAGGGCCTGACTATGACCAAGAAAGCCGCTGCACGTAATGTCCGTACCGGGCGTCGCTACCGTACGGGGCGAGCTGCTGAGCATTACGATGCCATTGTGATCGGGTCCGGTATCGGGGGGCTTTGTACGGCGGCCTTGTTGTCCAGGCTCGGCCAGAAAGTGTGCGTCCTAGAGCAGCACTATACCGCGGGTGGATATACCCATAGCTATGAAAATCAGGGCTATGAGTGGGATGTGGGTGTGCATTACGTAGGCGAGGTGCACCGCCCCTGGAGTCTGCTGCGCAAGGTGTTCGATACCATCAGCGACGGCGCACTGCAGTGGGCAGAAATGGGCAAGGTGTATGATCAGATTCATCTGGGCGATGAAAGCTTTGACTTTGTGAGCGGAAAATCCGAGTTTATTAACCGGCTGGCAAAACATTTTCCCGAAGAGCGCGCAACCATCGAGCGATATGTCGCACTGATCACCCGGCTCAGCCAGTCGACGCCGACCTATTTCCTGGGATTGACGTTGCCCCGGCCACTGGGGCGGTTTTATGCCCGGTTGCGCCGTTGGTTTCTGCCTAAAGAATGCTTCCAGTCCACCAAAGAGGTGTTGGATGGGCTGACGCAAAATCACAAGCTCAAAGCGGTGTTGGTGGGGCAATGGGGTGATTATGGCCTGCCACCTTCCGAGTCTGCCTTTATCATGCACGCCATGGTGGCGAAGCATTATCTGGCCGGCGGTGCTTATCCGGTGGGCGGGAGTTGGGCCATTGCCAAATCGATTATTCCGGTCATTCAGCAATCGGGTGGCGAGGTGTTCACCTATGCCGGGGTAGACCAGATCCTCATCGAGCAAGGCGAAGCGCGCGGGGTGAAATTGGTTAACGGCGATGTCATCCGCGCCGACAAGGTGGTCAGCAACGCCGGTTATATGCCCACCCGTAACCGTCTGATTCCGGCTGCCAGCCGGGCCCGGTTTGAGCAGGATTTTCAGGGGGTACCCCTGTCCTCTGCACACCTTTGTATTTACGCAGGCTTTAGAGGCGACGCCCAAGCACTGGGACTGGACTCCACCAATTTGTGGATCTACCCGGGCAGCGATCACGATGCCCAGATGCAAGCCAGTCGGGCCAGGCCCGAAGCCGATTTTCCGCTGATCTATATTTCGTTTCCCTCCACCAAGGACCCGGAATGGAACAAGCATTACCCGGGCAAATCCACTGTCGAAATCGTCACCATCGGGAGCATGGAACAATTCAGGGCGTGGCTGGGTACCGAGTGGGGCAAGCGTGGGGACGATTATGAGGCGCTGAAAGAATTCATCAGCCAGCGGCTGTTGGCCGTGCTGTACAAACACCGGCCCGCCTTGCGCGATGCGCTGGATTTTTATGAGTTGTCGACCCCGCTCTCAACCCAATGGTTCCAGTGGAACGAGCAGGGCGAGATTTACGGGCTGGATCACACGCCGGCACGCTTCAAAGCGATTGGATTGCACACGCAAACGCCCATCAAAAATCTGTACCTCACCGGTGCTGACGTGGTGACTGCGGGTGTGGGTGGCGCGTTGATGGCGGGGGTGATGACCGCCACCCGGATGGCCGGCTGGCGGGGTTACAAGATCATGCAGTTGATCAGAGGTAGCGCATCAGCATCAGATAAGGCACCTGCTCAGCCGGTACCCAATCCGGATTGACCGGAATGCGCACCCGGTGTCCGCTGCCGGGTGCCGCGTCGATTGCCTGGCCTTGCTTGTTTTCGATTGCCGGCAGAGTAAAGCGATGATTGCCACGGGGTGTAATCAGCTCCATGGTGTCACCGGATTCGAACCGGTTTTTTACCTCGATGGTGAGCCATTCGCCGTTGAAATCCAGCGCCTCGCCAACAAACTGTTGGTTCACATTGGCGGAATTGCCTTCGGTGTAATTCTGGTACTCGCTCGGCACATGGCGGCGATAAAAGCCCTCCGTGTAGCCGCGATTGGCCAGGTGCTCCAATTCCCCCATCAGTGACATGTCGAACGCCTTGCCTGCCAAGGCATCGTCGATGGCGCGTCTGTAGACTTGTGCGGTTCTGCCCACGTAATAATGGCTTTTGGTGCGCCCCTCGATTTTGAGCGAGTGGATGCCCATTTTCACCAAGCGCTCCACGTGCTGTACTGCGCGCAGGTCTTTGGAGTTCATGATATAGGTGCCGTGCTCATCCTCGTAGGCCGGCATGTATTCACCCGGCCGCGAGCGCTCTTGCAACAGCACTGGCTGGACTTCGTCATTGGGATCAAACAGCTGGGGTTTGTCGACCGCGATCAGGTCTCCCAGTTCGTTTTCACGGGCGTCGTGGGCGTTGTACTCCCAGCGGCAGGAATTGGTGCAAGCTCCCTGATTGGAATCCCGGTGAGTCATATAGCCCGACAGCAGACAACGGCCCGAATACGCAATGCACAAGGCGCCGTGAACAAACACTTCCAGTTCCATCTCCGGGCACTGTTGGCGGATCTCTTCGATTTCATCGATGGACAGTTCGCGCGACAGGATCACCCGGGATATCCCCTGTTTACCCCAGAACTTGACCGATGCCCAGTTCACCGCATTGGCTTGCACAGACAAGTGGACTTCCTGCTCTGGCCAGCGGTCTTTGACCAGCATGATCAGGCCCGGGTCGGACATGATCAGGGCATCCGGGCGCATGGCGATCACCGGTTCCAGGTCACGCAAATAGGTTTTGACCTTGTCATTGTGGGGGGCGATATTGCTGGCCAGATAAAATTGCTTACCCATGCCGTGGGCTTCTTCCACGGCAGCTGCCAGGTTTTCCAGCTTGTTGAATTCGTTGTTGCGCACCCGCAGGCTGTAGCGCGGCTGGCCTGCGTAGACGGCGTCGGCGCCATAGGCGAACGCGAAACGCATGCTTTTCAGGGTGCCGGCAGGGGAGAGTAGTTCAGTCATTTAGCGCTCATACATAAATACCAATTGCCGGCTATTCTACCTCAATCACTTCAGACTGTTGCAGGCCTGGCCGATAACTGAATCAGTGAACAGGTCATGGCATCGGGAGTCAGGCATAAATGAGCGAGATTCAGCGGCTACAGGCAATTATTGAGCGCCTGGTCCGACGAATTGAAGAGAACCAGGCGATTGCCAGGCGGTTCCATGCGTTCGAGTTCCGTATGCTGGAAGCTGACCGGCTGCCGGAGTTGCTCGATTTGCTGGTCAAGCAGGGCCCTTTGCATTTCGATCTGGCCGCGATCAGCCTGGTATTGTTCGACCCCGAGTATGAATGGGAGCAGTTAACCGAGGCCTTGAATCTGAGGCAATGGTTGCCGAAGGTGCAGGTCCGCCATCAGCAGGCTTTTTTCGATGATCTCTTTGCTGCCAGTCGGGCACCAATTCTGGGGCAGATGGACCCGTTGACACAGGCGCGCCTGTTCAGTGGTGCAGCGGAGGTCGGCTCTACCGCGATCATTCCGCTTTACTGCAAGGGCCAGTTGCAAGGCAGTTTGCACCTGGCCGCGGCTGATCCCGAGCGCTTCAGTGCCGACAAGGCCACTGACTTTCTGGAGCATCTGGGTGCCGTATTGGCACTGTGTCTCAATCATGGTCTGACGCAGGAGCATCTGCGCCATGAGGGCAGGCAGGACCCGCTCACACAAGTGGGCAACCGAACCGCGTTTGAGCAGGATCTCGGGATTGAGCTGGCCCGCGCAGAGCGCAGTGGTCAGCCCTTGAGTTGCTTCTTTGTCGACCTGGATCATTTCAAGCAAATCAATGATAACTACGGTCACGCCAACGGAGATTTATGCCTGCGTGAAGTGTCACGCGTGCTCCGGCAGGCCTTGCGCAAGACTGACCTTCTGGCCCGCTTTGGCGGCGAGGAATTTGTGGCACTTTTGCCCGCCTGTGATGCGACCAAGGCGATGGAAACCGCGGAGCGTGTGCGCGAGCAGATTGAAGCGCTCACCCTGGAAACCCGGGCGGGACAAAGCATGCCGTTGACAGTGAGTATCGGGGTGTGTAGCTGGGAGCCCAAGGCATACCGTATTCCACTGGCGGAACTCAGTGATGCGTTGTTAAGGCAGGCTGATGCCGCCATGTACCGGGTTAAGAAAGCCGGCCGCAACGGCGTGCGTTGGCAACCGCTCGTGGTCCGTTAGCGGGCGTCGGTGGCCTGTGTGATGGCGCCGGGTCCGGGTGTAATGCGCAGTTGATAGAGTTTGCGCCAGCGTTTACCGGTCACCCAGAAGGTGCGATCGTCGGCGTCGTAGGCAATGCCGTTGAGTACGGCGTCCGGACTCTTGTTTTCAGTGTCCACCAGCGCGCTCAGATCCACCGTAGAGACAACCTGGCCGTTGGCAGGGTCTATGGCGTAGATCATCGGTGAAAACCACACGTTGGCCCAGATCAGGCCTTCGGCGAACTCCAGTTCATTAATCGCGTTTAACGGCTGGTTCTTGTACGTTACCGCCAGCTGTTGCGTGAGTTCAAAACTATCCGGATCGCGAAAGCTCAGTTCGGCGCTGCCATTGCTCATGATCAACTGCCGGCCATCAAAGGTCAGGCCCCAGCCTTCGCCCTGATAGCGCGCGATCGACACCGGCCGCAGTTCGGCGTCGAGCTTGCGCGCCAGCCCCTGCTGCCAGGTGAGCAGCCAATAATGCTTGCCGGTAAACGCCAGACCTTCGCTGAAGTCGCGGCGTGATTGGTGGCGTACCAATCCGGGCTCGCCGTCTGTCACCGGGTAACGTTGAACAAAGGATTGTCGATACAGGCCCGAGGATTCCACGAATTGCCCACGGTGAATCAGCAGGCCCTGGGTAAACGCCCTGTGAGGGTGCGCGCGTTCGTGCAGTATCTGGTATTCGAGCGGGACAGGTGCGGCAAATGTGCTCGCACTCATGACAAATATCAGCAGGGCAATTAAAGTAGGCACGCGCATTCTCTGGGGAGCATTTGTCTTGTCGCGTATTAAATCATTTCTGTGGCTGGCCTTACTAGGTGGATTGACTGTGGTGCTGCCCATCACCATCCTGTTTTTGCTGGTGCGCTGGTTTTATGGTTTTTTCAGTGATCTGGTGGAACCGATTACCGCTATGCTGGTCGCCCAGACCCAATGGCCGCAGGGGATTGCCGATATGGCAGTTTTTTTCCTGATGTTGGGTTTATTCTGCCTGATCGGATTATTGGTGATGACCAGTGTTGGCGCCTGGTTGCACTCGCAGGTGGAGCGGGTATTGAAACGCGTGGCGCCGGGCTATAAAACGATCAGCGATGTAGTGGCGCAATTTTTTGGCGGTGGAGCTTCCAGCAGTCTGCTGTCCGGTGAAGTGGCATTGGCGCGGATATACGGTGAGGCTTCACCCGTGACTGTGACCGTGATTGTCACGGCAAGGCACCCCAACGGGGATTTTACCGTTTTTATGCCTACGGCCCCGATTCCGACCTCGGGTGTTGTCTATCACCTGCCGGCGAGCTGCATCACATTGTTGCCGGCGGTGACGGTGGAGGCGGCCATGAAAACCATTATCGCCTGCGGTGCTGGCTCGCCGGAGTTATTTGACAAGGCCTAAGCGCCGTCCGGGTTGCTGCGTTCGGCCACATAGCGCAAGGCATCCTTGACTGCCTTGCGGACTTTTTTCTGCATTTCTTCCTGCTCTTGAGGCGAAAGGAAAAAACTCATGTCCACATCGTGACGGATGTAACGTGGCGGCAGGTGATTGAGTGCGACACAGGCCACATCGGCCAGAAAATCGGCATCTTCTCGCGCGCGTTCGTCCCGCCGGGCGATTTCATCAAACACCTGGAGTTCGTAGTAATTGTGAACAGAATCAACTCCGGCGGGTAGCTCGGTGCGGCGGGCGTCCTGCAGTGCAACAGCATGGCGTCAGTCCTCAAATAGTGGTCATTGTCTGAGTGTAGATCACTTACCCCGGATCAGGTCACGGATCGCAAAGCGCGCTGGCGACAATGCTTTTAACAGATCCTGATGGACGGGCAGGGGCAGGCCGCCGGCGAGAGCGGCGACCAGGCGGGCGGTGAGTGGTGCATAGGCCAGACCGCGGGAGCCAAGCCCGGTATTGACCATCAAGCCCTGATGCCAACAGCCGCTGACGCCGATCGCGGCTTTGGCGTTGCGCCTGAGGCCCGCAAAATGGTCTGCCAGTTGATTGATGTTGGGTATTGGTCCGGCGACCGGAAGGTAGTCCGGGGTTGTGCACCGGAAGCCCACGCGGCCCGATTGCACCTGAACCTCCAGCGCCACATCGAACAGGGCGCGCAATTGTCCTACGTTTGCCTCGTGATCCGCGTCAGTCAGCGCGGGGTGGTGATTTCTGAGCGTGAAGCTGGCACCCGTACACAGGGTGCTATCCAGCGCCGGTGCCACATAGCCATCGCCGGTAACCACGGTTGTTAATGGCGTCAGCGCCGGGGGCACGTTGGTATGACTGACCTGGCCGCGAATAGGTTTGAGCGGTAAATGCCGGGTTTGTGCGAATTGGTTGGCACTGGTACCGCAGCAAACCACTACCAGCTCGAATGGGCCGTGTTGTACTTCGCCCTCGAGTTGCCAACGTTGGTCGGGCGCTTGGGTCAATTGGCGTATATCGGTTCCGAACTGGCACTGTATGGCCGGGTGAGTCAGTAAATCCTGGCACACGGCTTTAGGGTTCAGCCAGCCGGCCTCGGGCAGCCAGACCGCCGCCTGGCTAACGGGCACCCCCGCCAGGGCACTGGCGTTCGCCTGATCCACTGCCTGTGCCAGAGCGGCGGGCAGATTGCGTGTAAAGCGCCGGGCCCGGTCCTCATCGTTTTCCAATTGAAGCACGCCGCATTGCTCACCCAGCCCCGCGCGCCAGTGTTTCTGATAGGTCTGGGTGGCCATTTGGTAGGCGGCCAGATTGATGCGCCCCTGCGGGTGGCGTTGAGGCGAGAGTTTGGCGTAAAGCACGCCCTGCCGATTGCCGGATGCTTCCTGCGCGGGTGCTGGGTGGCGTTCAAATACACTTACCTGCCAGCCCGATTCGGCCAGTGCGCGCGCAGTGTGAGCGCCGGCGAGACCGCTGCCTATCACCGCGGCGCGCCCGCTTGGCAGCAGGCTGTGGTATTGATACCAGGGAGTAGCGGTCGTCTGGGTCAGTTTGCTGAGACCTGTATCCGGCAGCGCACGGAACTGACCGCGCAGCATTTCCCGCTTGCGCCCAAATCCCGGGACTTTTTCACATTCGAATCCCGCTGCTTGTAAGCCCCGCCTGACCAGGCCGGCGCTGGTAAAGGTAGCAAACTGGGTGTGGGGGTGTGATAAACCTGCAATGGCCGTAAACAGGGCTTCGGTCCACATGCCAGGGTTTTTGCTGGGTGCAAAGCCGTCGAGAAACCAAGCGTCTACACGGGTGGCGGCTTCGATACAGTCGGGGTGCGCCAGGTATAACTGATTGGATAACTGGTCTGCGGCATCACCAATCATTAAAGTCAGGTGGATCCGGCCATCGACGAGTTGCAGGCTGTAAATCTCCGGCTCAAAGTGGCTCGGGTAGCCGCGGATGAGTTCTTCTGCCAGGCCCGCCAGTTGCGGCCAGAGATTCAGTGCGCGGGTAAGATCTGCCTTGCTGAGCGGGTATTTCTCCACGCTGAGAAAATGCAGCGTTGCGGTTGCGGGCGCGGTTTCCAGCCACAGCGCTGCAGCGACTAAAAAATTGAGGCCGCTGCCAAACCCCGTTTCTCCGATGGTGAAGCGCCCGTTGTCTGGTAGCGTTCGCCAACGTTCGGGCAGGTTATTCTGTGCCAGAAAAACGTAGCGGGTCTCTTCGTAGCCGGATTCCTGCGAAAAATACACATCGTCAAATTGCCCGGATACCGGCTGGCCCTGATGCCAGCGCAGGTCTGCATAGTCCACGGTTGGGACGGGGTTGGCGTTCTGGGATTTATGGGGAGGCTGCATTTGTTCGTCTTATAGGGTAGATTCTGGGCCATTAAAAACAATAACCGTTGGGGTGTTCATGTCTTATCCGCTCGTAGTGTCTCCGTTATACATAGCGCTGTGTGGTCTTTTGGTATTGGTTCTGGCCATTCTGGTGGTGCGCGCCCGGCTTAAATTCCGCGTAGGCGTTGGCGCCGGCGGGCATCCGGAACTGGAGCGGATTATCCGGGTGCACGGCAATGCCGTTGAGTATATCCCCATGTCACTGTTACTGATTGTCGCGCTGGAAGTCACCGGCGGCGCCGCCTGGTTGATTCACCTGATGGGGAGCATGCTGTTCGCTGGCCGTTTGCTGCACGTATGGGGGCTGGGGCACAGTGCCGGTCCTTCCAAACCGCGCCAATTGGGCATTTTGCTTAACTGGCTGGTGATTCTGGTGTCGTCCATGTTGGTGCTCTGGCGCCTGCTGTCGGGCGCCTGATTGAATCCGGCTTCACAGTTGCCATTCAGACCTGAGCTGATCGCACCAGGTTTGAATGCGCGCCTCGCTTTCCTCAAATTGATTTTCATCGTCCAGTGCCAGGCCGTAGAAAAGCTGGCCGTCAGACGTTAACGCTTTTGACGCTTCAAACTCATAGCCCTGGTTGGGCCAGTAGCCCGTGGGTAGCGCACCCCGCACAACCAACTTGTCGTGCAGATATCCCATAGCATCCAAAAACCACTCAGGGTAGCCGACTTGATCGCCCTGCCCGAACAGGGCGACAGGTTTGCCGGTAAAATCCACCGTATCCAGTTCTGGCCACCGCTCTTCCCAATCCTCCTGCAGTTCACCATAGTCCCAGGTGGGGATGCCCATAATTATGTAGGGGTAGGGTTGGACGTCTGCCAGAGGACTGTCAGCGAGATTGATCAGGGTAACCCGGTCTGCGCCGAGATAATCGCGGATTTTTTCGGCGGTCATTTCTGTGTAGCAGGTGGAGCTGCCGTAAACCAGTGCAATGGGGGTGGCACTCACAGCTGATCGCTCCAGGTGCTCAGCCATTGCAGGGCGTCGGCCTGCGGGTCTGTGCCTGACATGGCGTCCAGAATGAGAGGGTCTCCGTCGCGTACTGCGCCTATGTCGGCCAGTGCGGTATCCAGACGATGGCCGGCTTCTGCAAATGTTGGGTAGCAGCTGTCACCCAGAATCACTAAGCGGTAGTGGCGACCGGCGATGCGGGGGAATTGGCTGGTCAGAGCCTCGTAGAAGGGTTGGATGTTGTCGGGCAGGTCTCCGGCACCGGTATTGGATGTGCAAAAAAGCCAATAGTCCTGCGGCCTGTCTGTCAGGTCGCTGATGCGCGGGCTCATCTCAACCCTTGCGGTGTGCCCGGCGTCATTGAGCGCTCTCGACAGCGCTTCGCCCACGCCTTGTGCCGTGCCCATGACCGTGCCAACAAATATCGTAATATCAGCCACTTTTACTACTCTGCCGTGTTCAAAGGGCAGGCATTTTAATCTTTATTGCGCGCCCGTAAAACCCAGCTGCCGCCATGCTTCAAAGGCCATGATGGCGACAGCATTCGACAGGTTCAGGCTGCGTGAATTGGCGCACATGGGAATCCGGAGCACCTGTTCCGGCGGTAAGCTGTCTCTGATATCTGCCGGTAACCCCCTTGATTCAGGGCCAAACAGCAACCAGTCACCGGGCTTGAAGCGGGCGTCGGTGCAGGTCCGGGAGCCTTTGGTCGACAGGGCGTAAACCCGCCCCGATTCGCGCTGCTGGCAAAAGGCTTCCCAGTTGGCGTGTCGGGTGACATTGGCCCATTCGTGGTAGTCGAGGCCCGCACGCCGCAGCTTTTTGTCGTCAAGGGCGAAACCCAGCGGTTCGATCAGATGCAGCTTGGCCCCGATGTTGGCACAAAGGCGGATGATGTTGCCGGTGTTGGGCGGAATTTCCGGTTCAAAAAGCACGATATTCAGCATCTTTACCTTTCTTATAAAAAGCCTGACAACCTTGCGGGAAGTTATTGATAAAACTACATTTATAACTAATCGTCAGCTATATTACCTGAAATAACCGCTGTTCTTGGACACATTGACGCAAAGCGTTGTTTTTCTATGTTCTGCCAGCCACAACTCCGGGGGTAGAGATTGTTTAAATCGCTGTTCAGTCGCAAAGGCCCCGCAGGCCTGTGTGGTCTTCAGATCCAGGGCGGCAATCTGCTGCTCGCGTTTGTCAGTGGCGCAGGAGAGCGTATTGCGCTCGACTGTTGCGAGGTGTTGGAGGCCGGAGATTCCTGGTCTGGCCGGGCTGAATTGTTGGCGCAAAAAGTCAGGGAGTCGGGCTTGGCTCAGGCGCGATGCAATCTGGTGTTAACGCCGGAGCAGTACCAGCTGTTTATGATGGAAGCGCCCAAAGTCCCCGCGGAAGAATTGCGGGAGGCTGTTAAATGGAAAGTAAAGGACCTGGTCAGCGAGCCTCTGGATCAGGTTGTTATCGATGTCATGTCCCTGGCCGACGATTGTGGCCGGGCAGGTCAGCGACTGATATATGCCGTGGTGGCCAAGCGCGAATTTATCGAGGCGGCGATTGCTCTGGTGGAAAAATCGGGCTTGGTACTGGAAAGCATCGATATTGACGAAATGGCGGTTCGCAATCTGGGCGTTCGGCTGGCTGCTGATAAACGCGGCGTGGCATTGGTGGTTTTGCGCCAGGGGCAAGGCAGTCTCGCATTGGTCAAAGAGCAGCAGCTCTATCTTTCCCGCTCTTTCACCATTAATTATGCCGGTGGTCTGCTGGACGACATCCCCGAAGAGGCATTGATTCTCGAATTACAACGTTCATTCGATTACTACGAACGGCAATTGGGGCAAGTCCCGCCCGCGACAATTGTTCTGATGGGGGAGCACGTGACATCGGATAAGTTGCAGGGGCAATTGGCCGACGCCTTTGGTGCCCAGGTGCAGACCCTGGACATTGCACGTTGGCTCGAAGACAACGAGCGATACGACGAGCTGGTGCTGCAGCAATGTGCCAGTGCCCTGGGCGCAGCGTTGCGATCAGAGGAGGCCGTATGAGTGCTCAGCAGGTCAATCTTTACCTGCCGGAACTGAGGCCGCGCCGCGAATGGCTGCTGTCTTCTCAGGCTTTGCTTTTTGCGCTCGCATTTGTCGTTCTTCTGCTGCTGCTTTCCGTGTGGGGCGGCATTAAAAATGCCGATTTGGATCGTGAGCTCCGGCAGGCCAAGCAATCTCTGGTAGAGGTTGAGGCTGCAGTAGTGGCCATGAGCGCAAAAATTCCACCGAGCCGGTCTGCGTTAATTCAGCAGGAGATCGCCGCGCTTAAGGCAGAGCTCGCTTCCCGTGAGCGGATTTACACCTTGATTCATCAGCAGAATCTGGGCAACAGTGACGGATTTGGCGAACCCCTGCTCGCGTTGGCCCGCCAGCATCAGAGTAACCTCAGTATTGATCGGTTCGCCTTGGCCCACGGCGGTCGCCAACTGTATCTGGCGGGCAACGCCATCAATCCGGAGGCACTGCCCCAGTATATTCAGCGTTTGCAAACTGAGCCCAGTTTACAAGGTGCCCGTTTTGGCCGGCTGGTGATAGAACGAGAAAACGCCAGGCAAGTACGGTTCAACACCGGCCCTGAACCAGCGATTGCGGGGGCGAGGAAGTGAGTTATCAACAGTACCGTGAAAAATTCGATGCGCTTCAGATGCGTGAGCGCGTGTTGGTGCTGTTTGTCGCGATAGCGTTGATCTACGCATTGTGGACATTGTTAATTGATGATTCGCAAAGCCGTCAATACGTCCAGCTTAATCAGCAGCTCATGGCAACCCACACAAAATTACAAGAACAGCGATCGGCCCTGGCGCTTGCCGAGGTCACCGTAAATGCTGATCCGGATGCTCAGTTAAAGCGCCAGGTGGCGCAGCTCCAATCCGATCTGAATGCATTGGATGAACGCTTGAGTGAAGCCGCAGTGGGGCTGGTGCCGGCAGCAGAATTGCCGCGCATACTGGAGGCCATGGTGAGTCAGACCAGCGGTCTGAAACTGCTGCGATTGGAAACGCTGCCGATAGAACAGCTGCAGTTGGTTGAGGTGACGCAGGCACAGGCTACGGGGCCGAGTACCGGGGTTTTTCGTCACGCTGTACAGGTGGAATTGAAGGGAACCTATTTCGCCGTGCGACAGTACGTGCAAGCGTTGCAATCGCTGGACTGGCGGTTTTATTGGGACAGTTTGGAATACGAGGTGGATATTTATCCTGCCGGCGTGGCCAGATTGGTCGTGTATACCTTGTCTACCGAGCGGGGAGCTGTGGGTGAATAATGCGGTGTTGGTGTTTGGCGTATTGATGCTCGCTGGGGCGGAATCCCTGGCAGAAACGGCGTTATCTGACCCGACGCGCCCATTGAATTTTGCCGCCAGTCCTCAGGTGAAGCAATTTGCGCTGACCTCGATATTCAGAAAACCAGCGGGCAGTGCCGCCATAATCAATGGTCGCCTGATTTCGGTCGGGCAAACGGTGGATGGCGTGGAATTGATCAGTGTGGGTGAGTCCAGTGCCACCATTAAAACAGATTCGGGTATTCGCACCTTAACGATGCATCGCGCGGTTAAGCGTTGATAAAAAGGGTTATCAGTTGATGAACAAAGTCGGTTTTGCCAGGTGTACACGTTTTCCGGTCGGTGTGTTGGTAACACTGTTGCTGGTGGCTTGTACATCATCCACCCGCGAAGCAGAGTTTCCTATTGAAAATGCCCTGGAGGTAGTTGATTCTGCTCCGCCAAAAACTGCGGTGCCCGAAAGCGTGAGTAACGCCTTGCTGGGAGGCAAGAACGAAGTGGTTGCTGCAGTGCCGAGGTTTGATGTTTCTGTTCATCAGGTGAACGCAAAGGATTTCTTTCTTGGGTTAATTGATGGCACTGGCACAAACGTCGTGGTGCACCCAGGCGTTGAGGGCAAGCTTTCGCTTAACCTGAAAGATGTGAGCGTGAGAGAAGTGTTGGAAGTGGCCAGAGATGTGTATGGCTACGAATTCAAAGAGCGCAACGGCATTTTTACCATTTATCCGTTGGAGTTTCGTACCGAGCTGTTTCCAATCAACTATCTGGATGTGCGCCGTGTAGGGGTTTCAGATATTTCCGTCCCGGTGGGGCGCCTGGATTCGGGGTCGTCGAATAGCAACAACGGTAGCAATGGCAGCGGCAATAGTGGAGGCCAGACCCAAAACCCCAATTTGCTTGGCATGTTTGGTGATGGCAAGTCCGGCAACGGCAGCAGTATTGCTGCGGGCTCCCATATTCAAACCTTGTCCAAGACCGATTTCTGGAATTCATTGCGGGAAACATTGGTGGCAATCATAGGGGGGGAGTCTGATCAACGGCGCGTGATGATTTCGCCTCAGGCCGGTATGGTCATTGTTAAAGCGTTGCCGGGCGAGTTGTTTGCGGTCAGGGAATTTCTCGAGCGCTCCGAAATCACTGTCAAGCGTCAGGTGATTATTGAAGCAAAAATATTGGAAGTGCGTCTGAGCGATGAATTTGCTGCGGGTATTAATTGGGATGCCATCAGCGGGCAGTTGCTGTTGGGTCGTAATGTCACCGAGTTCGAAGCCCCCAATACCATTACCACGGCGGCTGAGAGTGGGGAAATTTTCGCCTCTCTGTTAAAGGTCAACGATATATCTCAGCTGTTGGACCTGCTGGAAGAGCAGGGTAATGTGCAGGTGTTGAGCAGTCCGAGAATCTCCACCGTTAATAACCAGAAAGCCGTTATCCGGGTGGGTACCGACGAGTTTTTTGTGACAGGGCTGTCGAGTAATACCGTGTCCAATGCCTCTTCAACCACCAATACGCCCAATATCGACCTATCCAGTTTTTTCAGCGGTATTGCGCTGGACGTGACGCCGCAGATAGCCGCATCCGGTGACATTGTACTGCATATACACCCGGTGGTCTCCAGCGTAAAGGATCAGGAAAAAAACCTCACCCTGGGCGATCAGAAGTTTTCTCTCCCATTGGCGGTGCGTGATATCCGCGAAGCCGACAGTATTGTGCGGGCTGAAAGCGGACAGGTGGTGGTGCTGGGTGGTCTCATGCAGGAACAGCTGTTGGAAGTTGATGGGAAAACGCCGTTGTTGGGTGATGTGCCCGTTGTGCGGGGCATGTTCAACCGGCGCGAATACCGCAAAGTCAAAACCGAGTTGGTCATTATGCTGAAGCCCACCGTGGTGGATCCCAGTACTTATGCCAATGATGTCAATGCCAGTCGTGAACGGGTGAAAGCGCTGGGTGGTGAGTACCGCGATATGTTTAAAAAGGAGTGATCTTGTACCTGGATCAGTTTGGCTTGACTGAAAGCCCGTTTTCCCTGACACCCGACACTCAGTTTTTTTTTAATAAACTGAGCTACCGATCTGCGCTCAATATGCTGGTAAGCGCGATCAAGAATAATGAAGGATTTGTCAAAATTGTGGGTGAGGTGGGTACTGGCAAAACCCTGCTCAGCCGCAAGTTGTTGGCCCAGCTCGATGAGTCCTTTCACGTTATTACTATTGCCAATTCCTATCTGACGCCGAATGAATTGAAAGGTCTTGTTGCGCAGGAAATCGGCGCGCATACCAAACCCGATATGCCGGCTTATCAGTTGATGTCATCCATTTATCGCGCCTTGCTGGAGCTGGTTAAAAAGGGTAAGCAAGTGGTGCTGGTAGTGGATGAGGCACAAGCGATGCCCAGGGATACACTCGAAGCGCTGCGCTTGCTCTCCAACATGGAGACAGACAAACACAAGCTAATGCAGACAGTATTGATCGGACAACCGGAACTGGACCAGCTTTTGGCTCGCGCTGATCTTCGGCAGCTCAGTCAGCGCATTGCGTTTTCCGCTACATTGTCGCCTTTAAGTTCAGCTGGTGTTGCCGAGTATGTGGATTTTCGCTTGGATTCAGCCGGCGCCAAGTCGGAGTTGTTCAGTGGTCCCGCCAAGCGACTGCTCTATTTAGCGTCCGGTGGTGTACCAAGGTTGGTCAATTTGCTGGCGCATAAGGGTTTGATTGCCGCGGCAAGCGCGGGCGTCCAGAAAGTGGGTTATCGGCATGTGCGCGCTGCGATAAACGATTCGCCCGAGGCAAAACCGTTAGGGCGTGCCATCGCACTGGGCGGTTTGTGGTTGTTGCCACTGGCCGGTGCCGGTGCCGGTGTCATGGCGTCAATCCAGCTTGGGACGTTACTGTGATGGATACAGCAGCGTTGACGGCGTTACAGCAATCGGAGCGCACTGTGCAGAGCCAATACGTTGCGCCGATTGAATTGAGCTACCGGGGGCGTGGGCGATTCTGGCTGAGTGTATTCTCCTTGCTGGTTTTTTGCCTGGGCTTTGCCGGTCATCAATTTTTCCTTCAGCTGACGTCGGCTCCGGTCGTTGCTCAGGCGCCGGTGCCCAACGAATCACATCAAGCGCACAGTGAAAAAGTGCTGGCAATGGGGTCGTCTCCAACCCAAGAGGTCAAGGTGGTTGCGGAGAGCCAGCGCACCCAGACCTCGACAGGCGCAAAGCGGACCCTAGTCGATACCTCAGAAAGCAATACCCCGTCGCAAGAACCCTCAGTCGTGATTGGGCAGGCTGAACCAGCGCCCTCAACGGTAGAGGTTAATTCACAAGAGCTGCAGCCCGACGTTAAGTCAAACGATCAGCAAACGCTTATGCAGATGCAGTTGGCATTGCTGCAGCGCAATGCAGCCGCCGCGTTGGAGCGCGACCGATTATTGACGCCGGCCCATGACAACGCGGTGTTTTATTACCAATCCATGCTGGCGCTCGATAAGGCCAACGTCGTGGCTGAAGACGGCTTGCGCGCAGTGGCTGCACGTTACATAGAGCTTTCTGAAACTTTATTGGCAAGGGGAGATGATGCAGCCGCTGCCGATATGCTGGCCAAAGCGGAACAGGTTTATCCGGGAAGTTCGGCGTTATTGGCAACGCCGGCTGCCGGGCGCACGCCGGTCAGGCTTGCCCGATCGACGGAGGTCGTGGCCCGCAATAGTCCGGCAGCAGTGCAGCGTGCGCCAGCGGTTACGCTGTCCGCCGCCAGCCAGCGCGCGCAGTTGCTGAATCAGGTACTGTCTCTGAGTCAGCGGGGGCAACATCAGGCCGTTGTGGCATTGCTGGAGCCGCAGGCGGATAACGACAAGACGGATGTGGCGCTGTTGTCGGCGTTGCATGCTGCTTATCTTGCCACCGGCAATGCAGACAAGGCGCAGGCGCTCGCGCAACGTGCCGGGATGCCTTCGCATGTGGCCAGTCTGATGCGCGCCCAGCAGTCGGTGGCCAATAATGACTATGCGTCGGCGATAGGAGAGTTGGAGATGGCACCACCGGCTCCGTCAGATAACCCTGAATACTTTACCTTACTGGCCGGGCTCTATTATGAGACCGGGCGGCATCAGGATTCCCAGTATCTGTACCGGGAGTTGCTCAAGCAGGATACCCGTAATGGACGTTGGTGGCTCGGTTATGCGGTTGCCTCTGATGCGCTCAACCATACAGACACATTGATGGCTTATCAGGGCGCGTTGAAGTATTTGCTTAAAACCGATTCCGCGCGACAGTACGCCGAACAGCGGGTGAGTCAATTGTCCGGTAAGCAGGGGCTTAACTGATGCAGACACGGCAGAGAATCAGAATAGGGGACTTGTTGGTCTCCAAGGGCATGATTACCGAAGCCCAGTTGGAACAGGCGCTGCAGGAACAGAAAATGTCGGGCCGCAAACTGGGCCGGACCCTGGTTGAGATGGGCTATGTGGACGAGAATGCCATGCTCAACTTATTGTCGTCCCAGCTGAAAATTCCCTTTGTGGAGTTAAAACAGTTCCGTTTTGATCGTGAGTTGATCCAGACCCTGCCGGAAACCCAGGCTCGACGATACCGGGTTATGCCGTTGAGCGAAAATGCGGATGGCATATTGTTGGGGATGGCGGATCCAACGGACATTTTTGCCCTTGATGAACTGCAGAAGTTTATCAAAAAGCCTATTAATCCTGCCGTGGTCAGGGAGTCTGAGCTGCTTGATGTGCTCGATATTGCCTACAGCCACAAGCAAGAAATCGCCAACCTGGCCGAGGAATTGGACACCGAGCTGGAGGATGATGCTGTCGATCTGGCCGATGTGGTCACCGATGCCGGTCTGGAAGAAGCCCCGGTCGTCAAATTACTGCAGCACATTTTTGAAGATGCCATTAATGCCAAGGCCTCGGATATTCACATTGAGCCTGACGAAACCGTGTTGCGAATCCGGTTGCGTATCGATGGGGTCCTCACCGAGCAGGTCATGAATGAACGGCGCATTGCCGCGGCGTTGGTTGTGCGACTGAAGCTCATGTCCGGCCTGAATATTTCGGAAAAGCGTCTGCCACAGGACGGACGGTTCAACTTACGGGTGAAACGCCGCAATATTGACGTCCGCCTGTCGACCATGCCTGTTCAGTTTGGCGAGTCAGTGGTGATGCGTTTACTCGATCACACCGAAGGTGTCCGGTCTTTGGAGCAGGTGGGAATGCCGGCGCACATGCTGGTGAAATTCCGCGAACTTATCCAGCGACCCAACGGCTTGATTCTGGTGACCGGTCCTACCGGTAGCGGTAAGACCACGACACTCTATGGCGCCTTGTCTGAGTTGAATACGCCGGATAAGAAAATTATTACTGTAGAGGACCCGGTTGAATACCGGCTTTCACGTATCAATCAGGTGCAGGTGCACGAAAAAATCGGACTGGATTTTGAACGGGTGTTGCGGGCAACTCTCCGCCAGGATCCGGATATATTGTTGGTGGGTGAGATCCGCGACAGCGCCTCGGCCGAAATCGCCCTGCGGGCGGCCATGACCGGTCACCTGGTGTTGTCGACTTTGCACACCAACGACGCGGTCACATCGGCGTTGCGGCTAATCGATATGGGGGTAGACCCTTATCTGGTTGCGGCGTCCTTAAAGGCTATCGTCGCGCAGCGCTTGGTGCGGCGCGTGTGCGAAAGTTGCAGCGCGCCTTACACGCCAAACGCCAATGAAACTCAACTCATTAAAATCGGTCAGCGACGCTATGGGATGCAGGGCGATAATTTGCGCAAAGGCGCGGGCTGCCCACACTGCTTCAATACCGGTTATCGCGGGCGCATTGGTGTGTTTGAGTTGTTGGAAATCAATCATGGAATGGCTGATGCATTGCGCGAAAATGACGTGCGCGCGTTCAACCGGGTGGCACACGAAAGGCCTGACTTTCAACCGCTTATGTTCAGCGCTTTGGCCTTTGCTTTAGAGGGCATCACCACGCTTGAGGAGGTGCTGAGAGTCTCAGCACAAGTAGAAGATGAGGTCGACGAGGTGCCGGAGGTAGTCAGTCAATGACGGCTTTCCGGTTTATCGGCCGCGATGCGGATGGCACCAAAATTACCGGCGAACTGGAGGGCGTGAGCCGTGAGGCGATTGCGACATCCTTGTTGAATCGCGGGATTATTCCCATCGACATTCATCAGACCACTCAGGGTGAGGCCTGGACGGAAACCCTGGAAGAGGCACTTGCCAGTAAGCGGGTTGAAACGTCGGACCTGATCATGTTCTGCCGGCAGATGTATACCATTACCAAGGCCGGCATTCCCATCATGAAGGGTATCCAGGGGCTGGCCCGGGCCATGAAACACCGGCATTTCCGGCGGGCGCTGGAAGATATCGTAAAACGACTCGAATCCGGTGTGGAGCTTTCCAGCGCCATGCGCCACCACGGCGACATTTTCGATTCGTTGTTTCTATCCATGATTGTGGTGGGCGAGAACAGCGGTCGGCTTGAGGAAGTGTTTGACCAGCTCAGTTTCTATCTTGAGCGCGACCTGGAAACCCGGAAGTCGGTGAAGTCAGCGCTGCGTTACCCTTCCTTTGTATTGATTGCCCTGGCCGTGGCGATGGTAGTGATCAATATCTGGGTGATTCCGGCGTTTGCTGCCATGTTTACCAAGTTTGCCGCCGAGTTGCCTTTACCGACGCGGATTCTGGTGGGCGTATCTGACTTTTTTGTTGCCTACTGGATGTACATGCTGGTGGTGGTGATTGCTGTTGCAGTGGCCGCCCGGCAATACCTCAAGACCGATGAAGGCGCAAAAAAATGGGGTCGATTGAGCCTGCGCTTGCCGATTGTGGGAGATATTCTTGAGCGAGCCACCATTGCCCGCTACTGTCGCGCGCTTGCCCTGATGTTGCAATCCGGTGTGCCGATCGTCAAGGCTATCGACCTTTGTGCGCAGGCGATCGACAATCCTTACCTGGCAGAAAAAATTCAGAAAATCCGCTCGGGCATCGAGCGCGGTGATTCGCTGACCCGAACCCATAATGCCAGTGGCATGTTTTCTCCGCTGGTGATGCAGATGATTGCTGTGGGAGAAGACAGTGGCCAGGTGGATCAGTTGCTGGCTGAAGTGGCCGGCTATTATGAGCGTGAGGTGGACTACGACCTGAAAAAAATCGGCGACCGCATTGAACCCCTTCTTATTGTGGTTATGGCTGGCTTTGTTCTGGTGCTCGCATTGGGCATATTCCTGCCTATGTGGGAGATGTACAGCGTACAAAAACAATGAACCTGAATCTGTCTGGGCGCTTTGGATTATTTGAGCTGATTGTGGTGGTGACGCTCATAGGCGTACTGTGGGCTGCCGGCGCACGTTATTACGGTTTGGTCATGGACGATGCCCGCCGGACCGGATTTGAAGCGCAAGCCAGGGCTTTCACTTCTGTGGTGGCAATGATCCATTGGAGCTGGGCTGCGGGTGGAACCAATATGCAGCCCGCAACCCAGAGTCGGGATGCGATGGTGCTCATTGATCAGCAGCCGTTGTATGTGAATCGTTACGGTTGGCCGACCCATGCCAGTGAAAACCTGAGCCTCCAACCCGTGCGGGCAGAGGGCTGTCGTCAGGTATGGGATACCATCATGCAAAATCCCGGCAATACCCGGGTTAAAGCAGAGCACACGAGCCCCGACGGTATAATCAATGTGAGCGTGGTCGACGCCAGGCGATGCCGGTACGAAATACTGAGCCCCGGCGGGATTCACAGTTGGTTTGACTATGATGTGATCAGCGGGCGAATTGACGTGGTCAGCGGTCGTTAGCATAGCAAGGCCACAAAAGGGGGCGAACTAATGCGTCAAAAGTCGAGGGATTCCGGTTGGTAGGGCGTGATTCTTAATGTAGACTCTTAAGTTATATGGAATAACGTCGCATAACCGCTATGCTTATTCAAAGGCATGGTGGCCCGAGGGCCGGAGGCCCCATTGATCATTGGTCTGAACCTTGTTTTACAGGGGTGAATAACGGGACCGACAGGTCCGAATGACATGATTTGGAGATAGTCCATGAAAAAAATGCAATCCGGTTTTACCTTGATCGAACTGATCGCGGTGATTGTTATTCTGGGTATTCTGGCTGCGACAGCCGTACCGCGTTTTATCAGCTTGCAGGATGATGCGAGCTTTGCGGCTATGCAGGGTGTTGCGGGCGCTATCGCCAGCGCGAGTGACTTGAACGTGGCCGCAGCACGTACACGTGATGCAGGGGTGTCTGCTGGCAGTACCACTATCGTTGATACATCGGCAGGTTGTGTGCCTGCGACAGTGAATGGCGACGCATCTAATCCAGGATTGTTACGGGAAGCTGTCAGTAAACTCGTCACTACTAATACGTCTGCTAATGGCGAGTATGTAATAACCGGAGGTGCATTCCCAGCTACTGCATCTACTGGTGATACGCTCCTATGCACACTGACCCTGGATGATAGTACTACGGCAATTACTACATTTACTCTGTCGTTTGCAAATTAGTGTCTATGCTTGCTTGCGATGAAATCGGCTCTCGGCTTCACGCTAGTTGAACTCATAGCGGTTTTGGCGCTCGTGGGTGTGTTATCCACTGTAGCCTTTACGCGTTTCAATGCTGGTTATGAGTCCCAAGTTCAACAAAGCCGCGACCAATTGGTTGCGGCTTTGTTTTTTGCCCAGCAGTTAGCAATGGATCGCTCAGGTAACGTACAGCTTGTCACCAGTAGTAACCAATTTACGGTGACCTTAGATGGGGTCGATGCCCGGTCCGGGGGCTATGCATTTCCGGTTAATCTGCCTGCAGGCATTTCTCTTACCCCGGCCAGCTTTTCTTATAACCGCCTGGGCGAGACAAGCGCTGCGGCACTGGTGCTCAGTCATAGCGATGGCGCAACGGTAACGGTGAATGTGTCGGCCTCCGGTTATGCGAACTAATCAGTCAGGCATATCACTGATTGAATTGGTGGTCTTTATCGCCATTGTCGGGATAGCGCTGGTCGCGATACTCAATGTGTTCAATCAGAGTATTCGCGCCAGTGTTGATCCTATGATCAATATCAAGGGCATCGAGATGGCGCAAGCGCAGCTGGACCGAGTATTGGCTCGTAAATTTGATGCCAATACGCCTACCGGCGGCGTACCCGCCTGTGGGTCGGCGGAACCGGGCGCAGTGCCCTGTGCCGGTATTGTGCCCGATACCGCTTTCGATGATGTGGGAGATTTTAATGGCGATGTGCTTGTCCCCGAACCCGGTTACACCTTAACCACCCAGGTGGTCGAAGCGGGTGCTGAAATCGGCTTGGCAAATCCTCAAGCGAGGCGCATTACTGTTCAGGTGGATTTGCCTGGCGGCGAGTCCATACAGCTGTCCGCCTACAAGGTTAATTTCTGATGCGTAGGGCAGCGGGAGCCACGTTGGTGGAACTGGTTATTGTGCTGGTGGTTCTGGGTATCGTCGCTGCACTCAGTAGCAGTTTTGTGGTGACTGCCGTCACCGCCTATAACCAGGCAGCAGAACGCAATAAATTGATTCTGCGAGGGCGCGCCGTGATTGAGCGGATGCACCGGCAATTGCGCATTGCGTTGCCCTATTCGGTACGCATTTCGGCCAGCGGTAATTGTCTCGAATTTATGCAGCTCACGGCAGGTGCGAATTATCTTGGGCTCTTGCCTGACGCCAGCAATGGCGCGCCGGCGACCAGTGTGATTGATACCGCGCCCTTTGTGCTTGGCTTGGGCAATGCGAGCCATGTGGCGGTTGGCGCGATGGCAGCCAGTGAAATCTATACTACCGCAACGGTGGCGTCCCGCACCGGTATCAGTGGTTTAAACGGGTCGCCAGCGACACAAATCAGTCTTGCATCGGCGCACCGTTTTATCCGTAACTCTATCAACGAGCGGGTGTACCTGATGAAAGATCCCGAGCGGTTTTGTTTCGAGGGCAATAGTCTGTTGCACTACAGTGGCTACGGGCTGTTGACCGGGCTGCTGACCGATGCAGATCCGGGTGGACAGCGTGCATTGTTGTCAGAAGATATCAACGCGGGTGCGCCTACGTTCAGTTTGTCTCCCGCCACCGAGTCAAGAAGTGCATTGGTCGATGTCAATTTCGGGGTTTCCCGCAACGGAGAAACTGTGTCATTCAATCAACAGATGCTTATTCGCAATGTTCCATAGACAGCGGCAGCGTGGTTTTCTGATGCCTTTGGCCATTTTTATCATTGTGATTATGGCCGGCTTCGCAATTGCGATGGCAAGGACAACTGCCCAATCCAATACCAGCGTGATACAGACCGCCATCAGTGTGCAGGCATTTTATGCAGCAGACTCTGGCGCGCAGTGGGGGTTAAATCGCTTGTTTTATCAGGCTGTGCCGTTAACCCGAGCCGGTGTCGACGCTGCGTGTGCCGGTCTCGCCGGTGCCTCTGTGGCATTTTCTGCACCTGGCTTGAGTGGGTGTGAAACACAGTTGCAGTGCAGTCTGTCAAATGACCCCGCGAATACCACCAGTTATTACCAGGTGACCAGTAGTGCGGTATGCGGTACCGCGCCCGTAATGGCTGAACGCACGGTACAAGTATCGAGTTATATGCGATGAAAATACCAAGCCGATTTTTTTACTTCTGGTTATTGTTTGTCGCGCCAGCGGTTGTGGCGCAGGATTGTACCGCTATTTTCCCGGACGGTGTGTCGAGCAGTCATAACAGTGGCAATATCATTTTCAGAGACTCGTCCATTCTGTATAACTCGCCGGATAATATCCTCGATACCCGTAATCTTTCGGTACCTACATACAATACATTGAGTTGTAACGGTTCCATTTGCAGTAAGTCCAACAATACTGTACCAGAGGGCACGGCTCTCTCAATGCCTAACGCCTCGAACGTCAATCTGGGTTACCGGGAGGTGAGGACGCTGTCGCCGGGTGCCTATGGTAGTGTCAATATGGGTTCCGAATCTGTTTTACGGTTTCAGCCAGGTGATTACACTTTTTCAGGCAGTTTTTCCATGGCCTATTTAAGCCGTCTTGAAATGACCGCTGATGGCAGTGCGCGGATTTGGGTTAAACAGGATTTTACGGTTGCGAGTCAGGCCCAGGTTGGAACCAATAATTTGCAAAGAACCTTTTTTGTCTATTCGGACAGGGATATGGTTTTTTCTTCACCGTCGCAGTCTTACGGGATTTTTTACGCAAAGCGCAATGTGAATACCAGTAATCAGACGCGCATAAACGGTGCCGTAACGGCCAGATCGACTATTGATCTTGGCAGTGCCAGTTACGTGATTTTTGAACCCGACCGAATTCAGCTCACGGATTTTGGCAGTTTTTGCACATCCTCCGTTGTGTTGCCTGCGCCGGTAGCCGAGTATCAATTGGAAACGCTGTGGACCGCGAGCCCCGGTGATGTGATTGACAGCAGTGGCAATGATTTGCACGGCCGGGCCGTAGCTTATTCAGGAAACCTGCCATCCAACGATAATGCCAACCCAGCTTTGTCTGGTGATCCTGGTACCTGCCGCTACGGCATTTTCAACGGTACATCATCTGGTCATTTGCGGATTGAAGACAATGCACTGTTGGATATACCCACCAATTTATCGGTTGGTGTTTGGGTGTACCCCACGGCATTGCCCTCGGGTGGCGGTTTGTACACCATTGTATCCAAGGATGAAAACTTTGAATTTCATCTGAATTCAGCGGGTCGGGTGTTCTGGTGGTGGGGCGGTGGTTCACGTTCGCTGACGACGTCGGCCTCAGTACCGTTGAACCAATGGTCTCATATCACCATCACCTACGAAGTGGGTGAGCAGAAAATTTTTATCAATGGGGTTCAGGCAGCGGTTACAAACTACAATGGCAATATGACCCAAAATGGTGACCCGCTTTTAATCGGCACCGATCTTAATTTTAATTCGCGAAATTTTCGTGGCCGTATCGATGAAGTAGTGGTTTTCCGGGAAACCCTGAGTGCGGCCCAGGTCCAATTGCTGGCCACCCGTCGGCATGCCTGTGGGGTGGGGCCACAATTAACCGGGTTTTTGATTGACGTGGGCGCAGGCAATGCCAGCGTATGTGCACCGCGCTCGATCAGTATCAGCGCGATGGACGGCAATAATGTCATCCCCGATTACAGTCAACAGGTATCCATTACTACATCCACCACTAACGGCGATTGGTCAACCGGACCCGCCAGTCCCGATCCCGCTCAGGGTACATTGCTGCCTGGCAGTGCTGATTCCGGCGTGGCCAGTTATCAGTTTGTGTCAGCCGACGGGGGTAGCGTCGCTCTGATGTTGAGTAATCAGCATGCGGAGTCTTTGACAGTGACCGTGACCGGGCCCGGCGCTGTCAGTTCTACCAGTACAGTGCTGACCTTTGCCGAAAACGCGTTTGATTTTTCTTACACGGATTCTCTCGGCAATGATGTGGTGGCCGGCCGCGATCACGACGCCCGGGTCAGTATGCTACGCCGGGACGCCAGTGTGCCTGATGGCAATTGCGGCCCGGCGCAAAATTATAACGTTGTTTCGATCAAGGCCTGGTGGGAGCGCAATGGGCAGGACCCAGGCGGCGCGCTGCCGGTCATTCGCAATTCGGTGGGGGCACTGATCACCCTGCCCGAGACTGAGCCGAGCGCAGCCAACACGGCACTCAATTTTGCATCGGGTGTGGCCGATTTCGAATTGGTCAGCGGTGATGTGAGTAAGTGGCGGCTGAATTTTAAGGACGATGCGTCCTCCTATTCGGACCAGGCGATTCTCGGTGACTCCGGCACCCGTGTTGTCCGTCCCTTTGCCTTTGATGTCACGGCTGTGGGCAATCCGGCCGGGGTGACCCCAACCGATCCGGCCTTCATGGCGGCTGGCATCAATTTTACGGTCAACGTGCGCGCTGTGCTTTGGCAGGCCTCTGACGATTTTGATGACGATGGTCGGGCAGACGGTCACAATGATGGCAATCCGTCGACGGGTGCCAATTTGAGTGACAATGCTGTGGCGCCTTCCTTCGGTTTGGAAAACCCGGCAGAAGCCGTGCGCCTGTCATCGGTGTTAATCGCGCCGTCCGGTGGTAATGACCCGGGCCTCGGCAATGGCGCGTCTGCCGGTGATGGCCGCCTTGTTGAGAGCTTTGGTGCCGGTGTGGGCCAAACTACTGAGGTGTATTTTGCTGATGTGGGCGCGATTGAGCTGAACGGCGCTGTTGCTGACGGGGATTATCTGGTTTCGGGCAGCCGGACCGACAAGATTCTTGGTTCTGCCTACGTGGGTCGGTTCATACCGGCCGGATTTCAGTTAACCGGGGCACTGCTGAACGAGGCGTGTGGCAGTTTTACCTATATGGAACAACCGTTAACCGGCTCGTTCAGTCTCACCGCGGTGAATGGCCGGCCAGCCCCGGCGACAACAGCCAACTATCAAGGCGCTTACGCCCGCTTGTCCGAATCAATGGGCACGCTTGAATATGGCGGCTTGCTGGGCACCGCCAATCAGTCGCCCAGGCTGGACAATACCAATGATGTGACGCAATTAGTCGGGTGGAGCGCGGGTCTGGGCCAGTTCACGATAAACAGTCTGGTGTTCAAGCGGCAGGCTTCGTCTGCGCCCGAGGCGCCCTTGGCCGGATTACAAATCGGGTTAGCCGTGGCGGATGCCGATGGCGCGACCTTTACTGATGCCAGCCTTGATATTGACGTGGATAATAACGGCGCCGACGATCATGCCCTGCTTGGACAAACCGATCAGCGTTATGGCCGGTTGCGCGCGCGGGATGCGTTCGGACCTGAATCGGCCAACATTCCCATGTTCTGGCAAACGGAGTATTACAACGGCAGCCAGTTTTTGCGCAACGGCGATGACAGTTGCACCCAGATTGCATTGGATCAGGTCAGTTTTGTCGGCGCCAGTTACAGCGTCGATCCGGTTTCGGATACGTTAACGGTTACCCATTCGGGCTCAGGTATCAGTTCAGTGTTTGATTTCGGTAATCCATGGGGTGCTGGCGCCTGTGGGCTGACGGCAACTGCGATCGAAATGTGTGAGGGCAATGCCGGACGTTGGTATGGCGCTACCGGCGCCACGGTGGATTATCCGATCGATATTAACCTGGCCAATTACCCGCACCTGCGGTTCGACTGGAATGCGGATGGCGATCACAGTGACGCCAGCCATCCGCGCTTTACGGTGAATTTCGAGAGCTATCGCGGACATGACCGGGTGATCTACTGGCGTGAACAGCTCACGCCGTGAGTGTGTGCCGGGTGTGTGCAGGCTCAGTGGGTGAGGGCGACGTCCGGTTGCTCCAGCTCAATGTCTACTGCCAATTCGTCTGCAATCTGATCGAAGGTGTCCTGTAATTCATCCAGGTCACTGTCGGCAGGTACCTGGAGGGCAGCGTGGACCTGGAACATGGGTTCGCCGGACCAGGGCATACTGGAGTAGTCGGTATTCAATTCTTCAACATTGATGTTGCGGCTGCTCAATGCTTTGGCCACCTCGCGCACAATGCCCGGGCGGTCAGCGCCCACCAGACTGATGCTGACCAGCCGCATGGCCTCCGTGACTGGCGCTTCCTCAGCCACGTCCACCAATGTTTTGATACCTTGCTGGTTGAGTGCCGCCAGGTCGGCCTGGAGCGCGTCGAGCTGTTCCGAGCCTACCGAGACCAACAGCAGGCCGGAAAACTTACCCGCCAGACTCACCATCCGGCTTTCTTCCCAGTTACCGTCGCGGGCTGAGACGACTTTGGCAAGGGTTTCCACGATACCGGGTTTATCTTTGGCGATAACGGTAATGATCAGTTGGCGTTTCATGCGATGTCCTTGGGCTGTGAAACCGATAATCTGAGTGTAACGTAAGCTGTATGACAAATCAGGTCTTTGACTTGAGTCCGTGACGCGATTAGTGTGGTGCGTCATCAGAAACCTGCATGGAGATTGCTATGAATCTGGTTATTAAAGGCCTTTGCGCCGCCGCTGTACTGACTGTATTACCCTTGCAGGGCTTGGCCCAGTCCCTGTCTGATGCGGTGGCAGGGGAGCATCGTGCCGAGGCCAATGCTGCACGCGACGACTTCCGTCACCCGCAAGCGACCCTCGAGTTCTTTGGGGTAAAAGCGACCGATAAAGTGGTCGAAATTTCACCCGGCGGTGGTTGGTATACCGAAATTCTGGCGCCCTATTTACGCAATGGCGGGGCCTTGTATGCGGCCCATTTTCCGGCCGATTCGGACGTGGGTTACTACCAGCGTTCACGCAAAGGCTTCCTTGAAAAGCTGGCTGCTACGCCTGCCGTCTACGACCAGGTAAAAGTCACAGAGTTCGTGCCGTCAGACGCGTCCAAGGCTGTGCCGCTCGGTCAGGCAGACAAAGTGCTGACGTTCCGCAATGTACATAATTGGGTAAAAGGCGGCTTTGGTGAGCAAGCTTTCAAAAGCTTTTATGACATGTTGGCACCGGGTGGTGTTTTGGGTGTGGTCGAGCACCGGGCCAAGCCTGGCACCTCATTGGAAACCATGAAAGTGTCCGGTTATATGACAGAAGCTGAAGTGATCCGTCTGGCGCAGTCTGCTGGTTTTGTACTCGATGCCAAAAGCGAGATCAACGCCAACAAAAAAGATACGGCAAACCACCCCAAAGGGGTTTGGACGCTGCCGCCCACCTTGGCTCTGGGTGACGAAGACCGGGATGCCTATCTGGCCATCGGCGAAAGTGACCGCATGACGCTGCGCTTCAAGAAGCCGGAGTAACGCTTGATCATCATTCCCCCCGAACAACTCAACCAGGACACCTTGGATGCGCTCATAGAAGAGTTCGTTACCCGCGATGGTACGGATTATGGCGTGGAAGAGGTGGTATTGGCGCGCAAGGTCGAGCAGGTTCGTGACCAGCTCAAGCAAAAGCGAGTGCTGATCGTGTTTGATCCGGCTTCGGAACAGGCCAACATCCTGACCCTGGAGCAATACCAGTCACTGTCAGACGGTTGATTGTTGGGTTTGATTCAACCAGGCGGGCTATAATGCCCGCCTTGTTAGTTGAGTCGATAAGCCTGTGAGTCACACTGATCACTATCTCCTGAACACGCCAGATGTGCCGGTGGCCCGTTTGTTGTTGGCGCATGGTGCTGGTGCAGCCATGGACAGCGAGTTCATGCATCACCTGGCCTCTGCGCTGTGCGAGCGGGATGTGGCGGTGGTGCGCTTCGAATTTCCCTATATGACCGAACGACGGGCGACCGGGACGCGTCGTCCACCCAATCCGTTTGCCCGGATTGTCGAGTGCTACGAAGGCATAGTGGACCACTGGCTTCGGGACCCGGTCCCGTTATTTGTCGCCGGTAAATCCATGGGCGGCAGGGCAGCTGCCAGTATCCGCAACACGGGGGTTGTAGGTGCTTTGGCCTACGGCTACCCGTTGCATCCAGCTGCGAAGCCCGAGTCTTTGCGCTTGGCGCCTTTAATCGATCGGAGCAGTGCACTGTGTATCGTGCAGGGTGAACGCGATAAGCTGGGCGATAAAACCCGGTTTGAAGCGCTCGGCCCCTGGCCGCAAGTGAGTATCGAATGGCTGCCTGACGGGGATCACGACCTGAAGCCACGCGTGCGCACGGGCTATACCCATCTGGATCATATTCACCGTGCGGCGGACATCACACGGGCTTTTATCGGACGGCAATTATCCCAATGTTGAATCATTTGTTTATTCACTGTCGCGGCGGCTTCGAAAGCGAATGCGCGGCAGAAATCACCGACCGGGCTGCGGCGTTCGGTATCTTTGGTTACGTCAAAAGCAAGGCCCATACGGCCCACGTTATTTTCGTCACGCAGGCACCAGACGGTGCGCAGACATTGATAGAGCAGATGCCGTTTGAAAGTCTGATTTTTGCACGTCAATGGTTCGCCGCACCTGCACCTCTGGTACAACTTGCGCCTGATGATCGGCTGACACCTATTCTGGATTGTGTGAAAACCTTGCCTTTTGCGGCGTCCTGGCAACTCGAAACCGTGGATACCAACGAGGGAAAAGGCTTGAACAGCCTGACCAAAAAATTGGCCCAGCCGCTTACCCGGCTATTGGAAAAGCGTAATCTGTTGCGACGCAAGAGTCCCTGGTCGCTGCACTTGTTATTTACTGCCACCGATGAAGCCTGGGTTGGCTTGTCGCCGCTCGACAACCATTCTCCCTGGCTGATGGGCATTCCGCGTCTTAAATTACCCAAGGAATCACCCAGCCGGGCCACACTTAAACTTGAAGAAGCCTGGCACCAGTTTATTCCCCGGGATCAATGGGATCTTCGTTTGGCGGCCAGCATGACCGCTGTAGATCTGGGCGCGGCACCGGGCGGTTGGACCTGGCTGCTGGTAAGCCGCGGTATGTTCGTGCAGGCGGTGGATAATGGCCCCATGCAACAGGCGCTGATGGACTCAGGACAGGTTGTTCACCAGCGGGAAGACGGCTTTGTGTTTGAGCCGCGCAAGCCGGTTGACTGGTTGGTATGCGATATCGTTGATAAGCCCGCGCGGACATTGGCCATGGTATTGCACTGGTTTGTGCAAGGGCATTGCCGGCAGGCCATTTTCAACCTGAAACTACCCATGAAGCAGCGTTATCAGGAAGTGCAGAAACTATTGGCGCGCCTGACCGATGAATCTGCAGCAGCTGGGGTGCCGCTGCAGGTGCGGGCCCGTCAACTTTATCACGACCGGGAAGAGATCACCGTTTACGCACAGGTGACGGATTAGCCGTTATCAGTGGCTTAGCAGCGTAACTTTTTCTGGTTCGGCTAAGGTGGGGTTGATTTGGTTGAGCATCGAGCGACGCTCCTCGCTTTCAGCCCATACCTGCCAATCCCGCGCAGTGCGGAATTTACACAGAACAAACCGACGCATGGGGTTGTCCAGGTCGCTGAAAGTTTCACCGCTGATGAAACCCGGGGCCTGAAATGCCTGGTGCAATGTCGAGCGGGCGGCGCGCTCGTAGGTTTCCGCCATATCGTCGGCAATCAGCCGCTCAATCAATACGCGAATCATGGTGCTTCCTTATGTTCCGGTCGACACCATAAGCCGGAAACCGGCAGCTTTCAAGCGCCAGTCTGGGGTAGAATGCGCGCGGAGTTTGCAATGAGAAAAAGCGCCATGAGTACGATTCCCGAACACTGGCAGGCGTTAGCCCAACACACCCTGGATGCGAGTGGCCTCATGTGCCCGGAGCCTGTGATGCTGCTGCACAACGTCGTGCGCGATGCCACCAGCGGGGAAGGCATCATCGTGATTGCTACTGACCCCTCCACCGAAAGGGATATTCCAAAATTCTGTCAGTTTCTGGGGCACGCGCTGGAACAGCGTACCGAAATAGACGGTACCTACTTCTACTTGCTGCGCAAGGCCTGATCGAGCGGGAGAGGCCCCGCTCAATTGAGCGTTAATTCAGGTGCTTTGTCAGGATTCGTCCACCAGGGCAGAGATGGCGGCCATGGCTTCCGGGTCCTGCGATTTGATCTTGTTTGCGATCATGTGTTGGAAGTAATAGCGGAAATCAGGGCAGGTTTCCGCAGCAAAGAGGCAGTCATCGCCGGGCAAAACAGGCGTAGACATGACCAGATCGGGGTCGACCAGCATGCCTTCAACAGTGCCGTCGTTCAGCAGTCGCCAACTTACCACCTCGGACAGGGTCAGGCTGTGCGAGCCCCGCTCGGACAACACAGCATGTGTACCAATTGTGTCGGGGATTTCTTGCACTAACGCTTTCGGATCAGGGCTGCTGGCTTCGTAATACTCCGCCGCCGATTCCAGTTCAACGATTTTGTGAATAGGCGGATCAAAAAATATTTCCTCGATACCGGGGTCGTAGTAACCCTCAAAGGTGCCGTTGAGTGGGTCTTTAATAGCCGGACACGCAACCAGCTTGTTCAGCCAGGGTACCAGACCGACCACTTCGCCATTCTCCCGCAAGGCCCAGCAGAGTATTTTCAGGCTGAATAATTTGTTTTTGTGGGTGTCGTTGGAGTAGAGCATTTCCAATCCGTCGAGCTCTGGGGAAATGCGGATGAAGCGCTCGCGTTGAGCTTCCAGAAGCGGCCTGCCGGTGAACAAATCGATGACGTTGCTGTTCGGTCGCGATAATGCGTCACTCATAAAACACCTCCAACTGCGTTGGCCTTTCGGGCTCAAGGGTTTAATGGGTAGGGCAATTCTACGTTACGGGGTTTAGAACCGCTACACAAGCGGTCCGGATTAGGCCATACTGCTGTTATTCCACTTGCGTCTAACAGCAGGGTTCCGGGGGCCTATGGCAACCTGGCTCTGACCGCAAGCTGGCCAAATTGGCGCTTTTTTAAGCGCAGCCTTGGGGCAAATGTTCCCTCATTTTGCTTCGTGTTTGCCTTCTACGCTCAAAAAATCATGGATATAGCTAAAAATTCTAACGGTCCCGCTAAACGCTGGCTGGTGGACGCTTCCATCTATATCTTCCGCGCTTATTTTTCTTTGCCGCCTAATTGGGAAAGCCAGAATGGCTACAGTACCGAGGCGGTGTATGGTTTTACCAGTTTCCTTTTGGATT
Organism: Simiduia agarivorans SA1 = DSM 21679; assembly: GCF_000305785.2. Classification (NCBI taxonomy): domain Bacteria; kingdom Pseudomonadati; phylum Pseudomonadota; class Gammaproteobacteria; order Cellvibrionales; family Cellvibrionaceae; genus Simiduia; species Simiduia agarivorans. The sequence goes on along the minus strand of NC_018868.3, from coordinate 905,518 downwards.
TACTCGCCGCTCAGCCATCCCATGTGGGTATGTGCTTTGATGAAAGCCTGGAGACGGGTTTCAGACACAGACTTTACCCAGAATACAAATGCAGCAGGGCCTTGCCGGACGCGGCGTTGGCTTTTCAACTGGCCGCGTGCAGAGAAGTGGCAGAAGTGTTGGGTTTTGCCTGCTTTGCCAGCGAAGAATACGAGGCTGACGACCTGATCGGCTGTTTGCTGACCCAGTTACACGGTGAACCCGATCCTGTGGCCATCCTCACCCGGGATAAAGATCTGGGGCAGCTGCTGAAGCGCCCGCAGGATTACCTTTGGGATTATGCCGCTGATAAAAAAAGCTATGCAGAGGACATCTATCAACGTTTTGGTGTGTGGCCTGAACAAATGGTGGATTACCTGGCATTGGTGGGCGACAGCTCGGACGACATTCCCGGGGTCCCCGGTATCGGTGCAAAAACGGCAGCAGGTATTCTGGCTGCAGGTGATATCGCCCATCACCTCGGGCATCCGGATGTGCTGGCCAGCTTGCCGTTACGCGGCGCAAAAAACCTGGTACACAAATTAACCGGGGCGCGAGAGCAAATTGCTCTGGCCCGACAATTGGCTGCGATAGTGGTAGATCAGCCAATCATACGTCACCGGGATCAGCTGTTGCCAGGCCGGATTGACATGGACGATGCGGTGGCGACGCTGAACGCCTTTGGCATCGGGCGCCTGGAAAAAAAGCTGCGGCGCGTGTGCGCATCAGCCGGGAATTAGCCTTATGAATGACAAAAAACGGATATTGGTTGATGAAAATGTTCCCGACGCCGAGCACTGGTTCGGCCGCTTGGGTGAGGTCCGGCGCTTCAAAGGTCGCGAGCTGCAGGCCGATGCTCTGCGCGACGCTGATGCGCTGATCGTGCGTTCGGTGACCCAGGTTAACGAAGCGTTGTTAGCAGAAAGTCGCCTGGATTTTGTAGGTACCTGCACTATTGGTTGTGATCATGTGGATCAGGCGCTGCTTGAGCGCAGGGGCATTGGTTTCAGCAATGCACCGGGCTGCAACGCAAATTCCGTTGTAGAGTATGTTTTCGCTGCACTGGCACAGTTGAACGTCAATTTTACCACCAGCGCATTTGGCATTGTGGGTGCGGGCAATGTGGGAGGCCGGCTGCTTGATCGCTGTACCGCACTGGGCATATCTGCCTGCGCCTACGATCCGCTGTTGGATCAGCAGGATTCCCGTCTGGTTTCACTGGCAGAGGTTTTTGCGCAACCGATTGTCTGTATGCACGCGCCCCTTACCCGTGATGGTGTTTTTCCCACCTACCATATGATCGGTGAGGAGCTGCTGGATCGCCTGCCGGAATCGGCGGTATTGATCAGTGCCGGGCGCGGTCCGGTCATAGACAATGCATTATTGTTGGCGTTTAAACGGCGCCGGCCGGATGTTTTGCTGGTACTGGATGTGTGGGAATATGAACCCTGGGTTGACCCGCATTTGCTGCACCTGGCAGAAATCGGAAGCCCCCACATTGCCGGTTATTCGCTCGATGGTAAGTTGGCGGGTACGCGCATGGTATTTCAGGCCATGTGCCGGCATTGGTCGATGGCAGAATGGGCCGATTCGGAACAGTTTGACGCTGCGAATGCCACAGGTCCTCTGCCGCCATTGAGCCCCGGGGACTGGGCGGATGTGCGCGAGCAACTGCTCAGCGCGTACCCGATTGCCGACGATGATGCACGCCTGCGCGCGATGGTGGCGCAGGCCGGAAACGAAACAGAGATCAAGCAGGGCTTTGACCAGCTGCGCCGGAGCTATCCCGAGCGTCGCGAATTCCGTTTTCATCCGCTGCCAGCGTGCGGACTGTCCGACGCTGCAAGACAGTGGTTACACTTGTTCGGCTTTGGTCAGCTTGGATAAGACGGATTCGATCATCGCCTGAGTGAGCGGAATCTCTTTTCCAAATTGATTGACCATTTTCGCGTTGGTCAACGCGAGCATCAGGCCTCTGCTGACATTGCGCGGCAGAGTGCGGGGAATGGCCGGCAGCGGCTTACGAAGGGCTAAGGGCGAAATGCGATGCTCTGTCATACTGACTCCTGCTCTAATACTGCATGATCGCCAGTTAGAGAGTGGCAGGTCGGTTTAGTTCAACCTTTTAATAAATTGTGATTTGTTATGACTCAATACGAATCAGGCACGTCAGCGCAAGCCCGGCGTTTTCGCCTGGGCTTAATCATTAATCCGTTTGCCGGCATGGGTGGCCCCGCCGGTCTGAAGGGTAGTGACGGCAGCGATATTGTTGCGCAGGCGCAGGCGCTGGGGCAGACACCCAGAGCGCCAGACCGGGCACTTCGTTGTTTGCAGCCGTTGGCGGCATTGCCGATTGATCTTTACACCATCGGGGGGGCGATGGGCGAAGCGATTGCGCGTGCCGCCGGCTTTGCGCCGGTTGTGGTGCAAGCAGCCAGCGAACCCAGTACCGCCGAAGATACCCGCCGTGCGGCAAAGGCACTGAAACAGCAGCAGGTAGACCTGATTTTGTTTGTGGGCGGTGATGGCACGGCGAGGGATATTTATGCCGCGCTGGGTGATAGCCAGCCGGTATTGGGCCTGCCCAGCGGCGTTAAAATGCATTCATCGGTGTATGCGATCGTGCCCGAAGCGGCCACAGAAATTGTACGTGCCATGGTAGCGGGGCGTCTGGTGGCGCTCGATCTCGGCGAGGTGCGCGATATCGATGAAGACGCCTTCCGTGCCGGGCGGGTGCAATCGCGTTATTACGGAGAACTCCAGGTGCCGGCCGAGCCCAGGTATATTCAGGCGGTAAAGCAAGGTGGGGTTGAATCCGAGCCGTTGGTGCTTGACGACATTGCCGCTGACATCCGCGAAGCGATGGAGCCCGATACCCTCTATATTTTTGCGCCGGGTTCAACCACCTTTGCAGTCACCGAGGCGATGGGGCTTGACGCCACGTTGCTCGGTGTGGACGTGGTTCAGAATGAATCGCTGGTGGCCAAGGATGTGGATGCGGTGTCATTGGAGCAACGGTTGGCGGCGCATCGGGGTAAGGTGGTGCTGGTGGTCACGGCGATTGGCGGACAAGGGCACGTGTTTGGTCGTGGTAATCAGCAATTATCGCCTGCCGTGCTGAAGCGGATCGGGCGCGACAATATCTGGATTATTGCCACCAAAACCAAACTGGAAGCGCTGCAGGGGCGCCCGCTGTTACTCGATACCAATGATCCCATACTGGATCGCGAGTGGGCGGGTCACATCCGGGTTATCACGGGTTACCGGGATGCAGTGCTTTATCCGCTGGGGATGGCGCTGTGAGTTGGGATTTATCACCGGTCGCGGCGTCAATCGAGCGTTGGTTGCAATCTCCCGGCAAAGACAGCCGGCGGTTATTTCATGGCCGCGGGGGATGCTTTGCGGGGCTGGAAGCCCTTACGCTGGACTGTTTTGCGGATCTGATTATCGCGACTCTGTACAAAGATCCCGGTGACGCTGCGAGAGCGCAGTTGAATGACCTGCTGAATCAACTGCCGGATTCGGGTTATTCAATTGCTATTCAGTTCCGCTTTCAGTCCGGTGCGCCAGTTCAATGGCTCAGGCAAAAAGCCCATGCATTCCATGCGGTGTGTGGCGTTTTGAGATTTGGCTTGCAGGTGGGCGGTGCACAGAATCTGGGTTTTTTCCTGGATATGGAGCCCGGCCGGCATTGGCTGGAACGACATGCGCGGGATAAACGGGTGTTGAATCTGTTTTCTTATACTTGCGCATTATCTGTGGTGGCGTTGGCCGCAGGTGCCCGGCAGGTGGTGAATGTGGATATGAGCAGTGCGGCACTGGCACGGGGCAGGGAAAACCACCGTTTGAATGAGCAGAACCTGGGTCAGGTGAAATTTCTGGCCGAAAATATTCTCAAAAGCTGGGGCAGAATCAAACGGGCAGGGCCCTACGATTTAATTATCATCGATCCACCGTCGTTTCAGAAAGGCAGTTTTGTCGCTACCAAAGATTACCTTAAGGTGCTGCGTCGTTTGCCGGAACTATTACCTGATGGAGGCGATATCCTGGCCTGTTTGAATGCGCCGGAGCTCGATAGCGAATTTTTACTGGATTTATTCCACGAGCATTGTCCCGAGGCGCAATGGCGAGGTCGACTGCCTCAGTCAGCGGATTTTCCCGATGTTGATCCCGAGCGCGCGCTTAAACTGCATCACTTCAGTGTTGGCGTCCATCGTTCAGTAGCTGAAGCATAAACTGACGTATATCGCCAGAGTGACCTTTGGCGACGAGCTGGCGCATGATATAGATATTGCTCAGTCGTTCCTGTTGTACCGAATCGGGCAGCGCAGCTTCACCTTGCTGGCGGTTCAGCCAGGCAATGCTCTCAATACAATTACAGGGGGCGCACAACAGTGTGAAACCTTTGTGGCTCAGGCAGGCCTGGTCGATGGCCTCCTGGCGGATGGTGTCGGCGTAGGTGACGTAGCCGGCATTGGCCAGCCATAACAACGCACTGAAGGCCGCCATGTGGCGGGTGGAGTGCAAACCGAATTCATCCGGTGAATCGGGGCCGGCGATATCTTCTACATAAACCGCGCTGGGGCGAGGGAAAAACGCATAGAGTTGACTCAGCGCCTTGGCCGCATCGCGATAGAAGTCATCAATATGAATGTCGCTCATCAGGCTTGACTGTACTTGGCTATGAATTTGCCGAACTGTTTCATTGCGCGGGTGATTTCATCCTGACGCGGCAAAAAAACCACCCTGAAATGATCCGGTGTCGGCCAGTTGAACGCGGTACCCTGGACGATCAGTATTTTTTCTTGAAGCAAAAAGTCCAATACCATTTGCTGGTCATCTTTGATGGCTTTCTGGCTGAGGTCGATTTTAGGGAACATGTAAAGTGCTCCCTTGGGTTTAACACAGCTGACGCCCGGTATTTGCGATAGCGCATTGTAAGCGGCTTCGCGTTGCTCGTACAAACGCCCACCCGGGGCAATCAGTTCGTTGATGCTCTGATAACCGCCCAGCGCAGTTTGAATGGCAAACATGGCAGGTACGTTGGCGCACAGGCGCATGGATGCCAGCATATTCAGGCCTTCGATGTATCCCCGGGCCTTATGTTTGGCGCCTGTGATGGTCATCCAGCCTGCGCGGAATCCGGCCAGACGGTAATTTTTTGACAAGCCGTTAAAGCTCAGGCAGACAATGTCGTCGGCGAGCCGGCCCAGTGGCACGAAAGCGGCGTTATCATAGAGGATTTTGCTGTAGATCTCGTCGGCGAAAACGATCAGATTGTGTTCGCGGGCCAACGCCACCAGCTGTTCGAGCAAATCCTGGCTATACACTGCACCAGTCGGATTATTGGGGTTAATAATCACCAGGCCGCGGGTCTTGTCGGTGATGCGCGAGCGGATGTTGTCGATATCGGGAAACCAGTCGGCCTGTTCATCGCACAGGTAGTGAACAGGGTTGCCGCCGGCTAATTTGACCGCGGCGGTCCAGAGCGGGTAATCGG